>DASVXU010000156.1:0-58554 GCA_036392515.1 Gemmatimonadaceae bacterium | reverse complement strand
CGCGTCCTCGCGGATGCGCCGCGCGAGATCACCGTTGCCGAGCATCGTGCGATCGATGTAGTCGAGCCAGAGCGACTGGCCGGCGTCGTGGAGACGCTGAAGACGAGCTGCCGTCATGGGACGCGAGGCTGGAGGAAGGTTCTAAGAGGTACCGCGTTGAGACCGAAAGATAACCAGCCGCCGCTCAGCGCCCGACCTTCCAGTCGGTGGACATCTCCGTCGTCCCCCACGAGAGCACGAGCCGCCCGTGCGCCGGACCGGGCTCCCTCGCCGGATCGGCGGGAACGAGCGTGACGGTGAAGCTCTCCGCCGGCTCGGCGAGCGTGCGCGTCGCGAGGTCCACGCGCACGAGATCGAGCTTCGGATCGTAGACCGTTCCCCACTGGCCGGTTTGCTTGTTGATGATGAGCTTCGAGCCCGTGCGCGTCGGCAGCGTGTAGAGCGTGTACGATCCCTTCGGCACGAACGCGCCGCCGATGGTGAGGTCGGCGTCCGTCGTGAGCGTCGTCGCGGAGTTGGCGCCGGTGCGCCAGACGCTGTCGAAGGGGACGATCCCGCCCAGCACGGTGCGCCCACGCGCGTGCGGCTGCCCGTAGTCGATCGAGATCCTGAGCGCCGGCGACGCGGGCTGGCCGGCGACACGCGGCATCGAGAGCGAGACCTCGGTGCGACCGCGTCCGCTCAGGGCGACGCCGTACTTCGAGAGGTCCTGCACGGAGAGCGGAGCGGCGGGCGCGCTCGAGGCCTGCGCGTGCGCGTAGACGGGAAGGGCGAGCGCCACCGCGATGTATCGGAGCTTCATGTCGTCCCTGATGTTCGAGGTCAGCGCGCGGTGTGCCAGTGCGGCACCGCGTTCCAGGCGCGCGGGTCGAAGAGCGCGTCGTTGAGCTGCGGATCGACACGGACATCTTCGTAGCGTTCGATGAACGTCGGCTTGCCGTCCGTGAGAAACACCACCTCGGGGGCGAGCCATCCGTTGCCGAGCTTCCGGTACTTGTTGAACTGGATCTCGGCGGTCTTCGAGGTGTCGCGATCGGGCTGCAGCATGCGCACGAAGACGAGCCGCTCGCGATCGACCCAGAACTGCCGCGAGCGGAGGTCGCCCGCCGCCGCGCCGACGACGTACGCCGGGCGCCCCTGCCAGTCCGCCTCGTGGATCTTCGTGAGGTCGAAGCCGAGCGATCGGACGCGCGAGAGCGTCCGCTCCGGCGCATCGGCGTAGACATCGAAGCCGAGCACCATCAGCGGGTGCACGCTCGGGATCGAGCGCGTGAGCTGGCCGCCGCCGATGATGAACTGCGAGTCGCGGACGAAGAGGATGCCGTTCTTCTGGGCGAGGGGCTCGATGTCGATGCGCAGCGCGCCGGGGACGCGCATCGCCTCGAGCCAGGTCGAGGTGTCGGCCGCGCCGCTCGGCAGATAGCGCGTGTTGCGCTGCGTGAAGGTCGCGGTTCGGTACCACGATCCCGCATAACGGTCATGCATCGCGCGGACGAGCTCGTCGGCGGTGCGTACCGTGACGACATTCGACGGCGTGGTCGTGGTGGAAGTCCGGGCCGCGGGCCCGCCGCAGGCGGCGGCGATGGCGACGGTGAGGACGAGACTGCGGGAGATCGATCGCATGGCGGCGTGGGTGGTCCGTGAAGCTGAAAGTGACATGGCGGACCGGCCGGGATCAAGATTAGAATACACTCAAGCAATCACGCGTTCACGCGCGCAGATTGCGCCCCGCCGATTCGCGACGCAGCGGTCGAAGCTTCCTCGACCCATCTTCCCGCGCCGCGTCGATGACGACACGCGCCGGTCCAGCAGCGCTCGCGCGCATCCCCCCGCGCCACCGGAATCGTGTCCATGCTTCACACCGCAGAGCCCACTGCGAAGTACCACTCCCTGCTCGCGGTCCTCCACGAGGCGAAGGACAACCGTCCGCACGTCGCCCGCGAGGTCCTCGGCATCCTCGTCGACCATCAGCTCGATCGCGAGAGCGACGACGACGTGCGCTACTTCATCTTCGCGAACGCGCTCGCGAAGCGCCTCGAGAGCGGCCGCGCCGCCGCGATCAACCTCTACCTGCAGGAGTACGAGACTCCGCAGATCGAGCTGTTCAACCTCGTCGCGCGCCACCTGCCGACCGTCGGCGCCGCCGGCGCCGTCGCCAACCGCATCCTCGCCGAGCAGCTCGCGAACCGCGACGCGGTGACGCTCCTCGACATCGGGATCGGGACGGCGCGGCAGGAGGTCGCCCTCCTCCACGAGATGGCGCGCGCCGGCACCCTCCCGGAGCGGCTCACCGTGATCGCCGTCGAGCCGAACGCGCACTGCCTCGCCGAGGCGCAGCGTGCGCTGCGCGAGACGGCGGACGCGCTGCAGCTCGACCTCCGCTTCCGCGGGATCTGCGCCGTGATCGAGGACCTGACGCAGCAGCAGTGGGACACGCTGCGCGCCGACGATTCGCCGCTCGTCGTGCACGCCGCCTTCGCGATGCACCACATCCGCGAGACGTCGAGCTCGGGGCGCGACGACGTGTTCGCGCGGCTGCACGCGCTGAACGCCGCCGCGATCGTGCTGTGCGAGCCCAACGCCGACCACCACACGGAGTCGTTCTTCCGGCGCTTCGAGAGCGCGTGGGACCACTTCTCCCGCACCTTCCGGCTGATCGACGAGCTCGACGTCACGCCGCGCGAGCGGCGGGCGATGAAGCTCTTCTTCACGCGCGAGATCGAGGACATCATCGCCAACGACGAGAGCACGCGCTGCGAGCGCCACGAGCCGAGCAGCGCGTGGGTCGAGCGGCTGGTGCGAAGCGGCTTCTATCCGGCGCCCGATCTCCAGGGGGTCGCGGCGATCGAGGGCTCGGCGATCGCGGCTTCGGCGCACGAGGGGTACGTCGGGCTCGACTACGAGGGGACGACTCTCGTCTCGATCCTCTGCGCGACGCGAACGGCGCGGCCTAACGCCCGCCGCCCGCGCCGCCGGGCCCGGGGCGTGACCGCGCCACTCGCCCTTCGTCCTCTCCCGGAATAGGCGCAGCAGGGCACGAACTCGATCCGGGGGTCCTTCGCATGGCTCAGCAGACGCACGCCGCCGCCCAGGTCAGCGGCGGGAACATCCTCTCGATGCTCGCCGCGATGGGCGCGTTCCGGAAGACGGGCGAGCAGATCCTCGCGGAGCGCGGGATCACCAACGTCACCGCGGACGGCTGGTATTCCCTGAAAGCGTACGCCGACGGTCTCGCCGAGATCGAGCGGCGCATCGGACCGAACACGCTCTTCCGGATCGGGAAGGAGATCCCCAATCACATCCAGCTTCCCCCCGGGCTGGATGCCTTCGACAAGGTCGCCGGCTCCTTCGGCCCGGCGTTCAGCATGAACCACCGCGGCGCGGGCGCGGGCGGGATCAGCTACGAGATCACCGGCCCCGAGCAGGCGAAGATCGTCTCCGCCACCCCCTACCCCTGCGACTTCGACCGCGGCGTGATCCAGGGCTTCTTCCAGAAGCTGCTGAAGATGACGCTGAAGTACGAGCACGATCCGTCGTCCTGCAAGAAGAAGGGCGGCGAGCGCTGCGTGCATTACATCGCGCGGGCGATGTGAACCGCGGGGGGCAGCCTCCAGGGCACAAGGCACTACGTGTGCAAGTCTCCCCACCTCCCCGTCTCCCTGCGAGGTCAGAGATGCCGGCGGCCACGGCAGCCCCAGCGCACGGCGCCGGAATGGACAGCGTGCGCCGCCAGTCGCAGCTTCTCAGCGCACTCCCTTCGTCCACCAGGAGACACGATGCTCGGCAACCGCACCAGCGAGGAGTGGGTCGCGCAGTACGCGACGAGCCACCAGCACCCGGTCAACCGCTTCTGCCACACCGTCGGCATCCCGATGATCGCGCTCTCGGTGATCCTCTTCGTCGCGGCGATCTGGGTCGCGGGACTGTGGAAGCTCGCGCTCGCCCTCTTCGTGGTCGGCTGGATCTTCCAGTTCGTCGGTCACGCCGTCGAGGGGAAGCCCCCCGAGTTCTTCCACGACTGGCGCTTTCTCTTCGTCGGGCTCCGCTGGTGGCTCGCCAAGGTGCGCGGCCGCGCCTGACGCCTAACGTTCGGCGCGGCGCGCGGCGCGGTCGGCGATCGCCGCGCTGACGTCCCCCGCCACCACCGCCGCGCCCCATGCGAGGAGCGCCGGGATCGCGAGCGTCAGCAGGATCAGCGTCCACCCCGGCACCCCGAAGATCCCGCCGAGCAGCGAGAGCAGCCGCTTCGTCCCCGCGCCGCTGCCCCAGCCGAGGAGCAGTGCCCACGACGCCGCGGCGGCGAGCGCGATCCGAAGCTCGCGACGCCGCTCGGCCGTCGCCAGCGTCGACCAGACCGCCGCCGTCACCGGGATCGCGATCCATCCGCCCATCGCCGTGACGAGCGCGAAGCCGGTCGCGCGCACCACGAAGAGGATCCAGTCGCGCGCTCTCATCGCTTCGCCGGAAGCAGGGTGAGCGACGAGCGCATCCGCGTGCCCGGGAGATCCTGCGGGCGCCGCGGGAAGCGCAGCGTGTCGAGCGTCCCCGCGCTCCAGCTCGCGAGGCGGTCCTGGTAGCGCGTGCTCAGCGGGTTCCCCGACTGGCCCCCCGGATACGTCCCCCAGCCGCGCGTCTCCGCGCCCAGCTCGACGACCATCCGCCAGCTCGCGCCGAAGGTCGTCGTCGAGGGGTTGAGCGTCGAGGGGCCGCCCTGCACGGGGATGCGCAGCGCCGAGAGCGCGGGAAGCCGCAGCAGATGCCGGATGTTCGCCGTCGCGACGTTGCTCCACCGCCAGCGCACGTCGTCCGGCGCGCCGTAGCGCTCCTTCGTCCCGGCGAGCGCGCTCTCGAGCGCGTTGCAGACGAGATCGTCGCGATGCTCGCGCTGCGTCGTCGTGCGGTCGTCCCACCAGAGACTCGCGCTGTCGCGCGCCAGCTCGAGCAGGATCTGGTCTGCGGGATGCTCGGTGCGTCCGAGCTCGTCCCACGTCTGCGAGTCGAGCTCGCGCATCGCCGCCTCGAAGAGCACCGCGCGCCGGTCGTCGCGCGTGTAGCGACGCGGCCACTCCCCGAGCAGCCGCGCCCCCTCGGCGCATTCGGAGCGCGTCGGACGCGCGCGCGCGGCGGCGAGGAAGACGGGGACGAAGGCGTCGGCGCGCGCGCTCCCCGGGTCGGTCTGCATCTTCGCCATCGCGTCCGGCGTCATCGGCGGCGCGACGCGCAGCAGCTCGTTGATCCGGATCGCGCGCCAGGGCGAGAACCACGCGGTGCCCATGTACCCCGGATCGACCTGCGGATCGACGGGCTGCTGGTTCGCGCTCGCGAGAAACCCTTGCGGCGGATCCACCGCGCCGGGATAGCGCGACACCGGCCAGTATCCCTGCCAGTCGTTCGCCGAGCGCGAGCCGTCGCGGATGACGTCGCCGCGCCCGTCCCCGCTCCGAGTCGGGAAGCGACCGGTGGAGCGGATGCCGATGTGCCCCGCACGGTCCGCGACGAGCATGTTCTGCGCGGGCGCCTCGTAGCGCTCGGTCGCGCGGCGGAACTCCTCGACGCTGTGCGCCCGCGCGAGATCGTCGAACGCAGTCATCGACGTCGCCGTCTCGAGCACCGTCCAGCGCGTCGAGATCCAGCGCGCGCCGGCGCGCCGCAGCGGGCCGCGGTGCGTGTAGCGCATCGTGTCCACCGCCACGACGGCGCCGCGCGGCCCCATGTACCGCTCGACGCGGCGCTCGATCGGCCGCCACTTCCCGTCCACGAGATACTTCGCGGGATGCACGCTGTCGTCCACCGTCTCCACGAAGCTGTCGATGACGTCGGCCTGCGTGTTGGTGAACGTCCAGGCGATGTCGCGGTTGAAGCCGATGATGATCCCCGGCGCGCCGGGAATCGTCACCCCGTACGCGTCGAGCACGTCGGGGACCGTGAGCTGTGCCTCGTACCAGATCGAGGGAAGGGTGAGCTCGAGGTGAGGATCGCCGGCGAGCAGCGCGGCGCCGGCCGCGGTGCGGCGCGGCGCGACCGCCCAGTTGTTGCTCCCGAGCGCGTCGCCCGCCCGCGCCGCGTCCGACTCGCGCGGCGTCGCGTCCCGCAGGAGCGCGACGAGCGCCGCCGCCGCGGTGTCCGGCGTCCCCGGCGGCGGCAGCGGCGCGAAGTCGCGGCGTGGCGCGCTCTGGCCGTTAGGCTGGATCGGCTCCTGGATCGGGCTGCGCGCGGGGAAGAGCGCGTCCGCCGCGGCGGCCCCCACTCGCGCCCGCGTCGCCATGCGCGCGAGGTCGTCCTCCCAGGCGAGCGTGCGCCCCATCCGGTTGAGCAGATGCAGCGTGTTGATCGGCTCCCAGCGCTCCGGGCGCACGCCGAGCAGCCGGAACTCCAGCGGCACTTCGGCCGGGGACATCGAGTCGATGTAGGCGTTGACCCCGTCGGCGAAGGCGTCGATCGCGACGCGTCCCGGCGAGCCCGGAGGGAGCGCGGCGAGCGCGCGCTCCGCGGCGCGCGGCATCCCGAGCTGGCGAGTCTCGCGGTCGAGATCGAGCACGCGCGCGCCTCCGACCTCCGTCAGCCGCCCCGACGCGGCCAGCGTCTGCATCTCGAGCTGGAACAGCCGGTCGCGCGCGACGACGTAGCCTAACGCGCGGTACGCGTCGGCCTCGTTCTCGGCGAAGATGTGCGGCACCGCGCGGTCGTCGTAGAGCACCGTGACCGCGGCGCGCATCCCGGGGACGGTCGCCTCGGCACTCGGCGGCAGCTCGGCGGCGGCGGGCATCCCCCACACGCCCATCGTCGGATCGAGGAGCGCGCCGAGCGGCGGCACGGGTCCGAGCCCGCGGCCGCAGAGCCAGAGCATCGCACCGAGCACGATCGCCGCGGCGATGGTCCGCGCGACGCCGCGTCGCCGCGCCGTGGGAGGGACCGCTCCGCCGAAGAAGCCGGTCACGACTCGACCCCGCGCCGGCCCACTACGAGTCCCTGCAGGCCGCGCGCGTAGCTCACATAACCCCACGCGGCCGAGATCGCGAAGTTCGCGATCGTCTCGGGCGTGAAGGGGTTCACCATCGGGCCCGGTCCGGCCGCGCTGTCGAGCATCGAGAGGTACGCGAGCATGAACCCCACGAGGAGGAGCGCGAGGTTCGCCGCGCTCTCACCGATGGCGATCGCGCGCGCCGCGGAGGGGACGACCGCGATCGCCACCCCGCACAGCATCGAGAGCACGTAATACGTCGCGCGCAGCACGGGATGCCCGTCGAGCAGGGACACGCGCAGGTCGATTCCCGTCCCGTAGGCGAGCAGCGCGAAGGCGGGAGTCAGCGCGAGATACCAGTAGCGCGCGAGGCGCGCGAAGCCGGAGCGCGGCAGCGTCAGCCCCCCGCGGCGAGCTGCTGCAGCGCGTCGCCCGACACGCGATACACCGTCCAGTCGCTCATCGGTCGCGCGCCGAGCGCCTCGTAGAACCCGATCGCGTCCACGTTCCAGTCGAGCACCGCCCACTCGAAGCGCCCGCAGCCGCGCTGCACGGCGAGCTTCGCGAGATGCTCGAGCAGCCGGCGTCCGAGCCCGCGCCCGCGAAAGCGCGGAAACACGAACAGGTCCTCGAGGTAGAGTCCCGGCCGGCCCAGGAAGGTCGAGTAGTTGTGGAAGAAGAGCGCGAACCCCGCGGGCTCCTCACCCTCGTGCGCGAGCACCACTTCCGCCGCCGGGCGCGGCCCGAACAGTGTCTCGCGCAGCACGTCCTCCGTCGCGACGACTTCGTGCGGCAGCCGCTCGTATTCCGCGAGCCCCCGGATGCACTCGAGGATCAGCGGGACGTCGCCGGGGGTGGCGGATCGGAGGGTGAATGGCGAAGCTAGTGGCATCGGTCGGTGCGTCCGGTCGCGCCCTGCTTCCCTCTCCGAGCGCGGCCCAAGATCGAGCTTGTGACCGCTGGTGTCAACGCCGGTCGCGCACCACGTCCGCTCACTCATACCCACGGAGCATGCGCACTCGCATCCTCGCTCTCGTCCTCGCCGGCGCGACCGTCGCCATCCCGCTGCACGCGCAGGCGAAGCGCGGTGCGACCGCCGCCGACGCGAAGGCGTTCGTCGCGCGCGCCGAAGCACAGCTCACCGAGCTCGCGCTGCGCGCGAACCAGGCCGGCTGGGTGGCCGCCACCTACATCACCGACGACACCGAAGCGCTCAACGCCGACGCGACCCGCAATTACGCGGTCGCCGTGCAGAAGCTCGCCCTCGACGCACGGCGCTTCGACAAGGTGAAGCTTCCCCCCGAGCTTCGCCGCAAGCTCACCCTGCTCCGCCTCGCGCTCGCCGCGCCTCCGCCGGGGAATCCCGCCGAAGCCGCCGAGCTCACGCGCATCACGACGAGCATGGAGGGCGACTACGGAAAGGGGACCTACTGCCGCGCGGCGCGGAAGGACAGCGCGCGTACGGCGAACGGGGGATCGGCCGAGCAGGAGTGCCTGCAGATCTCGGAGCTGAGCCGCATCCTCGTCGACAGCCGCGACCCCGCGCAGCTGCTCGACGCCTGGCAGGGCTGGCACCGCGTCGGCGCGCCGATGCGCCAGCGCTACGCGCGCTTCGTCGAGCTGTCGAACAAGGGGGCGCGCGAGCTCGGCTTCGCCGACGCGGGCGCGATGTGGCGGTCGAACTACGACATGCCCCCCGACCAGTTCGCGAAGGAAGTCGATCGGCTCTGGGAGCAGGTGAAGCCGCTCTACGTCGCGCTCCACGCGTACGTGCGCGCGAAGCTCGTGCAGCAGTACGGCGCGCAGGTCGTCCCGCCGAACGGGATGATCCCGGCGCACCTCCTCGGCAACATGTGGGCGCAGGAGTGGGGGAACATCTACCCCATCGTCGCCCCGGCGAGCGCGCCGGCGACGTACGACATCGGCGCGCTCCTCCGCGCGAAGAACGTGGACGCGAAGGGGATGGTCAAGTACGGCGAGAGCTTCTTCACCTCGCTCGGCTTCGCCCCGATGCCGGCCACCTTCTGGGAGCGCTCGATGTTCACGAAGCCGCGCGACCGCGAGGTCGTCTGCCACGCGAGCGCGTGGGACATCGACGATCGCGACGACGTGCGCATCAAGGCCTGCCTCGACGTGACGACGGAGGACTTCATCACCGCGCACCACGAGATCGGCCACAACTTCTACCAGCGCGCGTACGAGAACCAGCCCCTGCTCTTCAAGGGCGGCGCGAACGACGGTTTCCACGAGGCGATCGGCGACGCGATCGCCCTCTCGATCACGCCGGACTATCTGCGGCAGGTCGGACTGCTCGACGCGAGCGCGGTGCCTGGCGCCGAGGCGGACATCCCGCTGCTGCTCCGCCAGGCGATGGACAAGGTCGCTTTCCTTCCCTTCGGGCTGATGGTGGACAAGTGGCGCTGGCAGGTGTTCTCGGGGCAGACCACGCCGGCGAGCTACAACAAGGCGTGGTGGGATCTGCGGGCGCAGTATCAGGGCGTCGCGCCGCCGATCGCGCGTAGCGAGGCAGACTTCGATCCGGGCGCGAAGTATCACGTGCCCGCGAACACGCCGTACATGCGCTACTTCCTCGCGCGCGTTCTCCAGTTCCAGTTCTACCGCGCGCTCTGCCAGGCGTCGGGGTACAAGGGCCCGTTGCATCGCTGCTCCTTCTACGGGAGCAAGGAAGCGGGCGCGAAGCTGCAGGCGATGCTCGCCGCGGGACAGAGCGAGCCCTGGCCGGAGACGCTCTACAAGCTCACCGGCTCACGCCAGCTCGACGCGAGCGCGATCACCGAGTACTTCGCGCCGCTGCAGTCGTGGCTCGATCAGCAGAATTCCGGGAAGCCCGTTGGATGGTGAGTCAGGCAGATGGTGCCGTCGCCGGCTGCTCCTTCTTCCCGAACAGCTTCTTCAGAAATCCCGCGATCGCCGCCACTGCGACGATGATGAGCTTCTTCATCGCGAGCAGCCCGGCGAGCAGCACCTTGAAGAAGCCCGCCTTCGCCATCAGGCCGCCGGCGACCAGCGCGGCGATCCCGTACTCCGCCTTGTGGTCCACCGCCGGGTTGTAGTCGGCGTAGCGGTGCCCCTGGTTGAACTCGACGAAGGACAGCACCTCGTCCATCCCCGACTCCAGCGTCGCGAGCTGGCTCTTCGAGCCGACCGCGTCGAGATCGAGCACGCCCCGCGCGCCGAGCACGCGGATGTCCCAGTTGATCGTGTGCTCGCTCTGGTCCGTGAACGCGAGCTCCTTCGCCCAGCGGAGCTTGTGCGTCGCCTCGTCGTACATCGGCGGCGCCGCCCAGCCGACGAGCGTCGCCGTCGCGAGCCCCTGCTTCTTCAGCTCCGCATTCCGCTCCGCCGTCCCCTCCTGCATGTCCTTGAGGAGCTTGGTGTAGTCGATGGTCTTCGCGTCGCCGTCGTCGACATGGCCGTCCTCGTCGTACTGGATCACGACGCCCCAGGTCTCGTGGTCGATCGGGCTGAGATTCGAGGGGAAGATCATCCCCAGCGTCTTCTGCCCCGGCTCGTTCCCCCAGACCGTAAGGACGCGGTCCGCGTCCTCGGGGCCGAGGTACCGGTAGTGCTGCGGGAGATGGATCGTGGCGAGACCGTCCTTCAGCACGACGTCGCCCGTCTTCCAGGCGAGCGAGGCCTCCCATTCCTCCGCCGTCATGTGCGGCGTCGAATCAGGCTGCTGCGCGAGCGCTACGAGGGGTGAAGCGACCAGCGCGGCGACGAAGAGTACGCGGCGGAGGATCGGCATTCTCGGGGACTCCATCCGTTGGTAAGGTGAGCGACAGCTTCCCCCTCTGGACGAGCTTCCCTCGGCGTGAATCACAAAAGAACAGGGCGCCGGTGACCGGAGTCACAGGGCGCCCTCGTTCGCTTCTCCCATCGGCGGCTGCGACGCTACTCGTCGCCCCCGCGCTGCATCGCCGCGCGACGAACCTGGCTCATGATGCGCTCGAGGTCCGCCTCGGCGCGAGCCCGCGAGTCGCGGTCGAAATCACCCTCGCGCGCCACCCGGCGGATCTGGTCCATCATCTCGTCGATCAGCGCCCGAAAGCGCGGTCGCAGTCGGCGCTCGCGGTCGGCCTGTTCGGCAGTGCTGGTCGTCATCGTCTCCTCGTTCTCGGAATCCGCGCCCAAGATTGCACCCTCCTTCGGTTCGCGCCAGACTCGACCGGCAGTTCTAGAGTAGAAGATCGCTTGTGCCCCGCGTCACAAGCTGGGCGACCGCCCTCCCACATAGGGCTCCCACCACATTCCCCGTGCCACTGTAGGCACCCGTCGCCCACACCCCCGGCCGCACCTCCTCCACCACCGGCATCCCGTCCTTCGAGTAGGAGACGGCGGCTGCCCAACGGTGCGTGATCGGCGCGCGTGTTCCCACCCGCTCGCGCAGGCAGCGCTCGAGCGCCTCCTGCACCGGCGCCGTCGGCCGCGCGTCGTGCCGCCACTCTTCCTCGCCACCCACGTCGCGGAACCCGCCGAGCGCGATGCGGCCGTCAGGCAGCTGCTGCCAGTAGTCCATCCCGTAGCGCGAATAGACAGGGCGCGGATAGCTCACGTCGTCCGCGGGCGCGGTCCCGATCATCTGCAGCTGCACCGTCCGCACGCGGTCCGCGAGCTCGGGAAGGACGCGCTCGAGCCCTCCGTCCACCGCGACGACGATCGCTCCCGCGCGCACCCGGCCGTTAGGCGTCGAGACTTCGCCCGCGTCGAGCCGCGTCGCCTTCGACCGCTCGAACAGCCGCGCCCCAGCCGACATGGCCGCGCGGGCGAGCGACCGGCAGCGGAGCAGCGGCTGGAAGCTGGCGTCGCGCGGGAAGAGCAGCCCGCGCCCCTCCGGACCGTCGTACCGCTCCACCGGCAGCCCGTCGACGTGCATCGCCAGCCGCTGCGCCTCGCAGTCGGCGAGCTCCTCGTCGTCGATCGCGATGCGCAGCGAGCCGGTGCGCCTCACCGCGTCGGGGGTCTCCGCCGCGATGCGCTCGAGCTCCGCCAGCGTCAGGCGCCAGGCGCGTGTCGCGCGCTCGCCCCCGTGCGCGGTGCGCGCGTCGTGGTGGAACGCCGCGATCCCGGCGAGGAGGAAGCCGCCGTTGCGCCCCGCGGCGCCACCGCCGACGCTCCCCGCGTCGAGCCCGACGACCGACATCCCGAGCCGGCGCAGCTCGCGCACGCACGACAGTCCGCTCCCTCCGAGCCCGATGACGCAGGCGTCGGCGCTGATCTCCTCGCGTAGCGCCGGCAGCTCGAGCCGCGGCGCGTCCTCGGCCCAGAGCGGCGCCCCGGCGTGCTCCCCGGTCGTGCCTAACGCCTCAGACACGCACCGTCCTCCAGCGTCCGCGCCGGAAGAGCAGCGCGCCGGCGAGCGCGAAGAGGGAGAAGGCGGCGGTGATCGCGATGAACACTCCCCGCGGCCCGGCCCCCAGCCGCTCCGCGAGCAGCCAGGCGAGCGGAATCTCCACCAGCCAGAAGATCGCGAGGTTCAGCCGCGTCGGCGTCCGCGTGTCCCCCGCCCCGTTGAACGCCTGCGAGAACACCATCCCGTACCCGTAGAAGAGGAAGCCGAGTGCGACGGTTCGCAAGCAGCGAACCGCGTACCCCGCGACCTCCGGATCGCCGGTGAAGATCCTGACGATCGCCGGCGCGAACGCGAAGAACGCGATCCCGATCAGCGACAGGAAGGCGGTCGCGTAGCCCCCCGCGACCCACACGGCGCGCTCCGCCCGCTCCGGCTTCCCCGCGCCTAACGCCTGGCCGACCATCGTCGCGGCGGCGTTGCTGACACCGAACGCCGGGAAGAGCGCGAAGAGGATCACCCGCATCCCGATCGTATAGCCGGCGACCGCATCGCTCCCGAACGTCGAGACGATTCGCGTCAGCCCGATCCAGCTCGCGCTGGCGATGAAGACCTGCACCGTCGCGCTCGCCGAGACGCGCACGATCCGCCCGAGCAGCGCCGGATCGAGCCGCCAGTGATGCGCGCGCACCGCGATCCGCCCCTTCCCGCCGAGCAGCCGCGACGCCGCGAACAACACTCCCGTGCCGCGACCGATCGTCGTCGCGACCGCGGCACCGGTGACTCCCAGCTTCGGGAACGGCCCGAGCCCGAAGATGAGGCAGGGCCCCAGCAGGATGTTGAGCGCGTTCGCGAGCCAGAGCACGCGCATCGCGATCGCCGCGTCGCCCGCGCCGCGGAAGACCGCGTTCACGAGGAAGAGCAGCACGATGCTCGCGTTCCCGGCGAGCATCATCCGCGTGTAGCCGGTTCCCGTCGCGATCACCTCGGGCGATGCGCCCATCACCGCGAGCAGCCGCGGCGCGAGCAGCGCGCCCGTCACTCCGATCACCAGCGCGACCCCCAGCCCGAGCAGCAGCGCCTGCGTCGCCGCGTGCGCCGCGCCCTCGCGATCTCCTTCGCCGAACCTGCGCGCGACCATCGCCGTCGCCCCGATCGCCAGCCCGACGGCGATCGTGTATACGACGGCGAGCATCGACTCCGTGAGCCCGACCGTGGCCACCGCCGCGGCGCCGAGCCGCCCGACGAAGAAGACGTCCACCACCGCGAACACGCTCTCCATCACCATCTCGAGCACCATCGGGATGGCGAGGACGAGGATCGCGGTGCCGAGCGGACCCGAGGTGAAGTCGCGATGCGATCCGCGCAGCGCCTCTTTCACCGCCGCGCCGAACGACAGCGACTCGCCCTCGCCGTGTGGCGTGGCCGCGCCGCCGGATGTCGTGTACGTCGCGTCGTGACCTGGCTTGGCGGTCTCGGACATTCGCTGAATCTAAGATCGGCCGGCCCGGCGCGGGATGTACGGCTTTGCGCGCGCCGCGCGGACGACGAGATTTCGCGCGTGCTGCCCATCGAGCCCGTCATCCCCGCCCTCGCCGACGCGCTCGACGCGCGCCGGTCGGCGGTGCTCGTCGCGCCACCCGGCGCGGGGAAGACGACGCGCGTCCCCCTCGCGTTGCTCGACGCCCCCTGGCTCGGCGCGCGCAAGATCGTGATGCTCGAGCCGCGCCGCGTCGCCGCGCGCGCCGCCGCGCGCCGCATGGCGGCCACGCTCGGCGAGGAGGTCGGCGGCGTCGTCGGCTTCCGCGTCCGCGCCGACACCCGCGTCGGCCCGCGCACGCGCGTCGAGGTCGTCACGGAAGGCGTGCTCACGCGGATGCTGCAGGACGACCCCACGCTCGACGAGGTCGGGCTCCTCGTCTTCGACGAGTACCACGAGCGCAGCGTCCACGCCGACCTCGGGCTCGCCCTCGCGCTGCACTCGCGCGCCCTGCTGCGCGACGACCTGCGCATCCTCGTCATGTCGGCGACGATCGATGGCGCCGCCGTCGCCGCGCTCCTGGACGACGCGCCCGTCGTCCGCAGCGAGGGGCGCGCCTTTCCCGTCGAGACGCGCTACCTCGGCCGCCCCGCCGACGGTCGCATCGACGCCGCGCTCGCCCGCGCGGTGCGCGGCGCGGTGGCGCGCGACGAGGGGGACGTGCTGGCGTTCCTTCCCGGCGCCGGCGAGATCCGCCGCGTCGCGTCGATGCTCGGCGACGGATCGCTCGGCGCGGACGTGGACGTCGTCACGCTCTACGGCGCCCTCTCCGGCGCCGAGCAGGATCGCGCGATCGCGCCCGCGCCGCGCGGCCGCCGCAAGGTCGTCCTCGCGACCTCGATCGCCGAGACGAGCCTCACCATCGAGGGAGTGCGCGTCGTCGTCGACTCCGGGCTCGCCCGCGGACCTCGCTTCGACGCGAGCTCCGGGATGACGCGGCTCGAGACGACGCGCGTGTCGCGCGCCTCGGCCGACCAGCGGCGCGGCCGCGCCGGACGTACGGCGCCCGGTGTCTGCTACCGCTTGTGGGTGGAGCACGAGGACCACGCGCTGGTCGCGCAGGCGCCCCCCGAGATCCTTCTCGCCGATCTCGCGCCGCTCGCCCTCGAGCTCGCGGTCGCGGGGATCCACGACGCATCCGAGCTGCGCTGGCTGACACCGCCCCCGCCCGCCGCGCTCGCGCAGGCGGGCGAGCTGCTTCGCCAGCTCGGCGCCCTCGATGGCGAAGCGCGCGCGACGCCGCACGGCCGCGCCATCGCTGCCCTCCCGGCGCATCCGCGGCTCGCGCACCTGCTCCTCGTCGCGCGCGACATGGGAATGCTCGACCGCGCCGCCGACGTCGCCGCGCTTCTCCTCGACCGCGACGTCGCTCGCGGCGATCGCGCCGGCGCCGACGCGGATCTCGCGCTGCGCGTCGAGCTTCTCGCGCGCGAGGGAGCGAGCGCGCCGCACGGCCTCGTCGTCGACCGCGACGCGGTGCGGCGCGCACGCGAGGATGCGCGGCAGCTCCGCGAGCGCGTGCGCGCGACGCGCGGCGGGGACGCCCGCCGGGCGTCGGGACTCACGAACGTCGGCATAGGCGGGCTCGTCGCGCTCGCGTACCCCGATCGCGTCGCGCGGCGCCGCGAGGGACAGTCAGGGCGTTACGTCATGCGCGGCGGCGGTGGAGCGACGCTCGTCGGCGAGCAGTCGCTCACCGGCAGCGAGTTCCTCGCGATCGCCGATCTCGACGGCCAGAGGGGCGAGAGCCGGATCTACCTCGCCGCCGCGCTCGACGAGGCGGAGCTGCGCGCCCTGTTCGCCCCGGACATCACACGCGAGGAGAGTGTCTCGTTCGACGAGGCGAGCGGCGCGGTGCAGGCGCGCCGGCGCGAGCTGCTCGGCGCGATCGTGCTCTCCGACGTCGCGTTGGGCGACCCCGATCCCGCGCACGTCGCCCGCGCCTTCGCCGACGCCGTCGCGCGGCGCGGCGTCGCCGCCCTGCCGTGGAGCGACTCGGCGCGCCGCGTCCGCGAGCGTCTCGCCTTCATGCACGCCCTCGATCCCGACTGGCCCGACGTCTCCGATGCCGCGCTCGGCGCCTCGCTCGACGAGTGGCTCACGCCGCACCTCTCCGGCATGCGCCGTCTCGACGATGTGCGCCGGCTCGACCTCGGCGCGCTCCTGCTCGAGCGCGCGGGATGGAAGCGTCGCGGAGAGCTCGATGCGCTCGCGCCCACGCACGTGCAGGTGCCGAGCGGCTCGCGCATCCCGGTGGACTACTCGGACGCGCGGGCGCCGGTGCTCGCGGTGCGGCTGCAGGAGATGTTCGGCCTGAGCGAGACGCCACGCGTCGGCGGGAGCCGCGTCCCGCTCACGCTGCATCTGCTCTCTCCGGCGCATCGACCGGTGCAGGTCACCCGCGACCTCGCCGGATTCTGGCGCAGCAGCTACTTCGACGTGCGGAAGGATCTGCGCGGCCGCTACCCGAAACACCACTGGCCGGACAACCCGCTCGAGGCCACGCCCACCCGACGCGCGAAATAGGAAGATCCCGGGCTGCGCGCGGCGCGCACGAGCGCCATCGCTGTCATCGAGCCGCAAGGTCCTCCGCGCTGTAATGCATCGATGACCACGCCGACTCCGACGTCGCTCGAGGCGTTCGGCCACCCCGCCGCGCCACGCTCGCGCGTCCGGCGGTGGCTGGGGCCCGTCGTCGTCTTCGCGCTCGTCGCGCTCGCGCTCCACGTCCTGCGCAACGAGCTCGGTCAGTACCGCACGCGCGACATCGTCGCGGCGCTGTGGAGCATCCCTCGCGAGCGACTCGCCGGCGCGCTCGCGCTCGCGATCCTCGCCTACGCGATCCTCCCCGCGTACGACTGGCTCGCGCTCCGCTACGTCGGCCGCGCGCTCCCGATGCGTCGCGTGGCCTTCGGATCGGTGATCGCGTACGGGTTGAGCCAGACTCTCGGCTTCCCGCTCTTCACCGGCGGCGCGGTCCGTTATCGCTTCTGGTCCGCGTGGGGCCTGTCGACCGCGGAGATCACCACCGCGGCGGGGTTCGCGGGGACGACGTTCATGCTCGGCGTCGTCGCGATCGCGGGCTTCGTCTTCCTGCTCGAGCCGACGGGCACCGTCGCGCTCCTGCACCTCCCGCTGCTCGTCGTGCGTGGAGCGGGCGTGCTCGCGCTGCTGCTCGTCGGCATCTACCTGTACTGGAGCGCGACGCGGCGCGAGCCGCTCCGTGTCGGTCCGATCGAGCTGGCGGTGCCGCGTCTCGGGACGGCCGTCAGGCAGCTCGCGATCGCCGCCGCCGACTGGGGCGTCGCCGGCTCCGTGCTCTTCGTCCTTCTCCCGCCGTCCGCGCGCCCGGGCTTCGCGCCCTTCCTCGGTGCCTTCCTTCTCGCGCAGTTCGCGGGACTCATCAGTCACGTCCCCGGCGGCCTGGGCGTGTTCGACGCGCTCATGGTGCTCCTCCTCGCCCCCTTCCTCGGCCCGCACGAGGCACTCGGCGCGCTGCTCGCCTACCGGATCGTCTACTACTTCCTCCCCTTCGTCGTCGCGGTGCTGCTCCTCACCGCGTACGAGGCGCGCCGTCGCTTCCCCCTCCGCGCCACCGCCGACTTCGCGAGCCGCTGGGTGCCGGCGATCGTGCCGCACGCGCTCAGCCTGGCCACGTTCGCGGCGGGCGCGGTGCTCCTCTTCTCCGGCGCGACGCCGTCCGTGCGCAGCCGCGTGACGTTGCTCGACGCTTGGCTCCCGCTCGGATTCATCGAGGCGTCGCACCTCGCGGCGAGCCTGACCGGCGCCGCACTGCTCGTCGTCGCATGGGGAATCCGGCGACGGCTCGACGTCGCTTATCACCTGACGCTCGCGCTCCTCGCGCTCGGCGCGCTGATGTCGCTGTCGAAGGGGCTCGACTGGGAGGAAGCACTGATCCTCTGCTCGGTCGCGGCCGCTCTCCTTCCGGCGCGCGACGCGTTCTATCGGCGCACGCGGCTGATGAACGAGCCCTTCACCCCCCAGTGGATCGTCGCGGTCGCGACGGTGGTCGGCGCGAGCATCTGGCTGGGCGTGCTCTCCTTCCGACGCAATCCCTTCTCGAGCGGGCTCCTGCTGCGCTTCGCGCCGCACGCCGACGCGGCGCGCTTCCTCCGCGCGACCGCGGTCGTCGTCGCGGCATTGGCGCTCTACGCGCTCATCCGGCTTCTCCGCGGCGCACGGCCCGAGGACGAGGCGGTCTCCGACGTCGGCGAGCTCGGTGCGGTGCGCGAGATCGTCGCCGCGTCCCCCGCGACGCTCGCGAATCTCGCGCTGCTCGGCGACAAGCGCATCCTCTTCAGCGAGTCGAAGCGCGCCTTCGTGATGTACGGAGTCGCGGGGCGGAGCTGGGTCGCGTTGGGCGATCCCGTCGGTCCGGCGTCGGAGCACCGCGAGCTTGCCTGGCGATTCCGGGAGGAGGCGGACCGGCATGACGCATGGGCGGTTTTCTACTCCATCTCGAGCGCCTCCCTTCCCTTCTGCATCGACCTCGGGCTGTCGCTCATCAAGCTCGGCGAGACGGCGATCGTCCCTCTGCGCGACTTCTCCCTCGCCGGCGGCGGACGCAAGGGACTGCGCCGCGTCCTGCGCGACGTGGAGGCCGAGGGCGGACGGTTCGAGCTGCACCCGGCGAGCGACGTCCCCGTCCTGCTGCCGGAGCTGCGCCGTGTCTCCGATGAGTGGCTGGCGCGCAAGCACACGCGAGAGAAGGGCTTCTCGATCGGATACTTCGACGAGCGATATCTGGCGCACTTCCCCATCGCGGTCGTGCGCGCCGGCGAGCGGATCGTCGCCTTCGCGAACGTCTGGCAGAGCGCGGGACGCCACGAGCTCTCCTTCGATCTCATGCGTCACTCGGCGGACGCGCCCGACGGCGCGATGGAGTTTCTCCTCGTCCACCTGATGCTCTGGGGGCGCGAGCAGGGCTACGAGCGCTTCGATCTCGGGATGGCGCCGCTGTCCGGTGTGGAGCGCCGCGAGCTCGGGCCGATGTGGGCGCGCGCCAGCGCCTGGGTGTACAGGCACGGAGAGCACTTCTACAACTTCCAGGGGCTCAGGCAGTACAAGGAGAAGTTCGACCCGCAGTGGGAGCCGCGCTACCTCGCCTCTCCGGGCGGCCTCGCGCTGCCGAGAGTGCTGGCGGGAGTCTCCATCCTCGTCTCGCGCGGGGTGCGCGGCGTGGTCGCCCGTTAGGCACTCGAGAGGCAACTACAACGAGCGACGAGCGACTCAACTACAACGAGCGACGAGCGACCAACCACAACTTGCATCGGAGCGGCGACGAGCCGTCGCTGGTTGTAGTTGCTTGCTCGTCGCTCGTTGTAGTTGAGTCGCTCGTCGCTCGTTGTAGTTCACCCCCCGCTATACCCCCCGATCACCGGAATCACTTCACCGGTGATGTAGCTCGAGCACGACGGCGCCGCGAGGAAGACGTACAGCGGTGACAGCTCCTCGGGCTGCGCGGGACGCTTCATCGGCGTCTGCGTCCCGAACTCCGCGACGTCCTTCGCCGACTTGTCAGCCGGGTTGAGCGGCGTCCACACCGGGCCTGGCGCCACCGCGTTCACGCGGATCCCCCTCTCGAGCACGTTTTCCGACAGCGAACGCGTGAAGGCGTGAATCCCGCCCTTCGTCGTCGAGTAGTCGAGGAGCTCCTTGTTTCCCTTGAGCCCGGTCACCGAGCCGGTGTTGATGATCGCGCTCCCCTTCTTCAGGTGCGGGAGGGCGGCCTTCGCCATGTAGAAGTAGCCGTAGAGATTCGTCTTGATCGTCCGGTCGAAGTGCTCCGGAGTGATCTCGTCGAGCGACTGCGCGTGCTCCTGGAACGCCGCGTTGTTGACGAGGATGTCCAGCCGCCCGAACTCCTGCAGCGTGCGCTCGACGACCTCCTCGCAGAGCGCGAAGCTCGACACGTCGCCGGGAAGCAGCAGGCAGCGCCCGCCCTCGTTTTCCACGGCACGCTGCGTCTCTTCCGCGTCGCGCTGCTCCTCGGGGAGATAGACGATGGCGACGTCCGCGCCCTCGCGAGCGTAGAGCACCGCCACTGCGCGGCCGATCCCGGAGTCGCCTCCGGTGATGATCGCGACCATGTCCTTCAGCTTCTCCGAGCCCTTGTACTGCGGCGCGAGATAGCGCGGCTGCAGCTCGAGGTCGGCCTCGAGCCCCGGTTTGGCGAGATGCTGCGCGGGAAGGTCGCCCTTTCCCGGATGCCGCCGTGCGCTGGTCTGCACCGGCGTCTCGCTCTCCTCCTCCTTCTTCCCCTTCTTCTCCCGCGCCGCGTCGCGCGCGTCGATCCCCTGCTGGATCTCGCGGTACTGCCGGCCGACGCGCGAGCCGCCGCGCGTCGTGCTCTCCTCCGTCGCGGACGACGCCTTCATCGAGCGCTCGCCCTTCGGATCTCCGTGCGCCGCCTTTTTCCTCGCCACCGGCTTTCTCCGCTAAGGTTTGTCCCCTGCGTGCTGCCGCGAACTTTGCAACGCGCGGACCGCGGCCGTGCGACACGGTCCGTGGCACCCCGTCTGCCTGTTCGCGCCGCGGGCGCGCGACCGCATCGCACGCTGCCGACCTCGACGGGAGTGACGATGCCGCGATCGAACGGACAGAAGACGAAATCCTCACGAACGGTCGGCGACTTCATCGTCGAGCGCCTTCGCGAGTGGAAGGTCACGCGCGTCTTCGGCTTTCCCGGCGACGGGATCAACGGCGTGCTGGGCGCGATCCGGCGCAGCAACGGAGCCATCGACTTCGTGCAGGTCGCGAACGAGGAGCTCGCCTCGATGATGGCCTGCGCCCACGCGAAGTTCACCGGCGAGGTCGGAGTCTGTCTCTCCACCGGCGGACCCGGCGCCATCCATCTGCTCAACGGCCTCTACGACGCGAAGCTCGACCACCAGCCGGTCGTCGCGCTCGTCGGCCAGCAGTCGATGGCGGGACTCGGCGGCAGCGTGCAGCAGGAGACGAATCTCTTCTCGATCCTGCAGGACGTCGCGAGCGCGTACATCGAGACCGTCGGCAAGCCGGAGCAGGTGCGCCACGTCATCGACCGCGCCTTCCGCATCGCGATCGGCGATCGCGCCGTCACGGCGCTGATCATCCCGCACGATGTGCAGCAGGAGGACGCGGTCGAGTCTCCGCCGCGCGAGCACGCGATGCAGCACTCGTCGCCCGGGGCGGTACACCCGCGCCTCCTCCCGCGCGAGGAGGAGCTTCGCCGCGCCGCGGACGTCCTCAACGCCGGAAGCAAGGTCGCCATCCTCGTCGGCCAGGGAGCGCTCCACGCCGGCGACGAGGTCGCCGCCGTCGCCGACGCGTTAGGCGCCGGCGTCGCGAAGGCGCTCCTCGGCAAGGCCGCGCTCCCCGACGATCTCCCCTTCGTCACCGGATCGGTCGGCTGGCTCGGCACCGCGGCGAGCAACTGGATGATGGAGCGGTGCGACACGCTCGTCATGGTCGGCAGCACGATGCCGTACACCGAGTTCCTGCCGAAGGAGGGACAGGCGCGCGCCGTCCAGATCGACATCGCGCCGAAGAGTCTCGGTCTGCGCTATCCGATGGAGGTCATGCTGGCGGGCGACAGCGCCGAGACGCTCCGCGCGCTCATCCCGCTGTTGAAGCGCGGTGCCGACCGCTCATGGCGCGCCGAGGTCGAGCGGCGCACCGCCGACTGGTGGGCGACCGTGGACCGTCAGGCACACGCGCCGGCGCCCCCGCTCAATCC
Source organism: Gemmatimonadaceae bacterium (assembly GCA_036392515.1). Taxonomy (GTDB): domain Bacteria; phylum Gemmatimonadota; class Gemmatimonadetes; order Gemmatimonadales; family Gemmatimonadaceae; genus JABFXC01. The sequence goes on along the minus strand of DASVXU010000156.1, from coordinate 37,004 downwards.
GCAGCTTCTGCTCTGGGAGCTTTCGCGCCAGCTCCCGGACGACGCCATCATTACCGGTGACTCCGGCTCCGCGGCGGTCTGGCTCGCCCGCTTCGTCCGGATGCGTCGCGGGATGAAGTTCTCGCTCTCGGGCGGCCTGGCGACGATGGGCTCGGCGGTGCCGTATGCGCTCGCAGCGAAGATCGCTTTCCCCGAGCGCTTCGTCGTCGCCGTCGCCGGCGACGGAGCGATGCAGATGAGCGGCCTCAACGCGCTGATCGATGTCGCGAAGTACTGGCGACGCTGGCGCGACCCGAGGCTCGCGATCCTCGTCCTCAACAACCGCGACCTCAACTACGTCACCTGGGAGCAGCGCGTGATGGAGGGCGAGCCGAAGTTCCAGGCGTCGCAGGACCTCCCCGACATTCCCTACGCCCGGTACGCCGAGCTCCTCGGGCTCACCGGAGCGCGGGTCGATTCGCCGGACGGGGTCGCCGACGCATGGCGCGCCGCCCTCGCCGCCGACCGCCCCTTCGTGATCGACGCGGTCGTCAACGCCGACGTCCCCACCCTCCCGCCGACGGTCCAGCCGAAGCTGCAGGAAAAGCTCGCGGCGGCCCTCGAGGCGGGCGACCCCGACGCCGATGGCGTGCGGCAGCAGCTCGTCGAGCAGGGGATCGAGGGTGCCTGAGTCCCGGGGAACTTCCCGGATCCGTGACCCGTTACTGACTTTCGAGTCAGTAATCGATTACCTTTCGCGCTTCCCTGTTCCGACACCGGCACGCCCTCGCACGCATAGATGAGCACCTCAGCAGAAGCAGAACCCGCCGCTCCCGCGCCACCGACGCATCCGCCGGCACTCACCCGCTCGGGGGCGTTCCGAGCCGCCGCGGCCCACGTCGAGAAGTACCGCTGGCTCATCCTGCTCGGCTTGATCACCGCCGCGATCATGGAGGTGCTCGACACCACCATCATCAACGTCGCCCTCCCGCAAATGGCGGGAAACCTCGGCGCGACACAGGAGGAGATCGGCTGGGTCAGCACCGGCTACATCCTCTCGAACGTCATCTTCCTCCCGATGACGGCGTTCTTCACCGAGCGCTTCGGTCGGCAGCGATATCTCACCGCGTCGATCATCCTCTTCGTCATCGCCTCGTTCTTCTGCGGAACGTCGCACTCGCTCGTCGAGCTCGTCTTCTGGCGCATCCTCCAGGGCGCGGGCGGCGCGGCGCTCCTCTCCACCGCGCAGGCGACGCTGCGGCAGATCTTCCCGCGCGAGGAGCAGGGACTCGTCCAGGCGGTCTTCCTCCTCGGCATCATCGTCGCCCCGACCCTGGGGCCGACGTTGGGCGGGTGGATCACCGACAACTACACCTGGAACTGGTGCTTCTTCATCAACGTCCCGATCGGCATCGCTTCGGCGCTGCTCGTCTCGACCTTCCTCCACGACGCGCCCGACCAGCAGGCGAAGAAGGGCGGTGAGGTGGACTGGCTGGGCATCGGGCTCCTCACCGTCGGCGTCGGCGCGCTGCAGTACGTGCTCGAGGAAGGCAACTCGAAGGACTGGTTCGAGAGCGCGCTCATCCTCCGCCTGACGATCCTCTCGGTCAGCTCCATCGTCGTGATGCTCTGGTGGGAGCTGTCGTCGCGGAACAAGCACCCCGTCGTCAACTTCCGCGTCCTCAAGAACCAGCAGCTCGCCGCGTCGATCTTCCTCTTCGTCTCGCTCGGCTTCGGCCTCTACGGCGGCGTCTTCATCTTCCCCCTCTTCGCGCAGGGGATCCTGCACTTCACGCCGACGGAGACCGGTCTCGCGATGCTCCCCGGCGGTCTCGCGACGGGCGCCACCGCGCTCTTCTGCGGCGCCATGCTGAACGGCGCGAAGCCGAAGGCCGACGCGCGCGTGCTCATCGCGATCGGGATCACGCTCTTCGTCGTCTCGATGTGGAAGCTCGGCCACCTCACGACCGCCGCGGGCGAGCCCGACGTGCGGATGGCGCTCATCGTCCGTGGACTCGGACTCGGATTCCTCTTCGCGCCGATCAACAACGTCGCGTACGCGAGCCTCAAGCCGAGCGAGGCGCAGCAGGCCTCGGGGCTGATCAACCTCTCGCGCCAGCTCGGCGGCGCGTTCGGCATCGCGATCCTCGCGAACTACGTCACGAAGCACACCGCGATTCACCGCGTCGACCTCGTGAGCAGCGTCGTCGCCGGCTCGACGATGACGGACACCCGCCTGCAGATGCTGACCGCCGGCTTCATCGGCCGCGGCTTCTCGCCGCTGCAGGCGAAGTCCGCCGCGCTCGCCGCGCTCAACGGCCAGGTGATGCAGCAGGCGTCGATGCGCAGCTTCAACGACGCCTGGATCCTCATTCTCATCACCTTCGCCCTCGTCTCGCCGGCGGTCTTCCTGCTGAAGCGCCCGACGCCCGGCGTAGGGATGCCGGTGGACGCGCACTAACAGGGGGTCGGGGGTCGGGGGTCAGCCGACGGCGCAGATGGCCCCGGCGACAGCTATCAAAACACGAAGGTCACGAAGGTTCACGAAGGTGTAGCTGAAGCACCCTTCCTGGCCTTCGTGACCTTCGTGTTTCAATAACAAGAGCGGATGTCGGGTCAGCCGTCGGCGCCGACCCCTGACCCCTGACCCGCTACGTCATGCGACGTATGCCGGGCCGATTCCCGCTGGTCTAGAATGCTCTCCGACCCCTCATCGGAGAGCATTCGTGCGTTCGACCATCACCAGCAGCATCGCAGTCCTCGCCAGCCTCTCGCTCGGCGGATGCATCCCCTACTCCGTGGGCAGCACGGCGCGAACGGTGCCGCAGGGACAGCACACGCGGGCGTCGACCGCGTTCGTGATCCCGAACGGCTTCGAGGTGAAGGGCGACAGCACCGCGGCGACGATTCCCGGGCTCGACACAGAGCTGCGCTACGGGATCGACGACCGCTCCGACTTCGGCGTGCGCATCCCCTCGTGGAGCGGTGTGGTCGTCAACTACAAGCATCGCCTCGACGCGAAGCCGGCGGGCGCGGCGGCGGACACGGGCGTCGCGGTGTCGGTGATGGCCGGCGGCGGATTCGTGAACTGGGGGGAGCACGCAGAGGGCGAGCTCTCGCTGCTCGTGTCGGCGCGTGAGGATCGACGCGTGGTGCCGTATGGCGGGCTGCGCGTGATCCAGGTCGTCCCCCTCTCGAGCGACGCGGCGAGCGATCGCCCGACCGCCGGCGGCTTCCTCGGACTTCGACTCGGCCGCGGAGACGCCGGTGTGACGCCGGAGATCGGGGTCTATTACGACCACTCCGCGTTAGGCATCCGCCGGAGCGACCTGATCATCGTGCCGAGCATCACCCTCCGGGGCGACCTGCTCGCATCGCTCTTCCGCTGAGCAGCGCCTGACGGCGCGCGGCATCACCGAGGTGATCACCCCCTGGATCGTGCGGCGTTCGCTGCCCGACGCGGCGGTCCGGGGCGGCGAGCATGAGGTCCAGTGGAACGCCAACGGCGACATCACGACGTGGGTCACGGATTACAACTTCGACTGCCAGGGAACGCCGTCCTTCTGAACGGCGGAATCAGCTTCCAGGCACCATTCCGCAGCGCCCAGAACGGGGGCGCGCAGTCCTCCGCTCTCCCGAGCGCGACGGCGAGCGAGTCCACCGGCTCCTCCTCCGAATCGTCTCCCTGCTGGAAGGTGCCGAAGTGCACCGCGAGCGCGGTGAACGCGTGCAGCTCCTCGGCGACGCGCACCGCGTCGCTCGCCGACATGTGACGCGCGGCCATCGCGCGCCTCGGGCGCTGCGGCGCGATCGGCAGAATCGCCAGCCGGATGCCGCCGAACCGGTCGCGGATCTCGGGGAAGAACGGCGCGTACCCCGTGTCCCCCGCGTAATAGATCGTGTCCGTCGGCGTCTCGATCACGAAGCCGAGCCAGAGCGTGCGCCACTCGTCGCTCAGCGACCGCGCCGACCAGTGCTGCGCGGGGACGCCGCTCACCCGCACGCCGCGCCGGATCTCGATCGTCTGCCACCAGTCGATGTCGTCCGCGCCTGGCACTCCGTTCTTCGCCAGCCAGCGCGCGTTGCCGAGTCCCGCGACGATGCGCGGATGAAAGCGCGCGACCAGCCGCCGCAGCGTCGGCAGGTCGAGATGGTCGTAGTGGTTGTGGCTGAGGAGAACGATGTCGATCGGCGGCAGGTCCTCGAAGCGGATGCCCGGCGGCCGATGTCGCTTCGGCCCGATCCAGGAGAAGGGACTCGCGCGCTTCGACCAGATCGGATCTGTGAGGATATTGATGCTGTCCGTCTGGATCAGCACCGTCGAGTGGTTCACGAAGGTGACGCGCAGCTCCCCATTGCCGACGCGCGGCGGTGGCGAGTCGGTCACGACCTCCTCCCACTTCGTCCAGTAGCCGCGCTTCCCCTGGATCGAGTGCTCGACGTTGCGCACCGCGTCCTCGATCTGGTTGTCGGCGATCGGGACGTAGTTGTGGAAGTACTTGCCGTCGAAGTGGTCGGACTTGGGGCCGTGATACGCGGGCGCGCCGGCGAGGGAGGCGCAGGCGGCAGTGACAATCAAGGGCAGGAGTGCGAAGACACGACGTGGCACGTCACGCGCTCACGCACGAGCCGTGCGCGCCCGAATGAACAGCGGGCCGGACGAAGATCGTCCGGCCCGCTGTGGCGTCCTTCAGCTTCGCGAGGAGCTCACCCGCACTCCGAGAACCCGCAGACGTGGCACTTCACGCACCCTTCCGCGTACTCCATCTGGCTCCCGCAGTCCGGGCACGTCCCCATGTACGCCTGCGCCCCGTTGTCGAACTCGAAGCCGCTCATCGGCTGCGTCCCGCCGGTGCTCGACGCGGGTGCGACGCTGATCTCGCGAGCCGGCGCCGAGGGGCCGGCGTTGGCGATCAGCTCCTGCTGCACGCCCTGCGTCTTGTCCTGGTACCACTCATAGAGCGCGATGCCGATCGCGTCCGGCACCGAGAGCACCTTGTTCGGGCCGAGGCCGACCGCGCGGTCCGACGAGATCCCGCGCAGCTGCTTGTGAATCTCCATCAGCGGGATCCCCGAGCGCAGCGCCAGGGAGATCAGCCGCCCCATCGCCTCGGCGTCGGCCATCGCGCTGCCGCCCGCCTTGCCTAACGTCACGAACACCTCGAAGGGCTGCCCGCGGTCGTCCTCGGTGATGTTCACGAACATCGTGCCGAGCGGCGTCTCCTTGCGCAGCGTCGTGCCGCGGAGCTTGTCCGGGCGCGCCCGCTTCGCGCGGCGCTGCAGGTTCTCCGCCTCGCTGTCGAAGAGCGCCTTGCGCAGCCGCTCGATCTCGGCGTCGAGCTCGGAGATCGTCCCCTGCAGCTCGCCGATCTGCCGCTTGTCGCTCTTGTCCTTGTCACGGTTCGCCGCCGCCTGCTCCGTCGCGCCGGTCGAGAGCACCTGGTTGTCGCGCGAGCCGTCGCGGTAGACGGTGACGCCCTTGCACTTCAGCTCGTACGCCAGCTCGTAGATCGCGCGGACGTCCTCGACGCTCGCGGTGTGCGCGAAGTTCGTCGTCTTGCTGATCGCCGAGTCGCAGTGCTGCTGGAAAGCGGCCTGCATGCGGACGTGCCACTCGGGGGAGATCGCGTTCGCCGTGACGAAGACGCGCTGCCACTTCTTCGGCACTTCCTTGTGCTCGACGGTGCCGGTCTTCGCGATCCGCTCCATGAGCTCGTCGCTGTACCAGCCCTCCTGCTTCGCGATCGCGACGAAGTCCTCGTTCACGTCTGGCATCATCACGCCCGCCTGGTTGCGCATGAACGCGACCGCGAACAGCGGCTCGAGACCGCTCGAGCAGCCGGCGATGATCGAGATCGTCCCCGTCGGCGCGATCGTCGTCACGTTGCAGTTGCGGAGCATCTGCATCGGACGGATGCGCTTCCCCTCCGCGTCGCGCGCGCAGGTCTCGTCGGGGCCCCAGATGCTGCGCGCCCACTCGGGGAACGCGCCGCGCTCCTTCGCCAGCCGCTCGCTCTCCTTCTTGCTCTCGACGTCGAGGAACTCCATCACCCGGCGCCCCATCTCGACGCCGTCCGGCGAGTCGTAGGCGATGCCGAGCCGCACGAGCATGTCCGCGAAGCCCATGATGCCGAGCCCGATGCGGCGGATGCGCTTCGAGAGCGCGTCGATCTCGGGCAGCGGGTACTTGTTGACGTCGATGATGTTGTCGAGCAGGTGCGTGCTGAGATGGATGTCGCGCCGGAACGCGTCCCAGTCCATCACGCCGTCCTTCACGTACAGCCCGACGTTGATGCTGCCGAGGTTGCAGACGTCGTACGGGAGCAGGGGCTGCTCGCCGCAGGGGTTCGTCGCCTCGTAGTTGCCGAGGTGCGGGACGGGATTGTAGCGGTTCGCCTCGTCGACGTAGAAGCAGCCCGGCTCACCCGTGCGCCAGGCGCCGAGGATCATCTTGTCCCACACCATGTTCGCGTCGAGGCGGCCGACCTCCTTCCCCGTCTTCGGATCGCGAAGCGGGTAGTCGGACTTGCTCTTCACCGCGTTCATGAACTCGGTCGTCACCGCGACCGAGATGTTGAAGTTCGTCACCTGCGTCAGGTCTTCCTTGCAGGCGATGAACTCGAGGATGTCCGGATGATCGACGCGGAGAATCCCCATGTTCGCGCCGCGGCGCGTCCCGCCCTGCTTCACCGCGTCGGTGCTCGCGTCGTACAGCTTCATGAACGAGACGGGGCCGCTCGCGACGCCGGTCGTCGAGCGCACCATCGAGCCCTTCTGGCGAAGACGCGAGAAGGAGAAGCCGGTGCCGCCCCCGCTCTGATGGATGATCGCCATCGAGCGCAGAGTATCGTAGATGCCGTTCTGCCCGTTCGAGAGCGAATCCTCGACGGGGAGGACGAAGCACGCCGAGAGCTGGCCCAGCGGACGGCCCGCGTTCATGAGCGTCGGGGAGTTCGGCTCGAAGCGGCGCTGGGTCATCAGCGCGTAGAACTCCTCGGCGACGGCGTTCACCGCTCCCTCACTCGCCCCGTATCGACGATCGGCCTCCGCGACGACGGTCGCGACCCGCCAGAACAGATCCTCGGGGCTCTCCACCGGCTTTCCAGTCTCGTCCTTCACCAGATATCGCTTCGCGAGCACGGTGCGCGCGTTCTGGCTGAGGGTGACCGGACCGCTCGGGGGGGTGGTGGGGAGGGACATCTGCTGCACCTCGTACGGAAAACGGTAATGAACGGCAGTGGCCCGCAGGCCACAGGTGAGGCGAGTGTACGGCGAACTACAACGAGCGACGAGCGACCAACGGCAACGAGCGATTGCGCCGAGGGGCCAGCGGCCAGGCGTGAGGGGCTGCGTTCACGGCGGTTGACGCCGTTTCTTCCGCCTGGTTCCTGGCACCTGCCTTAGAGTGCGGGCGCGCATTGTAGCGGGGTTCGTGATTCCGCGCCAGTGATCGCCCAAACGACGATGGAACAGTCGGTTACGATATCAACATCACGAATCTCGCAGCGGTCTCGACTTTCCACGCCGGCGTCGGCGAAATGTGGAGAGCTCCGAGCGCGCGAGCGTCGAAGTCGCGAACCGTCCGCCAGGACTCCGCGGCGGATTCGCGTAACTGCTTGCGTGCTTTGCCTTTGGGAAAAAACTTCGGGAGGGACCCGCGGCGGCCACTGGGATGCGACCGTCCTGCCCTGCTCGACCGGGACCGTCACGACCTCGTCGCGACTTGCCCGCAAACACGTGAAGCATCGGCCGTGCCGGAAGCTAACCGGTCGCGCGACCGCCCGCTCGAGGTCGGTCATCCGGCGACCACCGCGGGAGCCCACGATACCACTGCCCCTCCCGACACGAAAGATCTTGCGCGCTAGCCCCGCGGCTCTCCGGCTCGCCGCTCTTCCCGCGTGACGGCGCGTCGATCGGGCGGCCCGCCGTTAGGCAGCGCGGCTCGACGGTGTCGGCATCCGATCGCTCCGCGTGGCGCTGCGTCGTTCACCCGCTGAGGCAGCCCGCTCACCGCGCGCCGTACCGCGGAAACTCGCCGCGCCGATGTCGCTCCTGCAGGGCGAGGTAGCTCTCCACCGTCTTCCGGATCCGTCCGCGCTCGGCGTCGCTGACGGTCCGGACCACGCGACCGGGGACCCCGACCACCAGTGACCCCGCAGGGACGATCATTCCTTCCGTGCAGAGCGCGCCCGCGCCGATGATCGAGCCCGCCCCGATGCGCGCGTGATTGAGGATGATCGCCCCCATCGCGATCAGGGTGTCGTCCTCGATCGTCGCGCCGTGGACGATCGCGCGGTGCCCGATCGCGACGCGCGCGCCGATCGTGCAGGGGACGCCGGCGTCGACGTGGACGATCGTCCCGTCCTGGATGTTCGAGTCCTCGCCGACGACGATCGGCGCGGTGTCGCCGCGCAGCACCGCGGTCGGCCAGACCGAGGCGTGGGCCGCGAGCGAGACATCGCCGTAGACGTGCGCGGCGGGATGCACGAACGCGGCGGGATCGACGCGTGGACTGTTGCTCATCGGATCGAAGGTCAGAAGGAGCGCCCCGCTGCGACGTACACCGAGCCGCTCGCCGCGGCCGTCTCGCGCAGCCGGCCGACCGCCTTCGCCGCGCCGACGCGGAGGGTGAGCGGCGCGTCGTAGAAGATCGCGAGGTCGAGCACCAGCTCTCCGCCGAGCGAGACCAGCGGGCTCCCCGGCGAGGTGCGTCCGCCGCAGTCGACCGCGAGCGCGCCGGCACCGCACCACGCGGTGGCCGCGTCGGCGAAGAGACTCACCGAGCTGCGATCGAGGAAGAGGATCGTCGCGCCCCGCGCCGGCACGAGCAGCGGCGCGCGGTACTCGAGCGATCCGGCGGCGGCGCGCGTCCCGGCGAGCGCGCCCGAGAGGTAGCCGCGAATCGGGAAGTCGCTCGACCCGCCGATGTCCGTCCCTCCGACGGCGATCGCGTCGCCGGAGACGCCGCCGACGGTGAACTCACCCGGATCCGCCGAATCGCTCCACCCTCCAACGGCGCGCGCGGCGAGCACGTGATGCGCGTAGCCGGGCAGCGGGAGGGAGCGATACGCGGCGAGCGATCCCACGACGCGCGTGTGCCCGCCGCTCGACTCGTCCGCGTCCCAGAGCCGCTCACCGCTGACGAACGCCGACGCCCCATCCTCCGCCGAGATGCTGCGCGACGGCGACTGCACGTTCGACGCGGCGAGCCCCCCGAAGACGAAGGGGCGCCGGTGGGTGCGGCGGAGGAAGTCGCTCGTGAAGGCGTCCCGCAGCCAGGTGGGATGGGTCGCATAGTCGCGTGACTCGACTCCGCCGAAGGCGCTCGCGGCGAGCACGTAGCGCGTCCTCGGCCGCCGCCAGACCAACCCGCCGCTCAGCGTGCGCGTGCGGCGCCGGACGTCGCCTAACGGCGCGCCCGTCGCCTTGTCCACGACGGTTCCGGCGCCATCCCATGCCTGCGACGCCGCCAGAGCGATGATGGGCATCCCGAGTCCGGCCCAATCGTAGGAGAAGGAGCCGCCGACCTCGCCCCACCTCGTGGAGGTCTCCGCGGACGCGAAGTAGCTGTGCCTGCCGACGACGTCCGATCCCGAAGTCGAAGCGCCGATCGTCGTGACGCGGCTGTCGCCGTACGCGATCGGCAGCCAGTAGCGCGGGAGCAGCTGCCTGAACGCGTTGTACGGATGCGATCTCGCGCTGTCGCTCCCCTGAGGAAGCGCCCGACCATCGGGCCGCGGATTCCTGCCTGTCGCGTCGGCGAAGTCCCGGGCGGTCGTGCCGGGGATGCCCCTGCCTAACGCCCAGCCGTCGGCGCGCAGCTCCACGGCGGCGACGGCGCCGCGCGGGCCCGCCACGTTCGTGTCCACGCGCTCGAGCTCGAGCGGATCGATGAGGGCGGTGTTCGTGCTGCTCAGGCGATCGACCCGGGTCGTGTCGAGCTCGAGCGCGTGGCCCGGCATCACGCGGGCAACGTACACCTCGGATCGACCACTGCGATCGCTGGTGAAGAGAATCGACCGGCCATCGTCGGCCCACGCCGGCGAGGCGCTCACTGTTCCGATCTCGTCGCTGACCAGCGCGGTCTGGGCGCCCGCGGTGTCGAGTACCACGATCTGCGAGCGCCCCCCGCGGATCAGCTTCACCGCCGCGATCGCACGGCCGTCCGGCGACCAGCGCGGCTGCGCCCACTGCGTGTCCGGCGCCGCCGGGACGATCGCGCGGACGACCCGTCCGTCCGCGCTCACGCGCGCGAGCACCGTCGTCCCGGTGACCGACTGCACGGCGACGATCTCGCCGTCCGCTCGCGCGTCGGGCGAGTCGAGTCGCGCGCCGTGCGTGATCCGGTGCAGGCGGCGGCCACGCTGCACGTAGAGATCGGAGCGTATCTCGTAGGGCGAGGTGAACTCGAGCTGCGCGGTCAGTATCCCGCCGTCAGGCAGCGGGTCGTTCACTCCGGCGGTGATCCGTCGCCCGATGCGGTGCAGCGCCCCGCTGGCGTCGACGCGATATGCGCCCGGCGTCTCCCTGCCGAGGTCTCCCCCGAAGACGATCCCGTCCCCCTGACGGCGCGGCGCCCGCAGTGCGTCGAAGCCGCCGGCGAGAACTCGCCAGTCCCCGATCGTCTGCCACTGCGGCTCGTACGCGCGCGCGGCGGAGTCGTTCACCGCGCGGAGCGCCGTCGCGAAGCTCTCGCCGAAGCTCGAGCGCGAGGTCCGGTTGAGCTGGAAGGGGAGGATGTACGCGCTCGAGTACTCGATGTAGCGTCGCACCGTCGCCGGACCCCGGCTGCGCGACAGCTCGTCGAAGATCAGCGACCCGAAGATGTAGACGCCCTCGGGACCGGGGTACCGCGTGCGCGCGACGCTGAGGTCGCCCAGCCGCGGACCGCGGCCGCCCGCCGCGGCCGCGCGCGCGACGGCGCGATGGCCGCTGCCGACGATCCGTCCCGCGCCGGTGATGCGCGACTCGTAGTACACCGCGAGTCCCTCCGCCACCCAGCGCGGCTCGTAGTTGGCCGGGAAGGTGTACGGATTCCGGCCGAACACGTACTGCAATCCGCGCCAGAACCCGCGCGAGCGATCGAGATGGAAGGCGTGCGTCAGCTCGTGCGTGATGACGAGCGTGATCCAGTCATCGTAGCCACGGAGGAAGGGGTCATCGACCGGTGGCTGGGTGTAGATGACGATGCGGTTCGTCGGGAAGGATGTCGTGTACCCGTTCGAGAAGTCCGCGTCGTCGCTGACCACGAGATCGATCGGGCCGCGCGGGGGGACGAGCTCGCGCGCGAGCTGCGTCCACGCCCACTCCGCGCTCACCGCGGCATGGCGCGCCGTCGCCTCCGTCTCCGGTGAGAAGTGGACGCGGAAGTGTGGCGTATCGATCGTCCGCCAGGCCGCGTTCGGACGCTGCCCTTCCGCGCCGGTCGCGAGCGCGACGGCGGCACCGGCGACGGCCGCGCACCGTACCAGCCGCTGCCTAACGGTCATCGGGAAGGTCTCGGAAGTATGCCTCGATCCCATCCACGATTCCGCGCGCGTACGCCTCCTGGAACTGCGGGGTGCGCAGCGCCGCCTCCTGGTCGGGGAACATCAGGAACGCCCCCTCGCAGAGGATCGACGGCATCCACGTCGGGCGCGCCAGCGCGAGGTTGTCGTAGTAGACGCCGAGGTTCGGAAGCTTCATCCGCGCCACCATCCCGCGCTGCACGGCGCGGGCGAGAGGCTCCGCCTGCGCGCGGAAGAAGTAGGTCCCCGTGCCGTGCGAGCGGAAGGGGTTGATCCCGTCGCCGAACGCGTTGAGATGGATCGAGACGAGCGCGTGCGCGTTGACGCGCCGCGCCATCATCGGCCGGTCGCCGAGACCGACGGGGTCCATCGTCGTGCGCGTCATGAAGACGTTCGCGCCGCGCTCGCGCAGCAACCGCTCGACACGCTGGCCGACCCAGAGCGTGGCCTGTGGCTCCCAGAGTCCGGTCGGCCCGGTCGCGCCGATCGGCGGATGCCCCGGATCGACGGCGATCGTCAGCCCGGCGAGGGGACGCGCGCGGTCGATCGTGGGGCGGCGCCGCGTGCGCAGGACGATGCTGCTCGACGCGGAATCCCAGAGGACGAGGTAGCCGAAGGGACGATCGCGCAGGTGCACCGTGAAGCTCGCGCGGTCACTCGTCTCCTGCATCCACTCGACGGTGCGCACCGCGGGATCGTTCGCGCGGTACGCGATGATGTCCGTCGTCGCGCGAGTTCCATAGAGGGTCAGCACCAGGTCGCTCCCGCGTTCCTCCACCGCGTACGGCGGTCGCGCGCCGATCGGGATCACGAGATCGAGCCACTCCGCCGCCGGAACGACGCGCGCGTTACCGGCGACGCGCACTGGTGCGGTCGTACCCGCCGGCGCCGGCGTCGCGTCGGCCGCGTTCACCCAGACGTCGAGCGAGCTGTCGAGCCGCACGCGCGTGAAGCCGCCGTCGCGCGAGACCTGGCGCACGACGGTGCCGGGGAGGAAGAACCACTTGTAGGTTCCGCCCGGCGTCGGCCGGCCGATCACGACGCGGTCGGTGTCGCTGAGGGTGGAATCGGGAGTGCCGCCGAGCACGACGAAGACGGGGGTCGTATCGGGAAGCACCGCGCGCTTCGTCGTGTCGGGGATGGTCGCGAGCCGCTTCGCGCTGTCCGATCTGGTCGTCGCGCGCCTGCTCGTGTCCACCGCCGCACGCGCGACGCGCGCGCTGTCGGTCAGCGAGTCGGCGCGTATGCTGTCGACGGGTGCCGCAGGCGGTGGAAGGAGCCGCACCGGGAGCGACATGCGCGCGGTGTCGGCGCCGAGCGTCGCCACCAGGTCGTAGCGCGGCGCGTCCGCCGTCGGGACGGGGAGCCAGGCGAGGTACGCGCCATTGGGCCAGACGTGCACCGGCTGACCGTTGATGGTCAGCGCGGCGTTCCCGTTCCCGGTCGAGCCGAAGATGAAGTTCGAGTCGCGCGACTGGATGACCGCGTTCGCGGTCGGATAGACGACCCGCGGGGCGAGCGGTCCCGCCACGAGCGGAACAGGTGGAAGCACGGGCGAGGACGGGGCGCCGTTGGCCACCGCCTCGGGCGACGGGGTCGCGGGCTCAGGAGCCGGCATTGCCGGGGGGCGCGGTGCTCCACAGGCGGCGAGCGCCAGAAGGGCGCAGGGGATCAGCGAACGCATTCGGGGAAGGTAACTTTGGTGCACCGCGTCGCCACCGGGCGGCCATGCATGCCGCCGCGTTTCATATTGTGGACGTAGATCGTCCATCTGTGTCATCCCGACCACTCGAGACCCGCTCCATCGTTCGCCCCGCTCGGAGACCACTTGAGCGCCACGAAGATCTGCCCGCAGTGCAGCACCGAATATCCGGAGGATCAGCGCTTCTGCCCGCGCGACGGGTCGACGCTCAAGTCCCAGTCCGGAACGGGTGATCTCGTCGGCTCCGTCATCGCCGACCGCTACCATGTGACGAAGAAGCTCGGCGAGGGTGGGATGGGGCAGGTCTACCTCGCCGAGCACGTGCGCATGGGTCGCAGGAGCGCGGTGAAGGTGATGAACCCGGGGATGGTGCACGACGCCGACGCCATCAGCCGCTTCAATCGCGAGGCGGCGAACGCGTCCCGCATCAACCACCCGAACGTCGCCGCGATCTACGACTTCGGAGAGACCGCGGATGGGCTCATCTACCTCGCGATGGAGTTCGTCGAGGGAGAGCCGCTCACCGACCTGATCGATCGCCAGGGCGCCCTCCCCGCCGCGCGCGCCGCGAGCATCGTGCGACAGACCGGTGAGGCGCTCGCCGTCGCGCACGAGCTGGGGATCGTCCATCGCGACCTGAAGCCGGACAACATCATGATCGCGAGGAATCGCGACGGGTCCGACTGTGTGAAGGTGGTGGACTTCGGCATCGCGAAGGCGTCGAACAACGAGGTGCAGAAAGTCACGCGCACCGGGTACATCGTGGGCACGCCCGAGTACATGAGCCCCGAGCAGCTCGCCGGCGACAAGCTCGACGGACGGAGCGACGTGTACTCTCTCGCGCTCGTCGCCTTCGCGGCGCTCACGGGACTGCTTCCCTTCCCGAGCGAGACGGTGCAGGAGTCGATGATCATGCGGCTCACCGAGCGCCCGCGCACTCTCGCCGAGCTGAAGCCCGACGTGAACTGGCCCGCGCAGCTCCAGGCGGTGATGGATCGCGGGCTCGCGCGTGACGCGGCGGACCGCTACACGTCGGCCGCGGAGTTCGGACGCGATTTCGAGCGCGCGATCGAGCGCATGCCGAAGACGGTCGCGACCGAAGCGAAGACGAGCATCATCGTCACCCCGGACGTCCCGGTCACGCGGATCGCCCCCGCGCCGACACTCGTCGGCACGACGACCGGCTTCGCGGCGAAGCGCCGCAGCCGGCTCCCGCTGGTGGTGGGAGGCGCGACCGTCGCCGTGGCGGCGATCGTCGTCTTCGCGATGGCGGGGCGCGGCGCCACGACGGCGAACGTGCCGGTCCAGTCCGGGTTGCCTAACGGCGAGGGCAGCGGCGTCGACGCGAGCGCGGCGCGGGCGGCGGCCGGCGATCAGCGCCAGCCGGTGACCCGGAACCCGGCGCCGACTACCTCGACGACCACCTCGACGGCCAGCGCGCGCCAGCCGGAATCGCGTCCCGCCCCCCCGCCCTCGAACGCGGAGGCCGTGGACGAGATCCGGCGGCTCTCGGTGGACCAGTTCGGGACGGCCATCAGCCGGGCGACCGCCCTGCTCCCCCGCCTGACCACCGGTGCGGACAGCGCGCGCGTGCTGTACTATCAGGCGTTCGCGTACGCCCAGCAGGACGACATGGCCGCCGCCTGTCGAGCCGCAAGCCGGATCAGGGGTGCCGGACCATCGGATGTGAGCGCGTTGATCGCCGAGCTCAGGGCGAACTGTCAGTGAGTCGCTGGACTTCCCTTCACCGCTTCGAATGACCGCCCCACGATCGCCTGACGGCGGCGTCCTCGTCCACGTCTTCGCCCGCACCGACGTCGGGCGCACTCGCGAGCACAACGAGGACGCGTTCCTCGTCGCCGACCTCGCGACGGGCAACGCCGCGCTCGACGACCGGCTCGAGCGGCACGTCGCCTCCGATCGCGGCAGCCTGTTCATGGTCGCCGACGGGATGGGCGGCGCGGCGGCCGGCGAGATCGCGAGCGCGATGGCGGTGCAGACGGTGCTCGAGGAGCTCCGGGCGCGCTGGGTGGCGACCGACCGGAAGGATCCGGAGAGCTTCGCCGCCGCGCTGAAAGTGGCGACCGACGTCGCCAACTCGCGCATCCACCGGATGGCGGCGGAGCAGCCGGAGTACCGCGGGATGGGCACGACCGCGACGATCGCCGGCCTCCTCGGCGACACGCTCTACGTGGCGCAGGTTGGCGACTCGCGCGCCTACCTCGTCCGCGACGGGAAGGCCCGGCAGATCACGAAGGACCAGTCGCTGATGCAGCGGCTCATCGACGCCGGCGAGATCACGGAGGAGGAGGCCGAGCACAGCGAGCGGCGCAACATCATCCTCCAGGCACTCGGCCCCGAGCCCTCGATCCGTACCGAGATCACCCATCAGCAGGTGCGGCGCGGCGACACGCTCGTCCTCTGCAGCGACGGGCTCTCGGGGCTGGTGCGCCCCGACGAGATCGCGCGGATCGTGAGCGAGGAGAAGGACCTGAAGATGGCGTGCAAGCGCCTGATCGATCGCGCGAACCAGAACGGAGGCCCCGACAACATCACTGTCGTGGTCGCGCGCTTCGATGGAGAGGCGCTCTCCGCGGCGAGCGAGGGGGACGCGGTAGGCCACCAGGTCTACGCGGTGCCCGGCGACGCGACGCCGACGATGCCGATGGAGCCCTATCGTCGCCAGATCGGCAGCCCGCCCTCGCAGGCCAATGTCCCCGCGACGAATCCCGGCTCGACGCACGTGACCCCGCACGGACCGCGGCGGGTCTTCGTGCTGCTGCTGGTGATCGCCGTCGTCGCCGCGGCGGCGTGGTATCTCTTCGAGCGGATCACCATCACCCGGTGAGCCCGCGCCTCACGATCCTCTCGGGGACGCTCGCCGGACAGACGCGCGCCCTGGGTGCGACACGTACCTCGCTGGGCCGCGACGCGCTCTGCGAGATCCGCTTCGATCCGAGCGCCGACGCCGCGGTCTCGGCGCGCCACGCCGAGATCCGCGTCGAGGACGGACGCGCCGTCATCCGCGACGCGAACAGCACCAACGGGACGTACGTGAACGGACGCCGGGTCAGCGGCGAGCGGACGCTCGCCGACGGCGACGTGATCCGGCTCGGCGCGCGAGGTCCCAAGCTCCGCTTCGACGCCGGGCGCCCCGCCGGGTCCGCGACCAGCGATCGCATCGCGGTGGCGGTGAAGCAGCAGACGCGCGGGCTCCGGGTCGCCGTGGGCGCGCTCGCGCTGCTGGCGGTGGCCGGCGCGGGCAGCATGGCGTGGATCGCGCGGCGGAACGACGCGAGCCGCGCCTCGGAGCTCGACCTCCTTCGCCGCCGCAACGACTCGCTCAGCACGGCGATCGAGCACGACATGCGCTCGATGAGCGGACGGCTGGCCGGGCTCGACTCGGCGCTCGCCGCCGCGAAGCGGGAGAGCGACGCCCTGCGGCAGCAGCTCCGCGCCACGCGCACGAGCGAGGGGGTCCAGCTGCTCTCGGCGCGCGTGGCGGAAGCCGAGTCGCGGCGCGGCGCGATCGTGGCGGCCGCGCGGATGGACTACGAGGCGATCGCGCGAGCCAACGAGCGCGCGGTGGTCATGATCGCCGTCGAGATGCCGGACGGCCGGAGCTACTCCGGCTCCGGGTTCGGGGTGGCCCCGGACGGACGGATCGTCACCAACCGCCATGTGGTGCAGGGTGACGGCGGCGAGGCGCCGGGGCGCATCGCGGTCATCTATGCCGACACCCGCGCCTGGCTCCCGGCGCACGTCGAGCGGGTGGCGGGCGATGCCGACGTCGCGGTGCTCCGGGTCGATGCTCCCGGGAGCTACCCGGTGGTCGAGCGGATCGCGACCGCCTCTCCGACGGTCGGCGCGCCCGTAGCCGTCATCGGCTACCCCCTTGGCGTCGCCACGCCGATGGAAGGGGCGGGGACCTCGATCACCGCCCGGACGACGCTGGGTGTGGGAACCGTCTCGAAGTCGATCGCGGAGACGCTGCAGATCGACGCCTTCGCGATGGAGGGATCGAGCGGAAGCCCGGTGTTCGGCGCGGACGGCGCGGTGGTGGGGATGGTCTACGGCGGCGCGGCGGAGTCGGCCGGCCGGATCGTCTACGCGGTCCCGGCCGCAGCGATCCAATCCATGCTCCGGTAGCACGCAGGAGCATCGGTGCGTGCTCCCGTGCTCCCGCTGGGAGCACGCGTCGTTTCAGGCCGTTGCGAGGGCGTCCGAGGAGCGTCGGCGACGCGAGAGCCAACGAGCAGCGGCTTCCTGCATCGCCCGCTCGCCGCCCCAGGCGGTGACCACCCGATCGGCGACGATCCGCTGGGCGAGACGCGGGTGCCCGAACTGCAGCACGAGCGCCCGGCGTCCCTCCCGTTCGGCGTCGGCGACCGCGGCGTTCACGGCGGCGATGGTATCGTCCGCGTAGCCTGCCCTCCCCTTTCCGCCGAGGACGTCGCCGAAGAGGGCGACGACGCGGACCGCGCCGGCGGCGAGCGGCCCCGGGTCGCGCACGCCAAAACCCGCCGCTCGCAGCGCCGAAGCAAGATGCTCCCGGGATGGTGCGCCGATGGTGCCGTGATCGTCGTCGACCACGAACAGCTCGAGAGTCGGCGTGAGATCGCCCGCCTCGCCGCGGATCGGGGCGATGACGCGCTCGGCGAGGTCGTTCCCCGAGGCCACGTCGAAGGTGGAGGCGCGGCGCCAATCGCTCGGCGGCGCCGCCCACTGCGCCCACTTCAGCCGGCGGCGCTGCGACCGGAGCAGGAGCTCCGCGTCGAGGGTACCGTCGGCCACCGCCTCGGTGAGCGCGGCGACTGTCGCGTCGAGGTCGGTCGGCTTGAGCACCAGGTCGCAGCCGGCGAAGAGCGCGGCGACCGCCGCGTCGGTCTCCGATGAATGGCTGGTCAGGGCGCGCATGTCGAGCGCGTCCGTCACCACGAGCCCGTCGAAGCCGAGCCGCTCGCGGAGGAGCACGCGGACGATCGCCATGGAGAGCGTGGCGGGAGGGCCGGCCGGGTCGAGCTTGGGGAAGGCAACGTGCGCCGTCATTACCGACGCTACCCCCGCCTTGATCGCTGCCCGGAAGGGGACCAGGTCGCGCTCCATCAGCTCGTGACGCGTGACGCGGACGGAAGGTCGCTCGAGGTGCGAGTCGGTGAGGGTGCGACCGTGTCCCGGGAAGTGCTTCGCGCAGGCGAGGACTCCCTCCTGCTGACAGGCCTCGATCCACGCGGAGCCGAGCCTGGCAACCGTCGCCGGGTCGCTGCCGAAGCTCCGCGAGCCGACGATCGGGTTGGCGGGATCGACGTCGAGGTCGAGCACCGGCGCGAGGGCCCAGGTGACTCCGAGCGTCCTCGCCTCGCGGGCCGTCAGCCGCGCCGCCTTGCGGATCGCGTCGGCGTCGTCGAGCGCGGCGATCGCGGCGAGCGGGGGGAGTCCGGTCGCGCCGGTGAAGGCCTGGCCCGCCCCGCGCTCCATCTCCGCGGCGATGAGCAGCGGATGCCGGGCGCGGGAGCGCAGCTCCTTGGTCAGCGCGCGGACATCGTCCTGCGGCGCGGCCGCGAGCAGGAATCCGCCGACGCCGAGCGCCAGCGCCCGTTCACGAACTTCGCGCGATGCGTCGAAGCCTCGACCCTCGCTCCACTCGAGCCGGGGGACGACGTGCTGCGCGACGGCGGTCGGTGCGGTGTCGGCCATTGGCGGAAAAGCTAGCGCATTGCGCGCGCACGTGGCGGCAAGTGCGCGGGGTCACACATCACGCCGGAGTGAGCTTGCCTAACACTCGCGGCCCGCGCGCGCCGGTCGCGCCGATGACGTTGCCGGCGCGGCCGCGCAGGTGCAGCCAGCCGAGGAAGGCGAAGGCCACCGCCTCCTTCGCCTCGCCGTCGAAGAACTCCTCCTCGAACCGCCTAACGCGCCGGCCGGCGAGCTCGCGCTCGATCGTCGCGACGAGCGCCGGGTTTCGCGCGCCGCCACCAGAGAGAAGCACGTCGTCCACCGGCTCGGGGAGGAAGCGCGCGTACGCGTCGGCGATGCTGCGCGCCGTGAGCAGCGTCGCCGTGGCGACGACGTCGGCGGGCGAGACGTCGCCGCGCGCCGCGCGGCAGCGTGCGACGAGCGATTCCGCGTAGCTGGCGCTGAACAGCTCGCGGCCGGTGGACTTCGGCGGCTCGGCGGCGAAGTAGGGAGCGGCGAGCAGCTCCGTCACCACGCTCTCGACCGGCGCGCCGGCCGACGCGAGACGCCCGTCGACGTCGAAGGGGAGCGACGGATCGACGAGCCGCGTCACCGCGTCGATCACCGCGACGCCGGGCCCGGTGTCGAAGGCGCGGACGGCGCGCACGTCGCCGTTCGGCGGGACGACGGTCACGTTGCCGATGCCGCCGATGTTCTGCAGCGCGCGCCATCCGCGCTCGCGCGCGAAGAGGAGCGCGTCGGCGATCGGCACGAGGGGGGCGCCCTGGCCCCCCGCCGCGACGTCGCGGACGCGGAAGTCGGCGACGACGTCGAGCCCCGTGCGCTCGGCGATCACCGCGCTCTCGCCGAGCTGCCAGGTCGAATGTCCGGGCTCGTGCCAGATGGTCTGCCCGTGCGACGCGACCGCCGCGATCTCGTCGCGCGCCACGCCCGCCTCGGCGATGCAGGCGATGGCGGCGTCGGCGAGCCAGTCGCCGAGGTCGAAGCCGATGCGACAGTACTCGGCGGGGGAGGCGCCGGTGAGCGCGCGCGTCAGCCGCGCACGCTGCTCGGAGGCGTACGATCGCGTGAGCCACGCGAGCAGCTCGATGCGCGTGCGGCCGCCGTCATCGTCGGTGAAGCGCACCGCGGCCGCGGTGATCCCGTCGAGCGAGGTGCCGGACATCAGACCGACGACGACGTTCGCGCCCGACGCGGTCGAGTCGCTCATCGGACCGGGGGCGGAGGTCCGGGGATGACGCGCCGCACCACGCCCCCGCCCTTCTCGAGCGCGGCCTCCGCGCCGCCACGATCGACGCCGAGCGCGTTCATGACGATCGCCGTCTTCACGCTGCCGCCGGACGCGGCGAGCAGCTCCTTCGCGCGTGCGCGGTCGACGCCGCAGACCTCGACCAGAATGCGCTCGCTGCGATCGCGCAGCTTGTTGTTCGTCGCGCGCAGGTCGACCATCAGGTTGCCGTACGTCTTGCCGATGCGGATCATCGCACCGGTGGAGATCGTGTTGAGCACGAGCTTCGTCGCGGTGCCGGCCTTCATGCGCGTCGAGCCGGTGACGACCTCGGGGCCGGTGATCGGGACGATCGCAACGTGACTGAGCTCGAGCACCTCTCCCGGCGGCGGGGTGCAGGCGACGATGCCGACGCGGGCGCCGCGCTCGCGCGCTCGCGCCATCGCGCCGCGGACGTACGGGGTGCCCCCGGACGCCGCGATGCCGATGAAGAAGTCGTTCGCGCCGATCTCCAGCGCGTCTACGTCGCGCGCGCCACCCTCAGGGCTGTCCTCCGCGCCCTCCTGCGCGCGGAGCAGCGCGTCGTAGCCGCCGGCGATGAGACCGCGCACCATCTCGAAGGGAACGCCGAAGGTCGGCGGGCACTCGGAGGCGTCGAGGACACCGAGCCGCCCCGAGGTGCCGGCGCCCGCGTAGACGAGACGCCCGCCGCGGCGAAAGCAGTCCTCGGCGATCGAGACCGCCTCGGCGATGCGCTCCTTCTGCGACGCGACGGCGTCGGCGACGGTGCGGTCCTCGGCGTTGATCAACTCCACGATCTCGAGCGGGGACGCGAGGTCGATGTTCGCGGAGCGAGGGTTGCGATGTTCGGTGATCCGCGGATCGAGCACGGCGTGCGGGTCGGAGGAGGTGCTGCCTGGCGCGATCGCGGCTGTCGGCGCCTCACGGCGCGGGCTAACTTACCGGTCGCGAACGATCACCAGCAAGTTACACGATGGAGGACACGACGTGCGACGTCTCGCGCTGCTCTCTCCCCTGCTCGCCCTCGCGATGCTGCTCGACGCGCCGATCGCGCGCGCCCAGGTCATCAGCGTGCCGAGGGGCGGCCTGAAGAAGGATCCCGCGGGCTACGTGAGCGGCGGCATCGGTCTCCTCGCCCTGCAGGGGCTCTACGACGGAACGACGCAGACCGGGTGGGATTTCTCGCAGGCGCTGGAGTATCACGCGGCGCTCGAGTACGGGCTGGGACGCGGGAGCACGATCGGCGTGACCGCGTCGTACGCGAACGTGCCCCTCTCGTATCAGCAGGTCGTGAACACGCCCGGCGGATCGGGAGTCGTCGCGACGGACGCGCACGTCAACGTCTACGACATCGGCGCGCAGTTCACGCTGGGCCCGGGGACGGCGGGCTTCCACCAGGTGGTGGTGATCAACGCGGGGGTGATCGCGTTCGAGAACTTTCACGCCGACAAGGGCGGGCAGCGTCTCGCGCCGCAGCGCGACCTCGATCCGCGCCTCGGCATCGGCTATGGCTTCGGCTACGGCTTCGCCTCGCGCAGCGAGATCTATCTCGTGCAGGAGTATGGCGTGGCGCTGCACCAGAGCACGGGGCTGAGCGGCAGCGATCGCCGGCAGTACCAGCAGCAGACGACGAAGATCGGGTTCCGGGTGGGGCTGGGAGCGAAATAAGGGGTCAGGGGTCGGGGGTCGGGGGCCGGGGGCCGGCAACGTTGATACTGCGACGAAAGCAAACGGCGGTCGGGAGCGAGTCCCGACCGCCGTTGCAGTTACGTGCTTGCTGACGGCCGGAGGCTGGCCCCCGACCCCGGCAGTTACGAGACCCGGATCTGCGCGGGCGCCGAGGTGGTGACGGTCATCGCGCCACCGTTCGTGAGGCAGCCCTCGTAGTTCGCGGTCGCGGCGGCGGCGGCGGTACCGGCGGCCGCGCCGGCGGCGGCACCGATCACCGTGCCCTTGGTGTTCTTGCCGATGACCTGACCGGCGATCGCGCCGAGCACCGCGCCGGTGGCGACCTTCTGCACGTCCTTGCCCTTCGACTGGTTGCGCACGCGCTCGATCGCGCTCGTCGCGACGCTGCCCTCGATCGGGTAGGAGCGGCCGTTCACGGTGACCGACTGCACGCGGAAGGTCATCTGGATCGGGTCGTTCGCGTTCTCGCTGCGCTTGAGCGAGACGACCTCGAGGCGGACCTGCGAGCCGGCGGGAATCGTGACGCCGCCTGAGCTCACCGCGTTCGCGACGGTGGCGGTGAAGGTGTCACCAACCTTGTTCGTGTTCGTGCAGACGCGCGAGTTCGAGGTGACGCTGAGCGTCGTGCCGCTGGGAAGCGTGCCGACCGCGCCGCCGCCGCCGGTCGAGCCGGTCGTGACGCGATTGCCGCTCGAGGTGGTGGTCGGCGTCGTCGTGCGCGTCGTGGTCGTCGTGTTGCGCGTCGTCGTGCTCGGGCGCGACGTCGTGGTCGTCGAGCGCGAGGCGCCGGTGCCGGCGGTGGTGCCGGTGCGCTGGGTGCTGGTGCCGCTCGGCACGTCCTGGAGCTGCGGCTGCGCGGCGCTGTCGCGGTTCGCGAGCGCGAGGTCGCGGTTCAGCGAGGTGTCGACGGCGAGCGTGTCGCGGTTGTTGTCCTTCGTCGAGCACGCGGCGGCGGCGAACGCCAGGCCGAGCACGGGGATGAAGGAGCGGATATACTTCGTGGGCATCGGATTGTTCCTCGTGTAGAACGTGGAGCTGCGTGAAGAAGCACTCCAACGGCTGCGTTCGAATCCTGGGTGTGACCCCCCTCTAAGCGCAAGCCATGTGCCAGGGATGAAGGTACTCAGACGGCTGATTCCCTACTACGAACCGTACCGCGGCGCGCTCGCCGCGGGGCTGCTGCTCGTCGTGCTGTCTTCGGCGCTGACGAGCGTCGTCCCGCGTCTGCTCGGTGACGCACTGGAAGCGATGCGTGCCGGCGCGCCGGCGGGTCGCGTCTGGCGGCTCGCGGGATGGATGGTCGGCCTCGCGATCGCGGGCGGCGCGGCGCGCTACGGGATGCGCGAGCTGCTGAACGGCGTGAGCCGCTGGATCGAGTACGACCTCCGCAACGACCTGTATCGGCACCTCGAGCGGCTGGACGCGGGGTTCTACGCGCGGATGCGCACCGGGGAGCTGATGGCGCGTCTCACCAACGACCTGAGCGCGGTACGTCAGGCGGCGGGTCCGGCGATCATGTACCTGGTCAACACGATCTTCGGCGGGGCCTTCGCGCTGTACTTCATGCTGCGGATCGATCATCGGCTCACCGCGCTCGCGCTGCTCCCCATGGTCGCGCTGCCGTTTCTGACACTCTACCTCGGGAGAAAGATCCACGATCGGTTCGAGGAGGTACAGTCCCATTTCGGGAAGGTGACGACGCTCACACAGGAGAACCTCTCCGGCGTGCGTGTGGTTCGCGCCTACCGGCAGGAAGGAGCGGAGATCGCGCGCTTTCGCGCGATGAGCGCGGTCTACATGGACAAGAACATGGGGCTGGCGCGGCTCTACGGCGCGATGCAGCCCTCGTACGGGTTGCTCGCCGGGCTCGGCGCGCTCGTGGTGCTCGGCGTCGGCGGGACGCTCGCGGCGCGCGACCGGATCTCCGTCGGGTCGTTCGTCGCGTTCGGTATGTACCTCGCGCTGCTCACCTGGCCGCTCATCGCGCTCGGCTGGGTGACGAACCTCTTCCAGCGAGGCGCGACCTCGATGGCGCGGCTCCTCGAGATCCTCGATGCGCCGCCGGCGGTGACGTCGAGCCCGGAGCCGCGCGCGCTCCCTCCGGCGGCCGCGGGACGATCGATCGAGTTCCGCGACGTCGGCTTCCACTATCCGGCGCGCGAAGGGAACGAGCCGCGATGGGTGCTGCGCGGGGTGAGCTTCACGATCCCCGCCGGGGCAACGGTGGGGATCGTCGGCGCGACGGGCAGCGGGAAGAGCGCGCTGATGGATCTCATCCCGCGCTTCCACGACCCGCAGGAGGGGCAGATCCTCGTCGACGGTGTCCCGACGCGCGGCGTCGCGCTCGACGAGCTGCGCGCGGAGATCGGCTACGTGCCGCAGGAGTCGCTGCTCTTCAGCGACACGATCGGCTCGAACGTCGCCTACGGCCTCGCGTCTCATCCGCTGCCCGACGGTCTGACGGCGAACGTACAGGACGAGCGAGTGCCCGACGACGCGCGCTTCGCGGCACGCGTCGCGCAACTCGTGGAGACGATCGACGGATTCCCACAGGGATGGCGGACGATGCTCGGTGAGCGCGGGATCAACCTTTCCGGTGGACAGAAGCAGCGCGCGGCGCTGGCCCGGGCGCTGGCGCGCCGTCCGCGGATCGTCCTGCTCGACGACGCGCTGTCCGCGGTCGACTCGCACACCGAGGCTGAGATCCTCGGCTCGCTGCGCAGCGCGCTCGCCGGCCGCACGGCGGTGATCGCGTCGCACCGGATCAGCGCACTGCGCGACGCGAGCTGGATCGTGGTGCTCGACGAGGGGCGCGTCGTCGAGCAGGGGCGGCACGCGGAGCTGATGCGCGCGCAGGGGCGCTACTGGCGGCTGCTGCGGCGGCAGGAGCTCGAGGAGTCGATCGCGCGTGGCGGCGGTCCGGAGGAAGCGGTATTGGCAGAGGCTGACGCCGCGGATAGTATTGCGTCATGACCGCCCGAACGAACGAGAGCACCAACGCGCTGGATTCCAGTGCGTCGGTGGAGGCACGGCTTGCTGCCCTCGAGCTGGCGCACCAGCATGCGCTGCGCGAGATCGCGGAGCTGAAGGGTCGCGACACGCTGAAGACGCAGTTTCTCGCGAACATCTCGCACGACCTGCGCACCCCGCTCACCGCGATCATCACGCACGCCGAGATCCTGCGTGACGGGATCCTCGGGGAGCTGAGCGCGCGGCAGCACGAGAGCGTGGCCGGGATCATCGGCGGCGGACGGCGACTGCTGGAGATGGTGGGCGAGATCCTCACGTACGCGCGCGGCGCCGCGAACCAGCTCGAGATCGTGCCGAGCGAGGTCGCGGTGGTGGACGTGATCGAGCAGGTTCGGCGGCTCAACGAGTCGCTCGTCGCGCGAAAGCATCTGCGGCTGGAGGTGCACGTCGCCGCCGACGTCCCGCGCGTGTGGGCGGACCGCGAGAAGCTCGCGCACATCCTCGGCAACCTGCTCGGCAACGCGATCGACTTCACGCCGTCGGGGGGGCGCGTGTGGGTACACGCCACGGCGCGCCACGAGGCGGATCGCGACACGGTGCTGATCGAGGTCGGCGACAGCGGGATCGGGATCGCCGCCGACCACCACGAGCTCATCTTCCAGGAGTTCGCGCAGGTGGACGCGTCCGCCTCGCGGCAGCATCACGGGACGGGCCTTGGCCTAACGATTGCTCGGAGACTGGTGGAACTCCACGGCGGCCGGATCTGGCTCGAGAGCGAGCTCGGGGAGGGCAGCCGATTCTTCTTCACCCTGCCGACGCAGCGCCAGTCGTGACGAAGGAAGAGACGCGACCCCTCGTGCTGATCGTGGACGACAGCCCGCACGTCACCGGGCCGCTGCGGATCCTCTTCGAGGAGACCGGCCGCCGCGTGGTCGTCGCCGACTCGATCGACAGCGCGGTGCGTGCCTGCGAGGCCGAGCATGTGGACCTGATGCTGCTCGACGTGACGCTGCCCGACGGCGACGGGCTGAGCGTCCTCGAGATCCTGCGCGACCGGCCGGCGCTCCCCACGGTGACCGTCGCGCTCACCGGCCACGACGACGATCTCACGGTGCAGCGCTGCCGCGCCGCCGGATGCCGCGACGTCCTGCTGAAGCCGGTCCCGGTGCGCGACCTGCTCCGCCATGCGGCGGAGTGGCTGCCGGAGAGAGTCGCGTCGGCCTAGAGGGGCCAGGGACCAGGCGTGAGGAAGCACGTCGACGCCGTTCCTTGCTCCTGGACGCTGGCTCCTACAAGCGGTCCAACAGCCCCGCCGGGGTCAGTCGCTGCAGCCAGGTCGCGAGCATCGTGAACCAGCCGGCGGCGAGCAGCACGCCGACGATGATCAGCAGCACGCCGGACACGCGGGAGATCCAGGCGAGGCCGCGTCGCATCTTCGCGAAGAGCTCGAGGAAGCGCTCGATCGCCAGCGACGCGAGGAGGAAGGGGATCGCGAGGCCGGCGGAGTAGGCGAAGAGCAGACCGACACCGCGCGACATGCTCGCGCTCGCGGAGGCGAGCGAGAGGATGCCGCCGAGCACGGGGCCGATGCACGGCGTCCAGCCGGCGCCGAACGCGATCCCGACGAGAACGCTGCCGAGGTATCCGACCGGCTTGTCGGCGAGGTAGATTCGACGGTCGCGCGCGAGCGCGGGGACGCGAATCACCTCCAGCAGGACGAGGCCGAAGAGAACGAGCAGCATCCCGCCGACGCGGCTGATCCAGTCGCGGTAGATCGCGAGCACGACGCCGATCGCGGTCGCGCCGGCGCCCATCGCGACGAAGATCGCGGTGAACCCGCTGACGAAGAGGAGCGAATGGACCAGCGCCACGTGGCGCGAGCGCGACATGTCCTCGAGCGAGAGCCCCGTCACGAAGGTGACGTAGCTCGGCACGAGGGGGAGCACGCATGGGGAGAGGAAGCTGAGCACTCCCGCCGTGAACGCGATCGCGACGCCGAGCGTCGCCGAGCTCTCCATGTCGGTCTCTGAGTCTCCGGTGGACGTCACCGGCAGCGGGGAGGCCGCGGCTCCTCCGCGGCCACGCTCGCTGCTCGGCTGGTACTACCGCATCAAGTACGCGCTCTTCCGGCGCGAGCGGCGCGCGCCGAACAGACGCGGCCTCATCGTGCTCCAGATCGACGCGCTGAGCCACGCCGACCTCCGCCGCGCGATCGATCTCGGCCTCTGCCCCACCATCGCGCGCCTCGTGCGCGAGGAGGGGTATTCCATCCGCCACTGGTTCTGCGGGCTGCCGAGCGCGACCCCGTACTGCCAGGCCGGGATCATGTACGGGGAGAACGCGCGCATCCCGGCGTTCCGCTTCTACGACAAGAAAACCAGTCGCGTCGTCACGTGCAACGCGCCGCAGGGCGTCCAGTACATCCGCGACCGGATCGAGGCGCAGGGCGCGCTCTGGGGCGGGTCGAGCTACGTGAACCTCCTCGACGGCGACGCGCGCACGGTCGCGTTCACCGTCGCCACGCGGGAGCGGCTCTCGGTGTACCGGCGGCTCGGCGGGACGCGGATGGCGGCGCTGATCCTCATCCATCCCATCCGCGTGCTGCGCATGGCCTTCCAGGGGGTGCTGGAGTGGCTGCGCGAGGAATGGGAGCGGAACGTCGGCGAGCTCGCGCGACGGCGGACGCACTCGGAGGGGATCTTTCCCTTCGTTCGCATCCTCACGAACGTCGTCGTGCGCGAGCTGCAGACGATGGCGATCCTGCTCGACGTCTACCTCGGGGTGCCGACGATCTACAGCACCTTCATGCAGTACGACGAGCTCGCGCACCACTTCGGCCCCTCGAGCCGCGCCGCGCTGCGCGACCTCCGCCGCACCGACGCGCGGATCGCGGAGATCCTGCGCATGATGCGCACGCGCGCCGGACGCGCCTACGATCTCGTGATCCTCTCCGACCACGGGATGACGCCGGCGGCGAGCTATCGCGTGGAGTTCGACGAGTCGCTCGGCGCGACCGTCCAGGGAATCCTCGACCGGCTCGCGGCGCGCCAGCGGCGGGAGGCGCAGCAGGCGCTGGCGAGCTTCTCGGAGCGAAGCGAATACGCGGAAGTCGGCGCGCGCGTGCTCGACACCGTCGCGGGCGCGGCCCCTCCGCGCGCGCGCCTGCTGCGGCGCATGCTGGTGCGCACCGGGCGCTGGCTGCGCCGGCAGTACGGGCTGCGCGAGATCATCCTGCCGGAGAAGTATCACGTCGGCACTCGCCACGACGTCGTCGTCACGTACAGCTCGTCGCTCGCGCTGGTGTACTTCGCCGACGCCGACCGCGCGCTGGACGCGACCGAGATCGCCGGCGACCCCCGCCGCGACGCGCTGCGCCAGGCACTGGTCGACCACCCGGGGATCGGCGTCGTGCTGGCCCGCGACGGGGACGAGGTGCTGGCGATGGGAAAGCGCGGCCGATCCTGGATCAGCGACGGACACGTCGTGCGCGCGGAGGGGGTGGATCCGCTGACGATCTACGGGACCGAGCCGTTCGTGCAGCGGGCGATCGAGCATCTCGTGACGCAGCCGAACTCGGGGGATCTCGTCCTCTTCGGCGCGTACGACGGCTACGAGATCATCTCCTTCGACGACCAGATCGGCGCGCACGGCTCCGCGGGGGGAGACCAGGTGCGACCCTTCCTGATCACCTCACCGGGGATCGACGTCGCGAACGCGACGATCGAGGACGCGCGCGACCTGCACCGGCTGATCCTGTCGAAGTACGCGCTGCCGAGGGACCGGCGTCCGAACGGGGTGGAGCGACGGAGGGACGGGGCGGCGGGGGCGCGTTAGGCGCCGGGCGAGCCGGCCTCGGGGGCGAAGGGGATCAGCTCTTCGGTTCGCAGCCGCTCGGGCTCTCCCTCGTCTCCCGCGCGGCGCTGCACGCCGCGCACGACGGCGTCGACGGTGAGGAGTGGAGCGTCGGCTTCGGCGTTGAGCGCGGACTCCCACTTCCCGCGATCCGGGCCCTTGAGCGTCAGGCGGTAGGTCGCGGTGTAGACGGTGTGCTTCGGGGACTCGCCCTCGCCCGCGACGGCGACGACGGCGACGCCGGTCTCGATGCCGCCCTGGCGCAGGGGGGCGAAGAGATGGAGCTCGCTCACCCGCTCGGGGGGAATCTTCGCGACGATCTCGCGCAGGAAGCGCTCGCGGGCATCGGCCGGCGCGGTTCCCGCCGCGGTCGCGCTCTGCCGCACCATCAGCGGGCGGCGGCCGTCGCGCGGCCCTGGCCGAGCGCGCTCCGCGTCCCGAGCTCGCGCTCGACGTAGAGGCGGAGGATGTGCATGAAGTCCTGCGCGTTCGTGACGACGCCGAACGCCTGGTGCGTGCCGCGGTCCTTCAGCTTGCTGACCACGAACTCCGACGAGTCGACGCAGATCGTCGCCAGCTCGCGGAGGCTGCCGTCCTTCTCGGTGACGAAGGCGGGGAGCATGTTCCCCGTCGCGATCGCGTGGAGCGCGGTCGCGATGAGGATCGCCATCGTCGCCTTCATCGTGTGCTGGCGCATCGCGTCCTGCGCCGCGAGCGCGTCGGTGATGACGTCGGGGAGCGGGCCGTCGTCGCGGATCGAGCCGGTGAGGACGAAGGGGACGTCGTGCTTCACGCACGAGTACATGATCCCGTCGGTGATGATCCCCTGCTCCACCGCCTTCGCGATCGAGCCGGCGGCGCGCACCCTGTTGATGGCGCGCATGTGCAGCCCGTGACCGCCGCTCGTCGCCTCGCCGGTCGCGGTCATGCCTAACGTCGTCCTGAAGATCGACGCCTCGATGTCGTGCACCGCGACCGCGTTCCCGGCGAGCATGCAGCCGACGAAGCCGTTCTCGATGAACCAGGCCATGTCGTTGCGCGCCCGCGAGTGGACGAGCGCGGGCCCGGCGACCCACACGGGATAGCCCCCGCGCTCGCGCTCCTCGACGAGGATCCGCGCCATCAGCGCGTAGTCGATCGGCTTCTCGCGCGAGACCTCGCTCGTCATGAACTTGAACTCGCCCTCCACCGCGTCGCCGAGGAACGCCGAGGCGTGCACGTAGATCCCCGCGCACCCGTCCTCCTCGTGACCGACGGCGACGAGGTCGCCCTTCTTCAGGCGTCGTCCCTCACGGATCCAGAGCACGCCGTCCCGGTCGAGCACCAGCGCCGAGTCCATCCGCGGCTCGCGCGGCATCACCCACTTCCCCTTCACCTTCACGTACGTCGGAAGGTTCGTCGTCGAGAAGAAGTCCTCGGGGAGGACGCCATCGGCGGGGGCGGGGACGAAGCGGGCGTCCGGGGCGCGCGAGAACTTCTCGGCGCCGAAGTCGGGATGGTTGAATGTGCTCACGAGGGAAAGATGGCCCGGGTGCCGGGGCGGGTTCAAGGCGCGGCGACGGTGTGATCGCCGTTACGGGGACGATCGGCGACGGTCCTACGTCAGATGGCGGATCGCCGCGCTCGCGCGCCGCGCCGAGGTTGAAGGTACCCGCTCCCGGAGCCGATGATGCTCGTCGACTGTCACGTTCACGTGAACGCCTTCCACCCGCCGCACGGGCGCACCTCGCGCGCCCTGCTCGGCCGCCCGTCCTTTCGCTACCTGCGCTGGCGGCTCGGGATGAAGGGTGCCGACGAGGGGACCGAGCGTGCGCTCGTGGCCGCGCTCGCCGCGGAGCTGGCGGGCGCGACGGAGGTGGACGCGGCGGTGATCCTCGCCTTCGACGCGGTCTACGACAGGGACGGGCGGCTCGACGAGGCGAACACGCATCTGCACGTCGAGAACGACTACGTCATCGCGCTCGCCGCTCGCGAGCCGAAGATGCTTTTCGGCGCCTCGGTCCATCCCTATCGGCGCGACGCGGTCGCCGAGCTGGAGCGCTGCGCGCGGGCCGGCGCGGTGCTGCTGAAGTGGCTGCCGATCACGCAGGGGATGAATCCCGCCGATCCGCGCTGCGTTCCACTCTACGAGGCGCTCGCGCACTTCGGGATTCCCCTTCTCGCGCACACCGGGGGTGAGAAGACGCTGCCGAACATCGATCTCGGGGTCGCCGACCCCGCCCTGCTCCTTCCCGCGCTCGAGCGTGGAGTGACGGTGATCGCCGCGCACTGCGGGACGCGCTCGGCACCCGGGGAGCGCTGCTTCGTGGACACCTTCGTCCGGATGGCGAAGGAGCACGAGCGCTTCTACGGCGACACCTCCGCGCTCAACCTGCCGACGCGGGCCTACGCGTACGCGAAGGTGCTCGACGATCCCGAGGTGCGGGCGAAGCTCGTGCACGGAAGCGACTGGCCGATCCCGCCGATCCCGATGCCGCGACACCATGGGTGGCGGGGGAGCGCGACGCTGCTCCGCGAGCGGAACGCGCTGCGGCGCGACGTGGCGATCAAGCGCGCGTTAGGCCTGACGGAGCGGGAGTACTGGGAGCGCGCGGGACGCCTCATTCGTCGCCCCGCGGCGGGCGCGAGGTCCTGAGCGGCGACATGGCCCGCACGATGCGAGGGATGCCCGGCATGCGAGCGTTGGCGAGAGCGCAGCTCGGCGCGCTGCTCCTCCTCGGGGGCGCCGTGCCGGGGAGCGTGCCGGGACAGAATCCGTTCCATCGGGCGAGCGAGGCCATGGAGGTCCGCTACTCGGCGTCGCAGCCGGTGGTGTCGTACACGCTGAGCGTGGACTCTGCCGACACGACCGGCTTCGCGATGGAGATGCGCGTGGCCAACGCGGCGGACACCTTCCGCGTCGCGATGGTCCGCCACCCGGAGTACGACGATCGCTTCTGGCGGTTCATGGGACCGATCACGGTCCTGACGCCGGGCGGTTCGGGCTCGGTGACGCGGCTCGACAGCGCGCTCTGGCGAGTGTCGGCGCCGGGCGGGAGCGCGACGCTGCGCTGGCGGGTCGGCGTTCCGCCGTGGAGCAGTCCGGTCCGTCCATCGTGGCGGCCCGTCATCCGCCGCGGCGGCGCACTGGTCGGCGGTCCGCACAGCTTCCTCTACGTCGTGGGCGCGGAGCTCGCGCCGGTGTCGGTCACGCTCGACCTCCCCGCCGGATGGGACGTCGCCACCGCGCTCACGCCGACCTCCGACCCGCGACGCTACTTCGCGCCGGCGGTCGGCGTGCTCACCGACTCACCCATCCTCGCCGGCCGTTTCGCGAGCTGGTGGTTCAGCGCGGGGGACGTGTCGCATCGCTTCGTCTACATGCCGATTCCCGACGGCGTCCCCTTCGACAGCGCCGCGCTCGTCAGGGCGGCGACCGGCGTCGCGCGGGAGGCGGTCGCTGTGTTCGGACGCGCGCCCTACCGCGAGTTCACCTTCCTCGCGCAGGACGGCGCGTACGGTGGGCTCGAGCACGCGAGCTCGGTCTCGCTGGGGATGCCGAGCCGCGAGCTCGCGTCGGACATGGGCGAGGCGGTGTCGGAGATGGCGCACGAGTACTTCCACGCGTGGAACCTCGTCCGCATCCGGCCCGCGGGCTTCGGCGAGGGAATCACCTGGGAGCCGAACGGCGAGACGCGCGGGCTCTGGTTCGCCGAGGGAGTCACGATGCTCTACGCGGATCTCCTGCCGCGCCGCGCCGGTGCGCCGCTCGTCGACTCGACGCGCATCGCGCACGTCGAGCGCCTGCTCGGCCGCTACCTCTCGAACGTCGGGAACGGCATGGTCTCGCCGGAGCGCGCGAGCCTCGTCGCGAACGCGACGCGCCCCGCGCCGCTCGGCGACATCGACCCCAGCGTGCACGACCAGGGCGAGGTGATCGGGACGATGCTCGACCTCGTGATCCGCGACGCGACGCGAGACCGCCGCACGCTGGACGACCTGATGCGCGCGATGATGGTCCGCTACTCGGCGGACAGCGGGTACACGACGGCGGGGGTCGAGGCGGTCGCGGCGAGCGTCTGCGGCTGCGTGGTGCGCCCCTTCTTCGACCGCTGGGTGCGGCGCGCGGGAACGGTGGACGTGGATCGCTACCTGCGACTGCTCGGCCTGCGCGCACGGGTGACGCGAGCGGCCGCTCTCGACGCGAAGGGCCGGCCCGAGCCGGACCTCGGCCTTTTTTCCTGGCAGCCGGCGCCCAGCGCGCTCCCCGAGCTGATCGTCACCAACCCGAAGGGCATCTGGGCGCGCGGCGGGCTGCATTCGGGCGACCAGGTCGTCGCGGTGAACGGCGCGGCGATCGCGAACCCGCGCGCGCTCCGCGCGGCGCTGACGCCGCTCGCGATCGGGGACACGGCGCGCGTCGCGGTGCTGCGTGCCGGCGTGCGCGTGATCGCGACGGTGCCGATCGCGGGCTACGAGCGCGTCACCGTGCGGATCGAGCCGCTCCCCGACGCGACTGCCGCGGAGAAGGCACGCCTCGCCCGGTGGAGCGCCGGCCGTTAGGCGCCGGCGCTCACCCGGCGAGGGCGATCAGCGCCGCCCCCGCGGTCACGAACGCCGCGCCGGGGATGCGCGCCGCGCCTCCACGCTCACCGAAGAAGAGCACCGCGGCCACCGTCGCGATGAGGGTGCTCGTCGAGCTGAGGGCGAGGACGTAGCCGCTCTGGGCGCGCCGCAGCGCGAGCAGCAGCGTCACGACCTGCACGCAGAAGGGGACCGCCGTGACGGCGACCATCGCCAGCCAGCGCGCGCGCGTGGCGCGTGGCGGCAGCACCGGCGCGTGGACGAGCCGGAAGACGAGCGCGAGCACGATCCCGGAGGCGGCAGCGACGCTCATCGACCACATGAGCGGGCCGACTTCGGCACCGCCGCGCTTGTGCAGGAAGGGCGTCACGCTCCAGAAGACGCTGGAGAGCACCGCGTACCAGCTCGCCCGGTCGTGGCGGAGCGCACGCAGCGGCTCGAGCAGCGAATGGCCGCGACGGAGGCCCACCGTGTAGATGCCGAGCGCGACGAGCGCGATGCCGACCGCGGCGACCGGTGTCGGGATCTCGTTGGCGAAGAGGATCCCGTTGATCGTGACGAAGATCGGGAGCAGCCCGGCGATCGGCTGCACGCGCGAGACATCCCCTCCGCGGAGCGCCAGCGTCAGGAAGAGCATCCCGCCGATCTCGGGGACCATGAGCAGCGCGAGCGTCCGCCAGTAGGCAGGCGTCGCCGGCTGCCACGCGCCGGCCGCGGTCACCACGAGCGCGAGCAGCACCGCCCCGACGAGCCGGAAGCCGATGGTGGAGAGGACGGCGTCGCCGAGCGCGACGGTCCGCTTGAGCGTTAGGCTCGTTCCCGCGGAGCCGCAGGCGGTGAGGAGCCCGAAGAGGATCCAGCTCACGGGAGAGGCAATTGCATGGCGCGAAAGCTATGCGACACGCTCCCTCCCGCGCGATTCCATTGACATCGGCTCGCCGAGCGCCACCTTCCGGGCGGATGCGCCAACCCGCCAGCCCTCGGATCCCATGCGCCGACCCGACCGCCTGCCCCGCCTCGCCGCGCTCGCGCTCCTCCTCGCCGGGTGCGCTTCACAGTCCCGCACGCCGCCCGTGACGGCCGCGGGATCGGTCGAGCGACTCGACCCCGCGCTCGATGCGCTGGTTCCCCGCGACGCCCGCGTCGAGCGGCTCGCGGGCGGCTTCGCCTGGGCGGAGGGGCCCGCCTGGCGAAAGGACGGCGGCTATCTCCTGTTCAGCGACGCGCCGCACAACACGATGTGGCGCTGGAAGGAGGGAGAGGGGCTGAGCATCTTCCTGCGCCCCGCGGGTTACACGGGCACGAACCCGCCCGGACGCGAGCTGGGAAGCAACGGCATCACGATCGACGCGAGCGGCGCCGTGGTGTATGCGGACCACGGCAACCGGCTCGTCACCCGCCTCGTCGACTCGAACTTCACGAAGCGCACGATCGCCGAGCGGTACCAGGGAAAGCGCTTCAACAGCCCGAACGATCTCGTGTTCCGCTCGAACGGGGACCTCTACTTCACCGACCCGCCGTACGGGCTCGCGGGCCAGGATTCCGACCCGGCGAAGGAGCTTTCGTTCAACGGGGTCTACCGCGTGACGCCGAGCGGCGAGGTGACGCTGCTGACGCGCGAGCTCACCCGCCCGAACGGGATCGCGTTCTCACCCGACGAGCGGACTCTCTACGTCGCGAACTCCGACGCGGATCACGCCGTCTGGATGGCGTACGACGTGAACGAGGACGGCACCATCGCGAACGGTCGCGTCCTCTTCGACGCGACCCCGCTCGCGAAGCAGGGGAAGCCCGGGCTCCCCGACGGGATGAAGGTCGACCGCGCGGGGAATCTCTTCGCCGGCGGCCCGGGCGGCGTCCTCGTCATCACGCCGCAGGGCAAGCACCTGGGCACGATCGTCACCGGCCAGCCGACGGCGAACTGCGCCTGGGGCGACGACGGCTCGACGCTCTACATGACGGCGAACGACCAGTTGTTCCGGATCCGGCTGACGACGAGAGGGGCGCGCTTCTAGCTCCCGACGTGCGCGACGCGGCCGGCTCAGAGCAGGGCCACCGGGTCGCGGTCGATCGCGACGCGGAGCTGCGCGCTGTTCGGCACGGCGAAGTGCTCGGCGAAGTAGCGCGCGATTCGCGACATGTCGCTCGCGTGCGCGGACTTCAGCACGAGGTGCCACCGCCAGCGGTTCTTGATCCGCTCCACGGGACATGGCGCGGGACCGAGCACGCTGACGCGCACCGGGTGCTCGGCGAGGACGCCGCGGAACCACTCGATCGCGGCGTCGGCGAGATCGGCGGTCGCGCGCTCGGTGATCCCGCTGAAGATCACGTTGGTCACGCGAACGTTAGGCGGGTACGCCGGCTCCCTGCGGCCGGCGAGCTCCTCCTTCACGAAGGCGTGATAGTCGTGGGTCACCGCGCAGCGCACGGCGTGGTGCGTCGGCAGCCGCGTCTGGATCAGCACGCGGCCGCCCTTCGGCCCGCGCCCGGCGCGACCGGAGACCTGGCTCAGTAGCTGGAAGCAGCGCTCCGAGGCGCGGAAGTCGGGGAGGTTGATCCCCACGTCCGCGTCCACCACGCCGACGAGCGTCACGTTCGGGAAGTCGAGCCCCTTCGCGATCATCTGGGTGCCGAGGAGGATGTCGACCTCCCCGCGTCCGACGCGGTCGAGGATCGTCGCGTGCGCCCACTTGCCGCTCGTGGTGTCGACGTCCATGCGCGCGATGCGCGCCTCGGGGAAGCGCTCCGCGAGGATGCGCTCGACCTGCTGCGTGCCGAGCCCGCGCTGGTGCAGGGTCTTTCCGTGGCAGCGCGCGCAGCGCTCGCGCACCGGCTCCTGATGCTGGCAGTAGTGGCAGACGAGCCGCTCGGGGGCGCGGTGGTAGGTGAGCGTGATGGAGCAGAAGGGACAGGTGGCGACGTCGCCGCAGTCGTCGCAGATGATGAACGACGCGTAGCCGCGGCGGTTGAGGAGGAGGATGGTCTGCTCGTGGCGGTCGAGGTTGCGGCGGATCGCCGTGTCGAGCTCCTCGCTGAGGATGGTGCGCGCCGGGGAGCGCGTCGCATCGGCGATGCGCGTGTCGGTTGGATGACGGGCGAAGGAGGCGGCGGCGGTATCGTTGTTGTTGGGGGGGGCCCCCCGCGCCCCCGCCCCCCGCCGCATGTCCACCACCTCCACCGCCGGCAGCCGACCGCCCGCGGTCCGCTCCGGCAGCTCGAGCAGCCGGTACTTCCCCGCCTCCGCGTTCACCCAGCTCTCCAGGCTCGGCGTCGCGCTCCCCAGCACCGCGACCGCCCCCTCGAGCTTCGCCCGCATCACCGCCGCCTCGCGCGCATGGTAGCGCGGCGACTCCCCCTGCTTGTAGCTCCCCTCGTGCTCCTCGTCGACGACGATCGCCCCGAGGTCGCTCAGCGGCGCGAAGATCGCCGAGCGCGCCCCGACGGCGATCCGCTTCTCCCCGCGCTGGAGCGCGCGCCACTCGTCCAGCCGCTCCCCGTCGCTCAGCGCGCTGTGCAGCACCGCGATCCGGTCGCCGAACACCGCGCGGAAGCGGTCCACCGTCTGCGGCGTGAGGGCGATCTCCGGGACGAGCACGATCGCCGACCTGCCTAACGTCCCGACGACGTGCCGCAGCAGCTCGATGTAGACGAGCGTCTTCCCGCTCCCCGTGATCCCGTGCAGCAGGAAGACCTCCCCCGGCTCGCCGGCGCGCAGGGCGTCGATCGCGGCCTGCTGCGCGGGCGTGGGAACGAGCTTCGCATCGCGGCCGGCGGGGCGCGACGCGAACGGATCCCG
>DASVXU010000155.1:0-50660 GCA_036392515.1 Gemmatimonadaceae bacterium | reverse complement strand
AACCGTCCCTACATGCGCGCCGCGGCCGTCGTGAGCGACTCGGCGATCCACCGCGCCGCGATCACGATGATCGGCGCCTTCTCGCGGCGGAAGCTCGCGGTGTTCGACACGCGCGAGGCGGCGCTGGAGTATCTGACGGCGCCGGAGTGAGTGCGATTCCCGCCGCCTGATCGCGGGGATCGCACTCGTCTTACCGCCTCACGCCGAGAGGAACTTCCGGATGTTCTCGGCCTGACCCGCCCAGCCGCGCTCGTTCATGCTGAACGCCTTCGCGCGGCGCGACTCGGGGATCGCGTCGAAGCCCGACTCCACGATCGTGAGCTGCGTTCCGGCGCCCGCGTCCTCGAGGGTGAAGGTGACGAGCGTCGTCGGCTCGGCGCTGTAGTCGACGCCCTCCTCGATCGCGTACGGATGCCAGCGGAAGGAGAAGAAGCGCTCCGGCTCCATCGTCTCGATCCAGATGGTGAGCGTGAGGTGGCTGTACTTGGGGGAGCTCATGTTCCCGCTGACGGCGGCGCCGGGTGCGAATGGCGTCGTGAGCGCGACCCCGAACCACTGGTTGAACTGCCGGTAGTCGGTGAGCGCGCGCCAGACGCGCGAGCGCGGCGCCTCGAGCTCGACGTGCTTGACGATGCGGTCGGTGGACGACGGACTCTGGGTCGAGGTGGTCGGCATGGGGGTCCTCATTCGGAGGGTGATGGCTCGTTGTCGGGATGCCGGAGGAGCTTCGCGAGGCGCTCGATGCGGGTATCCCAGAGTCGCTCGTACGCGCGGAGCCAGTCGTCGGCGCGCTCGAGTGGCCGCGGATCGATGCGGCAGTAGTGGATGCGTCCGCGCACGGTCCGTCGCACCAGCCCCGCCTTCTCGAGGGTGCGGATGTGCTTCGACGCGGCGGCGAGGGACATCCGGTGCGGGGCGGCGAGCTCCCCGACCGTCTGTTCCCCCCTGGCGAGCCGCTCGAGCATCGCACGGCGGGTGCGGTCGCCGAGGGCGCGGAAGACGACGTCGAGGTGTGCTTGTTGTTCAACCATACGGTTGAATGTATGCCGGGCGCGGAAGATTGTCAACCGTCTGGTTGAGGGTTGCCGGCCGGGCTTGCGCCGTGAGGAGGGGCCGCCATGATAGACCGCGGGGGCTCGAGCGCGCTTCTACGGAGGGTATGCATGGCGGGAACGCGGAAGATCATCGTCCACATCGCGGCGAGCGCCGACGGTTACATCGCGGGACCGAACGAGGAGCTCGACTGGCTGACGTCCCGCCCGGCGCCGAAGGGCTTCTACGGGATCGAGGCGTTCATGAAGACGGTGGACACGATGATCATGGGTCGGCGCACGTACGACGCCGGGCTGCGGCTCGGCGGCAAGTTCGACCCGAAGCGCTCGACGATCGTCTTCTCGCGCCAGGCGCCGCCGGGAGAGATCCCCGCGGGAGTGGAGTTCACGAGCGAACCGATCGCGCCCTTCATGCGGCGACTGCTCGAGCGACCGGGGAAGCACATCTGGCTGATGGGCGGCGGTGAGCTGATCGCCGCCTTTCTCGACGCGCAGGCGATCGACGAGTTCGTGATCAGCGTGATCCCCGTCTTCATCGGCGACGGCATCCCGCTGATCGCGCGCCGGCCGCGGCACGTGCCGCTGGCGCTGGAGTCGGTGGAGAAGTTCGACGACGGGCTGGTGCAGCTGCGGTATCGTGTGGCGCGGGAGTGAGGGTCTGGCGAGCGTTGTAGTCGCAGACTGGCGCTGGGCGGGGCGGGCGGACGCGGCTTCGCGCGGTCGGAGTCCTCGTCGTGCTGTACCCACGCGTCGACGCGCCGCCGCCGCTCGTGAGCTTCAGGCCGTCGCGGTCGCTCCCCTTTGCCCGGCCGGAACTCCCGGCGCAGCCGCACATGCCCACATACGCGCCAAGACCGGGCGGAATGGAGCCGATGCCGGTCGCGCCGATGCCCGTCCCCCCGGAGCCGCGCGCGCGGCAGGCCGATTCTGTTACCGAGCGGTTCCCGCTGCGCGTGGGCAACCCGTTCCAGCCGTGAGCGCCGCACACCGCCCACCTGACGTGGCGCTGAAGCTGACAAGGCATCCCTATTGATGCACGCGCTCCGCGCTCGCCATTATGAGAATGCCTTGCAGATTAGCTTGGGGCGTTAGGTGGACTCTGCGCCTACACCATCCGCATGAATGCAGTGTCCGCCACGAAACCGCTGCTCGCTGTCGGCCGTACGCGACCTGAGCCGCGCCAGCAGACCCAAACGGGCGCGATCTCAAGCGGGAGGCCTCATGCGTCGTCTCAGCAAATGGCTCGTGCGCGCCGGGCTTGCGGTCTGGGCCCTCGGCGCCGCGGCAGCAATCTCCGGTGTCTGGGTCACGATGCCTCCGATCGTCGTCGAGTGGCTGGTCCTCAGCCTCGCCGTCACGAGCGGAGCACTCCTGGTCGTGGCCGGCCTCGCGATTGCGCGTCGGCCAGGTCCGGACGACCAGCCGCCAGGCGTGCCGCCCGGCCGCTCATCGGCAGGGGACCTTCGCGGCCGCGGGCCGGAGCTCGACTTTCCCGTTGCTGGCGCGTTCCGTTCTCCAGTTATCCAGCGCGAAGGTGCGAACGATCGTGCCACCTAACGTGGCACTGAAGCTTCCGGTATGATATTCGCCCGCAGCTTGGCTTAGGCGTTAGGCTGCATCAGGTATCTGAGGAAGGACGGTTCGCAGTGCGTTCCATCCGTTGTGCGTTTCGTGCGTACTCGGGTTCGCGACCTTTTGTATCGCCTTGCAGGGTACAAGCTGCGCCGTTCGCGAGCTTCGCAACGACCGCTTTCCGCTGACCACCTGTCCGCCGAGTGGATTCGTCCTGCCGGCTGATATACGCGACGGTCCGTACCATCTGATATACGAGCGCCGCGACGAAGGCTGGGTGAGCAGGGCGCTCGACACGACGTTCGCGACGCATGCCTTCACGGACCTCAACGTCGCCGGGTTGGGACCGCGACCGGTCGCGCTACGTCTGGTCCGCGACACGACCTGCAGCCTCGATGTGCTGCGCGAGGTGCGTGGGCCGGATTCGCTCCGCACCGAACTTGCGGGCGTGGACGTCGCGGACAGCTCCGTCAACGATCGTGCGCCCGCAGCCTAACGATCGCTGACGCTGAGAAGTCCTCGCTACGGATGCTCGCTTCGCTCGCAGCTATGATGCAGTCCTTGCGGCGTCGCTTGAGGCGTTAGATGGCCACGCTCTACTACAGGAGGATTCACCTGGCATGGCGCTCGATCCCCGGAATCCAGTGGTGGCACTGTGTGCGGCGGGGATGGCCGCCGACGATGCAGCGACCGCGCGCGACTGCTTCACAAAGGCGTGGGCGGTGCGCGCGGACGACTTCGAGGCGGCGGTGGCGGCCCATTACATGGCGCGCCTGCAGCCCGATGCCGGAGGGAAATTGGACTGGGACGCCCGCGCCGTGCAGCACGCCGAGGCGGCCATCGCGGGCGGTGACACGCGCGTGCGAGTCATGCTCGCGTCGCTCTATCTGAACCTGGGCGATGGGCTGCTTGGCGCTGGGCGGCCCGACAAGGCGCGCGACGCGATAGCGCGAGCGGAGGCGGCGCTCGCGGCGCTCGCAGGTGACGGCTATGGCGGGTTCGTCGCCGCTGGGGTCGCCCGGCTCCGCGCGCGGGCGTTGGGCCAAGGAGA
The DNA here is from genome assembly GCA_036392515.1 of Gemmatimonadaceae bacterium. GTDB lineage: Bacteria > Gemmatimonadota > Gemmatimonadetes > Gemmatimonadales > Gemmatimonadaceae > JABFXC01. Next base: position 46,985 of record DASVXU010000155.1, on the reverse strand, counting down.
GTAGAATGGTGCGTCAGGGCAAGCTCGAGTGGCCAGTGCGGTTTCTGGCTGCCGTGTTCGGCGTCGCCAGCCTTGGGTTGGCGGCCGGCGCGCTCTGGCGCTTCCTGGGCCTCGAGCGGACGAAGGCATTCGGTTTCGCCGCGCTCGGCGTGATCTTCCTCTGGGGAGCCGTCAGAGGAGAGACGCCGCCGTGGCTGGCGACCCAGTATTGGGAGAAGCGGTACCCACCGAAGCAATGATTCGTCCCGGCCTGACGTGGCGCTGAAGCTGTCAGGCGATCGTCATGGGGTCGCGGGCGCTCCGCGCCCGCACTATGAGGAAGCCCCGCGGCTCGGCATGAGCGTTAGGCGGATGCGCACGTCACTCTACCCGGGCATGAGTCGCTCCTTCATCGTCGTTCTCGTCGCCACGCTCGTCGGGTGTCCGGGCGAGACAACACCAGCAACTTCGCACCACTCGGCGGCCCAGCAACGATCCGCCGTGACGGGTGCGGCGGGCGCCGACTCTGCTCGGGCGTTCGTGCAGCAGTTCTACGACTGGTATGTCGCCACCGAGGACCGGAAGGGCTCCCCATACGATAGCCTCCTCACGACGCGCCGGGCCCTCCTCAGCGACTCCCTCGGCGATGCACTCGGAGCAGACATCGCCGCGCAGCGCGCTGATACGGTCGGCGAGATCGCCAGCCTGTCGTGGCCGCTCAATGGATCCTCGGGCATCCCGTCGCGTGGCCAGCCCGGATGAAGTGGCGCGGTTGTCGCGGCAATCGGCCGTGAACGAGGCGCTGCTGCCGGGCGACGGCGCGTTGCCCGGCGCTCGTCGTGCGCGTTAGGCAGCTGCAGACTCCCCGCTGCGCGCGTGACGGCAGCGATGGTCAACCCGAAACAGTACGGACGCTGGCGGTGCCTCGACGCGGCCCGCTATATGCGAGCCCCCATCGGCTCCTGAACGGAGCAACGACGTGCCGGGAAGAAAGCGGGGCCAGCGCCATCTTGGCGAACAGGGAGACGGCGACCTCTACGTCGCTCGTGCCGCGGGCAGCCATCTCTTCGACACGCGTGGCAGGCGCTACGTCGATTTCGTGATGGGCTGGTGCGTCGGCAACTTCGGGTGGGGCGATCCGGAGCTCGAGCGACGCATCGAGCGCTTCCGCGGCCCCGACTACGTGTACCCGGACTACCGCTATCGCCCGTGGGAGGAGCTCGCCACCCTCCTCACGCGCATCGCTCCGGGCGAACTGACCAGGTGCTTCCGCGCGACCGGGGGCTCGGAGGCGGTGGAGCTCGCGATCCAGGCGGCGATGCTGCACACCAGGCGGCACGCGTTCGTGTCGCTCGAGGACAGCTATCACGGCAACACCTTCGGCGCGATGAGCGTCGCCGGCTCGGAGTATCGGGAGAAGTTTCCGCGCCTCCTTCCCAACTGCCACAAGATCGAGCCGCCGTTGGACGAGGCTGCGCTCGACCGCATCGAGACGCGGCTCAAGCGGCGCGACGTCGCGGCGTTCATCATGGAGCCGGTGAGCATCAACCTCGGCGTCTGCATCCCGGAGCCCGGATTCATGGAAGGGCTTCGCCGGCTGTGCACGCGCTATCGCACCTTGCTCATCCTCGACGAGGTGGCCTGCGGCTTCGGCCGCACCGGCAGGATCTTCGCGACGGAGCACTTCGACATCGAGCCCGACATCATGTGCATCGCCAAGGCGGTGTCCGGTGGCGTGGCCGGGATGGGCGCGATGCTCGCGACGGCAGCCGTCGGGGAGACCATGGAGGCGAAAGGAGAGTTCTACTCGACCTACGGATGGCATCCGCGGAGCACGGACGTCGCGATCGCCAGCGTCCGGCGCATCATCCGGGACAAGCGAAAGCTGCTGGCCCAGGTCGCCGCGACCAGCGACTACTTCCGCGAGCGCATCGGTGAGATCGAGTTCGGATCGAAGCTGACGCTCAACATGCTCGGCCTCGCGATCGGCCTGCACTTCGAGGACGACGACTATGGCGACGGCCTGGCCGACCGTTGCCGGAAGAACGGTCTGCTGGTGGCGCCCCAGTCGAGCGGCGTGCTGCTCCTGCCCGCGCTCAACATCGATCGCCGCACGGCGTCGCGCGGACTCGACATCCTGGCGCAATCGGCCTGACACCGGCCGATGCGCGTCGCCAACGAGCCCGCATCCGAGAGCGCTCCGGGGAAACATCGCCCCGCCGAGCGGCCGCTGTTCGAGCCGCCGAGGATCCGCCGCCCCGACGAAGGCGAACGTCCGACCAGCTGGATGACCGCGCTCTGCTACGCCGCCCACGCGATCGTGCACGTCGCGTATGCGAGGGCCGGTGCAGGACGTACGGCCTGGCTCATCGCCGCACGAAAGCTCCTGACGATCACCGCCGCGCTCCTGCTCGGCGCGTTCGGCGGAGGGTTGTCGGCCGTCGCGGTGGCTGCGATACTCGCCGTGGCGTCGGGCGTGCAGTTGCTCTGGAGCATCTGGGATCGCGCGCATACCGACGCTCGCAGCGGCGGCGATCCCGGCCCCGGTCTCAGCGCATGAACAGCATCTCAGCCACTCTCGACGCATTGCGGCGCGCGCCCGACATCGTGGTCCCGCTCGTCCGGGAAGTTCCCGCCGCGATCCTCAAGCGCCGACCGGCACCGCGCCGCTGGTCGGCGCACGAGCACGCGTGTCATCTCGCGCACGTCCATGCTCTCTTCTTCGATCGGCTCGAGCACATCCTGAGCACGCCCGCGCCGGTCATCCGACCGTACCTTCCCGGGGACCAGGATCCGGACGATTTCCTGCTCCGGATGGATCTCGATGCCGCACTGGATCGGTTCGTCGCCGATCGGCGGCGTCTCGTCGCACGCCTCGAGACACTCGACGACGCGGATTGGGCGCGGACAGCCGAGCATGCGGAGTACCGGACGTACTCGGTGTCGATCATGTTCCGCCACCTCGCGCTGCATGACTTCCTGCACGCGTATCGCATCGAGGAGCTCCTCCTGCGGCCGGACTGGCCGGCCTGACGCGGCGCCCGACAGGTCGGCGTCTTGCCGTCGCGCAGGCCGGGGACGATGTTCTCCCGCATGTCGAACGAGTATTTCGCCGACGTCAATGGCCAGCATGTCTTCTACAGCGTGCACGGCGCCGGCAAGCCCCTGGTTCTTCTCCACGGCGGCATCAACCCGGACTGCTTCGGGAGCAATCCGGCGGAGCTGGCGAAGGGCCGGCGGGTGATCGCCGTCCATCTGCAGGCGCATGGGCGATCGCCGGATACCCCGCGGCCGCTGCGCGCCGAGACGATGGCCGACGACGTCGCCGCCCTGATCGGACATCTGAAGCTCGGCAAGGCCGACGTGATGGGTTATTCGCTGGGCTCGAGCGTCGCGCTGCAGACCGCGATCCGCCATCCGGACGTCGTCGACCGGCTCGTGCTCGCCGCGGCGAGGATGAGGCAGGACGGTGCGTATCCGGAGGTGGTGGCGGCCTTCAACCAGCTGGAGGCCAACGCGCCCATGATCGGCCCCGGCGTCAAGGCATCGCCGTTAGGCCAGGCCTATCCCGATGTCGACTGGACGAATCTCTTCCGCAAGGTCGGCGACATGACCAAGCGCCCCTTCGACTGGAGCGCCGACGTCGCCGGGCTCCAGGCTCGCACGCTGCTGGTCTTCGCCGACGCCGACATGGTCCGTCCCGAGCACATCGTCGAGTTCTGGAAGGCGCTGGGAGGTGGCCAGCGCGACGCCGGGATCGACGGCTCGCTGCGTCCCGCGAACCAGCTCGCGATCGTGCCGAACACGACGCACTACTCGCTCGCCGTCGAGCCGATGCTGGCGCAGATCGTCGGGCGTTTCCTCGGATCCGAGTAAGGCGGCGTTTCGCGGCGACGCCCGCGTCGAAGTGACGTCTCCTGGTCGATCGAAGGTTTCTCGAGTGGGTCTTCGTACGCCACTCATCCGCCTTGCAGGGTCGCCATGCTCCGTCCTCGCGCGCTCATCGTTCTCCTGAGCCTGACGCTCGCAGCCTGCGGCGAGTCCCCGCTCGAGCCGCCGAGCGGGCTGCCCGCGCAGCTCTCGGTGTCGATCCTTCGCGATCTCCCCATCGAGCCGCCGATTCCCACGGTCGCGGCGAGTGCGGACAGCGTGGTCGTCGAGTACATCTCCGGCTTCACCGGATGCGACGATTACGACGCGGCAGCGGGATTCCGCGCGGGCACCCTCGTCGTGACCGTGATCGCGACCGAGACTCGCCGGGCCTGCCTCGCGGTGGTCGGGTACGCGACCTATCACGCGGTGGTGCATCGCGCCCCGTCAGGCCGCTACCCGGTGGTGGTGGAGACGCAGTACGTCGCGGCGAACGGCATCCGCGGCAAGCCGCGGGAGGTCGTGCGGAAGCTCGTCACCCTCCCGTAGCGATGCCGGCCGGCGACGGAAGCGCCGGTGCCTTGTGGACTACTTCTTCATCGACTGCACGTGCGCCACGAACTGGTCGAGCGCGATGTTGGTCCCTTCCAGCCAGCCTGACGCCTTGTTCTTCTCGAGGTCGTCCGTGTCGCGGTGCAGCGCCGTGAACACGTAGCGCGTTCCGCTCCCCTCGGACTTCAGCGTCATGATCGCGGTGATCGGAACGTCGTCGAACACCGCCGGGCGATAGCCCGGGAACAGCATCGACGTCCAGACGAGCCGCTCCATCGGGACCGCCTCGAGCACGCAGCCGAGGTTCGGGACCTCCTGGCCGTTGCCGACGATGATGTCGATGCGGAAGATGCCGCCGGGCCGCGTGTCCAGCTCGCAGCGCGCGACCTTCCCCCATTGCCGCGGCATGTACCACTCCTTGAGGTGCTCGGGCTTCGTCAGCGCCTCCCATACGAGCTCCCGCGGCGCGTCGACGAACCGCTCGAGAACGAGGTCGAGCTTCGGATCGATCTTCGTTTGCGTTTTCATGGTTTCGATTCCCTGTCCCTGAGTTGTTTGACGTATCGGTCGAACCGGTCCAGCCTCGCCTCCCACTCCCGACGCCGCGCGGCCAGCCAGTCCTCGGCGACCTCGAGCCGCTCCGGAACGAGCTCGTAGGTCCGCACGCGCCCTCGCTTCCTCGACTTCACGAGACGACTCTCCTCGAGCACCGAGAGGTGCTGCACGAACGATGGGAGCTTCATGTCGAACGGCGCCGCCAGCTCGCTCACCGTCGCCGGTCCGGTGGAGAGCTGCTCCAGGACCTTCCGCCGAGTCGAGTTGGACAGGGCGTAGAAGACGTCGTCGGTGACTGCGGATTGGACCATCACGGCTCCGTCGATTGGTTGGGTTGCCGATCGGACGGGAAGAACATACAACGGGACAATACTTAGGTCAATACCTAAGTATTTTCGGACCGCGTGAAACCCCGCGCGGGCGTGAGGCGCATCACCCACGGTCGTCGATTCCCTCGCGGAAATCGGAGTGTTCGCCGACTGCTCCACCCCGACAGCCGTCGGCACCTTTCGTCGATAGCGCGCTGGAACCGTCATGCCGACTGCCGCCTTCGCTTCCCCCTCCCTGCCCGTCGACGCGTCACCGATCGACGCGAGCGACGGACTCGCCTCCGTCGGCCGCGTGGGCTTCTGGTCAGGGCTCGCGGCATTCGCGGCGACCGCCGCCTACGTCGTCGTCCAGCTCGCCCAGGTCGCGGGCGTCGTCCATCCTCCGCTCGACGCGATCCTGATCTACGGCACCTCGCTCTGCATCGTCGTCCCCTTCGTCCTCGAGATGGTGGCGCTGCACCATCTGACACGCCCGAGTCGCCGCTTCTGGACGCACGCCGCGCTGATGTTCACGGTCATGTACGCCGTCTTCGTCACGGCGAACTACGTGGTGCAGCTCGCGACGGTCATCCCGGCAACGACTGCGGGGCTTTCTGATGGAATGCGCGTCCTCGAGCAGACTCCGCACTCGATGTTCTGGGACTTCGACGCGCTGGGCTACGTCTGCATGGGGATCGCGACGCTGCTCGCCGTCCCCGCGCTCGGCAGCGTCGGCTTCGAGCGGTGGGTGAGGCGGTCGCTCCTCGCCAACGCCCTCGTCACGCCGCTCATCGGGATCGTGTACTTCCATCCACGCTTCTCGACCCGGCTGCTCTTCGTCGGATCGCCCTGGGGGATCACGGCGCCGCTCTTCATGCTGCTGCTCGCGATCGCGCTCCGGCGCAGGGGCGACTACCCGATCGCCGCGGCTCGCGATACTCTATCGCGATGCGACCCCTCCGCTATTCGGTCAACATCACCCTCGACGGCTGCTGCGACCATCGGGTAGGCATCCCCGACGAGGCGCTCCATCAGCACGCGATCGAGAACTTCGACCGCGCCGATGCGCTGCTGTTCGGGCGGGTCACGTACGAGATGATGGAGGCGGGGTGGCGGCATCCGGATCCGTCGGGGTCGAGGCCCGACTGGATGGAGCCCTTCGCGAGAAAGATCGACACGATGAAGAAGTACGTCGTGTCGAGCACCCTCGAGCGCGTGGACTGGAACTCGGAGCTCGTGCGCGGCGACCTCGGCGAGGCCGTCCGCCGCCTCAAGCGCGAGCCGGGCAAGGGACTCCTCACCGGCGGTGTGACGCTGCCGCTCGCGCTCGCCGAGCTGGGCCTGATCGACGAGTACGAGATCGTGGTGCATCCGCGGATCGTCGGGCATGGCCCGAAGCTGCTCGCGGGACTCACGAAGTACATCGACCTGAGACCCATCGACCGAACGGAGCTCGGCTCCGGAACCATCGCGCTGCGATACGAACCGAAACGTCAGGCAGGCGAGACATGATCATGCGCGTGGAGTTCTTCAAGGACGAGGAGGCGCGGCTCTGCAGCTGGATCGCGACGCCCCATCGCCGCGCCTTCCAGGGCACGACGATGGCGGCGGGGCGCGGCCTGACATGACGCCGCGATCTCGCGGGCTGTCGTTCGTCGCGACGCTCGCCGCGCTCGCGCTTCTTCCGACGGCGCGAGTCGCGCGCGGGCAGGAGACTGCAGCGGCGTGCGACTATCGCGCCTGCGCGCTCGGCATCGTCCCGACGTGGAACGGTCTCGCCGTCGTGCGCGGCAGCGACGGTCCGCGCGTCGCGAACCTCAACTTCTTCTGGCCGCGGAGCATCGAGTCGGCGCTGCGCGGCCCGACGCCGCTGCTGCCCGGTGCCGACTCGGCCGCCGCGAGCGCGCGGCGAGCCGTCGGCCTGAGGCGCATCGGCGCGCTGCTCACCGACGCCGGGTTGATCGGTGGCGTGGTGACCGCGGCGCGGGTCGTGAACCGAGGGCGCGCGGGACGCGGCGACCAGCGCGCAGCGGGCGCCGCGCTCGGCGCGCTGGTGCTGAGCGTCCCCTTCCAGTTCGCGGCCGACGGCGCGCTGAGCCGCGCCGTGTGGTGGCACAACGCGCGCTTCGCGCGCTGAGCGAGTCAGTCGAGGAGCTCGACGTAGCCCTCGGTGCCATGCACGCGAATCCGCTGCCCGTCGCGGATCAGGTGCGTTGCGTTCTCCACTCCCACGACGGCGGGGAGCCCGTACTCGCGCGCGATCACCGCGCCGTGCGTCATCAGCCCGCCGACCTCCGCCACCAACCCGGCGATCGCGACGAAGAGCGGCGTCCAGCTCGGGTCGGTGTACGCGGTGACGAGGATGTCGCCCGCTTCGAGCGTCGCGTCGGCGATGTCGCGGACGACGCGGGCGCGTCCCTCGACGGTACCCGCCGAGACGGCGAGGCCGACGAGCGCGCCGGCGGGCAGACCGTCGCGGCCATACGAGCCGGTGACGACCTCGCCCTCCGAGGTGAGCACGCGCGGCGGCGTCAGTGACTGGAACGAGCGAAACTCTTCCCTTCGTTCTCCGACGAGCGCCTCGTCGGCGCGCCGGGTGCGCACGACATCGCGCAGCTCGTCGATGGTGAGGTAGAAGATGTCTCCCGCGTCGCGGATAACGCGCTCGCGCACGAGACGCTCTGCCTCGCCGAGCAGCGCCCGCTTGTAGACGAAGTAGCGGCTGACCATCCCGTACTTCGGGTATTCGCGATAGCCGGCGAAGGTGCGGACGCGATCGATCATCCGCTTCGTCTCTTCGGCCTTCCGCTCGCCGTCAGGCAATGCCCGCAGGCGCGTGATCAGCTCCTGCTCCTTGCTCGCGGCGGCGCGACGACCCTGCTCGAACCGCCGGCTGCTCTCTCCGGGCGCGAAGCTCCTGACGTTGCCGAGTATGACGGGGAGGAGCGTCGAGGGACGCTCGGCCCAGCGCGGCCGCGTGATGTCGATCTCTCCGGCGCACCGCATCCCGTACTTCTCGAGGAACGCGCGGATGGCGTCGCGTGACTCTCCTCCCCCCGGGAGACGCGGCAGCTCGCCGAGGAAATCGTCGCCCCCGACATTTTCGAGGAACGACACCACTTCGGCGTGCGGACGGATGACGTCGGCGACGTCGAGGAGGGCGAGGCCCATCTCCGACGTCACGTTGCGGGCGACGGATTGCGTGAGCACGTCGGCCGCGTTCTTCTCGCCGAGCCATTCGCGGAGGTGGTCGTTGAGCCACCAGGCCGCTTCCATCCCCGCCATGATCGCCTGATGGCTGCGCGGATCGAAGAGAAGGCGTCTCAGCTCCTGGATGTCGGCGAGGATGAAGTCGATCAGCTCGGCGCCCGCTTTGTCCCTGATGTCGCGCTTCAGGGTCGCGATCGACGCTTCACCGCGGGCGATGAGGTCGGCGACGATGGCCGGGTCGGTCGCGATCGGAGGAGAGGGCGTCGCGCCCGACGGCGGGGCGGCGGGCGTCTCGTCGGTACGCAGGGGGATGAAGCCGCGCTCGACGATGGTGCGCAGCGCGCCGCCGATGAGCGGGTCGGACTTGCCGATCATGCCGAGCAGCGCGGCGCGGCGCGTGGGCGAGGCGAGCTCCGGGCTGACGTCGACGAACAGGCGTGCGCCCGCCTCGAACATCGGCCGGGCGGCCGTGAGCTTCCACAGCGCGATGCCTAACGGCCTGATGGCGTCGGTCATCATCTGCTGGTGGCCGACGGAGATGTAGACGCGGGGCTCCGAGCCGTCGCGCTTCGGGATGGGAAAGAGCGTCGTGATCGGCCGGCTCTGGACGACGTGGAAGTCGTCGTCGACGAGGCACCACTCGATGTCCTGCGGCCGCCCGAAGTGCGCCTCGATGCGGCGGCCGAGCGCCGCGAGACGAACCGCCTGCGCGTGCGCCAGCGCCGGCCGCGCTCCGGCGGGGCGCGCGGTGACCACCTCGCCGTCGCGCACCTCGTAGACGTCAGGCGTCACGAGCCCCGAGACCAGCGCCTCGCCGAGCCCGAGGACCGCCTCGATCGACGCCACCTTCCGGTTGCCGGAGAGCGGGTGCGCGGTGAAGAGGATTCCCGACGCGCGCGGCGCGAGCATGCGCTGGACGATCACCGCCATGCGTGCCTCGCGGTGGTCGATTCCGTTGCGCATGCGATAGGTCACCGCGCGCTCGGTGAAGAGCGACGCCCAGCAGCGGCTGACGTGGCTGATGATCGCGTCCCGGCCGACGACGTTGAGATAGCTGTCCTGCTGTCCGGCGAAGGAGGCCGTGGGCGAGTCTTCCGCGGTCGCGCTGGAGCGCACGGCGTACGCGTCCCGCTCGCCGAGCTTCGCGTGCGCGGCGATGATCTCGGCCGCCAGCTCGCTGGAGATCGCGATCGACTCGACGGTCGCGCGGAGCTCGCCGGTGATCGCCGCGATCGCCTCGCGGTCATCGGGCTCGAATCGCGTCAAGCGGCCGGTCAGCTCCGCGACCGCGGGCGCGGGCGCGACGATCCGCTCGAAGGCGTCCGTCGTCACGCAGAACCCGGCGGGAACGCGCACGCCGTCGATCCGCGAGAGCTCGCCGAGGTTCGCGGCCTTTCCGCCGGCGCGCGCGAGCTGCGTCCGGTCGATCTCGTCGAGCGCCAGCACATATCGCCCCATCCGCTTCCTCCACGTGAGTCAGGCCGGCGAGTCTAGGGGCGGTCCGGGGTCTTGCCGCAAGCCCCGGTGGAGGATATATGCTGAAAGCGGCGGGAGGAGTGAATGCAACGATCGCCCCGGCAGCGGAATCTCTACGTCCTCGCGATCCTCTTCGCGATCGCGCCGATCGCCTTCTCGCTGATCCGCGCGCTCAGGGCGCAGCACGACTTCCGGATGTTGTGGATGGCGCTCGTCGCGCTCGTCGGCACGGTCGTGGTGATGGCGGCCGGCGGCGCGGGACGTCGCAGCAGGCGCGGGCTCCTGCAGATCGCGATCGTCGCTCTCATCGTCGCGGTCCTTCTCGCCGGTTGGACCGCGATGCGGCTTGGCGCGACGGCCGCGGCGGGTATCTGGCCGGTGGCGTTCGTGCTCAGCTTCTGCTGGGTGACGAGCTACGTGCTGGCTGCGCTGTCGAACGCTGCGCGGGAGGGGGTACTGCCGTCCGCCTGACGCGCGCTCACAGCAGCCCGTACACCACGACCTGGCCCGAGAACGTCGCCAGGTAGACGTGTCCGTTCACGACCGTCGGCGCGGCGAACTTCGCGTAGCTCCCGACGCCGTCGCGCGCGCTGAAGGAGATCGTGTTCCACAGCTCCTTCGTCACGTCGTTCGCGTCGAAGGCACGCAGCACGCCGGGGCTGACGGTATGCTCGGCGTCCCCGCTCGACGCGTACGAGGCCCAGAGGATCGCGGTGCCATCCTTCGCGCCGTCCGAGGAGACGGCGAGGATCGCCCCGCTCTGCCCCGTCGGTCCCGGCGCGGGGGAAACGATCCGACCCGAGGGGCTGAGCATGCCCGTCCCGCGGTCGAGCGGGATCGCGTACAGGGGCGTGTTCTCCGACCACACGTAGACGAACGACTTCGCGCTCCCCTCGTAGTACGCGGGCTGGCAGTGGAGGTTCGCGTTCCCGCCTAACGCGACCACCTGCTTCACGAGGTCGGCCGACGCGCTCCAGCCACCCATCGCGTCGCGGTCGAGCAGATAGAGGTTCCCGTTCTTCGCCCCCGTCAGGAAGATGTTCGTCCCCGGGATCAGGAACGATCCCATCCCGCCGTAGTCGAGGTCGTAGTCGTTCAGCTGCTGGTAGTCGTGCGGGGTGAACCAGCTCGCCACCTGCAGCGTCGACCCGGAGGGGGTGAGCTTGAGCGCGCTCTCCCCGCGGTTCACGAGGCTCGTCGGGTCCGCGCCGCTTCCGACGGTCCCGTTCCCGGTGACGACGTAGAGGTTCCCCGCCGCGTCGCCAGCCATCCCCATCCCGCTCTCCCACATCCCCGCCGCGTCTCCTTCAGGCGTCGCGTTGTAGACGACGCGCTGCTGCAGCGTCGCCGCGTCGTAGCCGAGGATCCAGCCGTGGTACGGCCCCCAGTCGCAGTGCGAGGCGAAGGAGACGTAGACGTTTCCGCCGAGGAGCGTCAGCCCCTGGCGCTGGTTTTGCCGCTGCGCGTCGAAGGTGATCGTGCCGTTGACGCTTCCGCTCCCGCCGCCCGCGATGGACGCCGTGATCTGCTTCGGGCTCCCCGCGCGCTCGCTTCCATCGACGATGCTCACCGCGTGGAGGTGCTGGACGTACGTGCTGCCGCTCGTGCTGCGCGTGACGAAGTACATCGTCGCCGCGGCGGAGTCGATCACCGGAGTGCCGACGATGCCGATGTTGCCGCTGAAGTCCTGGTACTGGCCGCCGCAGGCGCCGGTCATGTCCGTGCGACGCGGGGGGCGCATCCCCGAGGCGGTGAAGCTCTTCTGCCAGTAGAGCGTCCCGTCGTCGGCGTCGAAGGCGTACACGCTGTTGCTGACGGTCGCGATGTAGACGACGTTGTGCGCACCGCCGGCGATCGCGACGTGGCCGACGACGAGCGGCTGCGCGTACACCTGGTCGTCCACCGAGAGCGTGAACAGCTTCCCGAACTGCTGGACGTTGACATTGCTGGTCGTCAGCGCGGTCTCGTGCGCGTTCCACCCCGCGCGGTCGTTCGCGTTGTGCTGGGTGACGACGGAGACGGACTGCGGGTTGGGCGGGTATGTCTTCTTCGGCGGAGCCGGCGCCTCGCTGTCCCTGCAGGTCACGAGCGTCAGCAGTAGGGTCGTCGGAAGGAGCGTGCGTCGTACCATGGTCGTCCGCGAAGAGGGTCCGGCGCGGAATTGACAGCCCGGACGCGGGGGGAGCAAGGCGCAGTGTCGATTCGGCGAGGGCACTTCCGTCATTCCGATGTCCCGCGGCATCATCCACTTCCAGACAGGACATCCGACCGATGCGCTACGCACTCCTCATCCACTACCCGCAGCCGTCCGTCTCGACCCTCAGCGAAGCCGAGATCAGGGAGGGCATGGCCGCCTTCCAGAGCTACGCGAAGGCCCTCGAGGAGGCCGGCGTCCTCCGCTCCGCCGAGGTGCTGCAGACGATCGCCAGCGCGACCAGCGTCTCGGTGAGGCAGGGGAAGCTGCAGATCCAGGACGGTCCCTTCGCCGACACGCGCGAAGCGTTCGCGGGGATCTTCATGATCGACGTGCCCGATCTCGACGCCGCGCTCGCGTGGGCGGAGAAGTGTCCCGCGGCGCGCTGGGGCACGGTCGAGGTCAGACCGTCAGGCGTGCGCTTCGTGGACGGCGCGTGGAAGAGCGCGTCCTGAGCGACACGGTCGCGGTGCGCGCCGAGGAGCTGGCGCGCACCGCGTACGGCCGCCTGCTCGCGATCCTCGCCGCGCGCGACGGGGACATCGAGTCGGCGGAGGATGCGCTCGCCGACGCCTTCGCCAGCGCGCTGCGCGGCTGGCCGGAATCGGGGATCCCGGCGAACCCGGAGGCCTGGCTCCTCACCGCGGCGCGAAATCGCCGGCACGACGTGCGCCGCTCCGCCGCGCACCGCCTCGCCGATCCGCTCGACGTCCTCGAGCGTCGGCGCCTGACCGTCGTCGACGAGATCGACCCGGACGCGATCCCCGACCGGCGCCTCGCGCTGCTTTTCGTCTGCGCGCATCCGGCGATCGATCCCGCGGTGCGCACGCCGCTCATGCTGCAGACGGTGCTCGGCTTCGACGCCGAGCAGATCGCACGCGCGTTCGCGATCCCCGCTGCGACGATGGCGCAGCGCCTCGTGCGCGCGAAGCGCCGGATCCGCGATGCGCGAATCCCTTTCGCCGTGCCCGACCGCGCGCAGATGCCCGAGCGACTCGGGCCGGTGCTCGAGGGCGTCTACGGCACGTACGCGATCGACTTTCCGATCGTCGCCGGGAGCCAGCCGCGCGAATCGCTCGCCGCGGAGTCGCACTATCTGGCCGAGACGCTGGCCGAACTTCTTCCCGACGAGCCCGAGGCGCTGGGGCTCGCGGCGCTGATCTCGCTCTCCCTGGCGCGACGCGACGCGCGCGGGACTCACGAGGAGCTCGTTCCGCTCGACCGACAGGACCCCGCGCGCTGGGACGCGACGCTCATCGCGCTCGGCGAGCGCCGGCTTCACCAGGCACGCTCGCTCGGCCGCATCGGCCGCTTCCAGATCGAGGGGGCGATCCAATCGGTGCACTGCGCGCGCGCGAAGTCCGGCGTCACCGACTGGCGCGCGCTGCACACGCTGCATGCCGCGCTCCTCTCGTTCTCGCCGACGCTGGGCGCGCGCGTAGCGCACGCGGCGGCGCTGGCGCGCGTGGAAGGGCCGGGCGCGGGACTCGCCGCGCTCGATGCGATCGAGGACGACGCGGTCAAGCGCTTCCAGCCGGCGTGGGCGACGCGGGCGCATCTGCTCGAGGACGCGGGGCGCGCGACCGAGGCGTCGCATGCGTACGAGCGCGCCATCTCGCTGGCGACCGACGTCGCGGTGCGTCGCTACCTGGAGGGACGAATGGCAAGGCTGGACAGGGGGGTCGAAGATGCGCGTTCGTGAATACCGCGATACCGACTGGCCGGAGTGGCTGCGCATGAGTCGCGCGCTCTTTCCGGAGGAGACTGCCGACGATCTTGCCGCCGGCATGCGCGAGCATCTCGCGCGTGAGGATGCGACGGTGTTCGTCGCCGAGCGCCACGACGGATCGATCGCCGGCTTCGTCGAGGCGGGATCGCGTCCGTACGCGGACGGCTGCGTCACGAGCCCCGTCGGCTACGTCGAGGCGTGGTACGTCGATCCCGACGTGAGACGCCGGGGCGTCGGCCGCGCGCTGCTCGCGGCGGCGGAGTCGTGGGCGCGCGGTCGCGGCTATCGCGAGATGGCGTCCGACGCGCGCCTCGACAACGACGTGAGCCACGCGGCGCACCGGCGCGCTGGCTACGCGGAAGTCGATCGCGTGGTGCAGTATCGGAAGGAGCTCGGCTGAGGAGGGACGTCGCGCCGTCGCAGTCGCTACGTCGAATGACGTATGGTCGAGCGTGACGGGCGGCGGCAGACTGGCGGAGACTGCCGAGCCACCTGGAGGCACGATGCGAGCTCTCGCCCTGACCATCGCCGCTCTGTTCGCCTTTCGCGCCGTGCGGGCGCAGGACACGGTCGCGGCGGCTGCCACACACGACAGCGCGCACGTGGAGACGCCGTATCGAAATCCGAAGACTGCGGCGGTGCTCGGCGCCCTCTTTCCCGGCGCGGGTCACGTGTACGCGACCGACTACGGACGTGGAGCTGCGTTCTACTTCGGTACCGTGTCCATCGTCGGACTCGGCTCGCTCGTGTACGTCATCGACGATTGCACTTTCACGTTTCTCTCGGCGAAGCGATGCGATCCCGGTCCGGAGTGGCCACATCGCGCACTCGGGGCCGCGACGATCGGGGTGGGTCTCGGCTGGTGGGCCTACGGCGCCGTCGACGCGCCACGCGCCGCGCGACGGGCGAACGAGCGGCATCGACGCCGAAGGCAGGCGATGTCGCCGGTGGTGCGGCCGCGTACCGGTGCGAGGCGCGGCATCAATGTCGGCCTCTCGCTAGCGTGGTGATCAGGCGAGACTTCCGCTGACCCTTCCCCCACGCTCATTGGCCGGTCCTTTCGAGCTCCACCTCCGCGAGGCGATCGCTCTCAACCGCGAGCGCGCGCCGCTCTATGTTGCGGCGAGCGACGGCGCCTCGCGGCGCATCTCGATCACGCTCGTCGCGCTCGAGTGGCTGCTGCTTCCGGTTGCGCGGCGCTTCGATCGCGCGGACGCGCGGTACCGCGACGCCGGCGTCTCCGTGCTGGAGGATCTGTTCGTCCGTATGGCGGACGCGCCGCCGTTCGTCGAGCAGGAGCGCCTCCCGGAGAGCGCGAGCGGCATCGCTCCACTCGAGATTCGCGCGCTCCGCCGCCACGTCGCCGGCGCGCTCGCCGCAGACGACTTCGCGGGCGTGGCGGCGGCGCTCGCCGCGGCGCTCGGGACGCTCGCGGCGACGCCAGGATTGCACTGCATGGTGCGCCATCTCCTCGAGTCCGCGCATCGCATCGCGACGCTCGCGCCGGAGAGAGTGAGGCGCGCCGAGGAGCACGCGCTGCCGACCCCCGCACCCCTGCTCGGCAGGCTGCTGCGACTCCACCTGTCCGGGCTCGCCGCGGCCCGAATGCTCGACCGTTGGGCGCGTCCGCTGCAGCTCGCCGGAATCCCGATTCTCGCCCGCGACCTTCCGCCGATCCCGATCCACACCGACGGAGCGAGCGGACCTGCGTCACGTTCGCGTCTATCGACGCGGGCGTGACCGCGCCGCATCTTTCGGTCGTCCGCGTCCTCACGCAGAACGGAGTGTCCCTCAGTGCCTCGCCAGCTCCCGAGAATCGCCCTCGTCATCGCCGCATCTCTCGCCGTGGCGAGCTGCACGTCGCGTGACTGCTGCGTCACCGAGTCTCCCGCCGTCTACGGACGCGTGTACGGCGTCGTCGAGACCGCGGCGCACGTGCCGGCGCCGGATGTCTTCGTGCAGCCGGAAGGCTCGACGGCCGTCCCGACCGACGAGCACGGCGCCTACGTGGTGGACATCACGGTGCACGGCACCCCGGGAACCTCGGTGCGGCTCACCGTGACCGCGCGACGGCTCACTCCCGGCGGGGGGCAGGTGGACTCGACCCGCGTCTCCGCGCAGGTGCCCGTCTTCGCGACGAAGCCGGTGACCGACAGCGCGCGCGTCGACCTCACCCTCCCGTAGCGTTCCGCTCACCGAGGACAATCACGATGCGAATCGTATGTGCACTGGCCGTTCTCGCGCTCCTCCCCGCCACCGCCGCGGCGCAGTTTCCCACGGAGGTGCATACAGGTACGCGGGTGCGCGTCTGGCTCCCCGAGCCGTACATGCAGGCGGAGGGTCCGGCGCGCCGGCAGCTTCTCCGCGGAGTGGTCGAGTCGGTGTCGCGGGACTCGATGCGGCTCGCCGTCCCGCGCGCCGGCGCGCTGTCGATCCCGCGCAGCTCGATCCGCCGGCTCGAGGTGAGCCGCGGCACATCGCGCATCGCGACCGCGGTCGAGCGCGCGGTCGGCGGGGCGATCGGCGGCGCGATCACCTTCGGCCTGATGAACGACCCGAAGCGCACCGGCGGACCGCACTACCGGACCGACTGGCGCGCGGCCGGTGTGGGCGCGAGCTGGGGCGCGGGGATCGGCGCGGTGCTCGGCTTCATCGCGCCGGTCGAGCAGTGGCGGAGGATACGGCTCTAGCGCCGAGCGTCAGCGACGCCGGTCACGTCGGCCGCGCCGTTCGCGGTGGCATGGTTCGCGCATTTGACGCTTCCAAGCGTGAAGGGAGAGATCAATGCGGAACGTCCTGCTCGTCGCCGCCGTGGCCGTGGTCAGCGTGACCGGCTGCCATCAGAATCTCGAGGTCGTGCAGCCGCACCTTATGCCGACCGCGACGCGGATCGCCATGCCCGCTGACACGGGCTTCGTGCGACGTACCTGCACCGCGCCCGACAGCGTGCTCGCGGGCAAGGCGCCCTGCTACGAGCGCGGCCAGAAGGAACGCCTCCGCCTCTTCTGACCGATCCCGCCGGCGTTGCCGGCGAGACCCGTCGTGCGTGTTTAGCGAGGGCGGGATCCCCTACGATGGATAGGGGATCCGCCCGTTCCACGCCTGTGAACGGCCCGACAGCGAGCGCCCGCCCCGAAGCGTAGCTTCCAGCGAGTGCCGGCGAATCACGCCGATGTCCCGCCTTTCCGTCGACAGCGATCACGCATGCGAATAGCCGTCCCACGAGAGATCACGCCCGGCGAGCGTCGCGTCGCGCTCACCCCCGACATGGTCACCCGGCTCGTCAAGGCGGGGCACACGATCGCCGTCCAGACGGGCGCCGGAGAGAGCGCGAGCTTCGGCGACGCGGCATACGCCGCCGCGGGCGCGACGCTGGTGCGCGAGCCCGCCGCGCTCTACCGCGACGCCGACGTGATCGTGAAGGTGCAGCGCCCGATGTGGAGCTTCGCCGCCGAGGCGAGCGAGGCGGAGCTGTACCGCCCCGGCGCCGTGCTCGTCGGATTCCTCAAGCCGGGCATCGATGCCGCCGCGCTCGAGAAGCTCGCGGCGCGCGACATCACGGCGCTGGCGATGGAGCTCGTCCCGCGCATCAGCCGCGCGCAGTCGATGGACGCGCTCTCCTCGCAGGCGACGATCGCCGGCTACAAGGCGGCGCTCCTCGCCGCGAACGCCCTCCCCAAGTTCTTCCCGATGCTGATGACGGCCGCCGGGACGATCCGCCCCGCGAAGGTGCTGATCATCGGCGCCGGCGTCGCCGGTCTGCAGGCGATCGCGACGGCGAAGCGGCTCGGCGCGGTCGTGGAAGCGTTCGACACGCGCCCCGCGGTCGAGGAGCAGGTGAAGAGCCTCGGCGCGAAGTTCGTGTCGCTCGAGCTCGAGTCGCACGACGCGGAGGACGCGGGCGGCTACGCCAAGGCGCTCTCCGCGGACCACCTCCGCCGCGAGATGAGCCTCATCGCGAAGCACGTCGCGGAGGCCGACGCGGTGATCACCACCGCGCAGATCCCCGGCCGTCCCGCGCCGGTGCTCATCACGCAGGAGATGCTCGGCGCGATGAAGCCCGGATCGGTGATCGTCGATCTCGCCGCGGAGAGCGGCGGCAACTGCGAGGCGAGCCAGCCCGGTCGCACCGAGGTCGTGAAGGGCGTGACGGTGATGGCACCCCTCAACCTGCCGAGCGAGCTCGCGGTGCACGCGAGCCAGATGTACGCGCGCAACGTGACCTCCCTGCTCGAGCTCCTCGCGCCGAAGGGAGCGCTCGTCATCGACATGAACGACGAGATCGTCCGCGGCGCCTGTGTGACGCACGCGGGGCAGGTGCTCTATCCCGCCCCCGCCGCGGCCGCGGCACCCTCGCAGCCCGGAGCCGCAAAGTGAGCCAGGAACTCGTACTCGGCATATACGTCCTCATCCTCGCCGCCTTCGTCGGCTTCGAGGTCATCGCCCGCGTCCCTGCGGTGCTCCACACCCCATTGATGTCGGGCACCAACGCCATCCACGGGATCGTGATGCTCGGCGCGATGCTCGTCGCCGGGAGCGCGGACACGCCGCTGCTCCGCGGGCTCGGCGTCGTCGCGGTGGCGCTCGGCGCGGCCAACGTCTTCGGCGGCTTCGTCGTCACCGACCGGATGCTCGAGATGTTCAAGGGGCGCGAGGCGAAGGGCGCGCCGGAGAGCAACGGCAAGGCGAAGGACAACGGCGCGACGGTGAAGCCATGAGCGGCGACCTTCGCTTCACCGTCATCAGCCTGAGCTACGTCGCGGCGGCGCTGCTGTTCATCTTCGGGCTGCGCCGGCTCAGCACCCCGCGCACCGCGCGCTCGGGCAACCGCCTCGCCGCGCTCGGGATGCTCGTCGCGCTCGTCGCGACGCTGCTCGACCGCAGCATCGTCTCCTGGTGGGAGATCGCGATCGGCACCGCGGTCGGCGCGGCGATCGGGATCTACAGCGCCCGTCGCGTGCACATGACCGCGATGCCGCAGATGGTCGCGCTCTTCAACGGGATGGGCGGCGCGACGGCGGCGCTCGTCTCGATCGCGGAGTTCATCCGCGCCGCGAACCACGCGCAGCAGCCGGGCACCGGCGCCGCGATCTCCGGCGCGTTAGGCATCGCGATCGGTGCCGTCTCCTTCACGGGGAGCCTGATCGCCTTCGGCAAGCTCCAGGAGATCCTCCCGGGACGTCCCCTGCTCTTCCCCGGCCGCCACGTCGTGAACGGCGCGCTGACGCTCGCGATCCTCGCCTTCGGCGCGTGGATCGGCACGGGCGCGGTGACGGCGTCGAGCGTCTGGGGACTGTTCGCTGTCGCGCTGCTGCTCGGCGTGCTCGTGGTGCTCCCGATCGGCGGGGGCGACATGCCGGTGATGATCTCGGTGCTCAACTCCCTCACCGGCGTCGCCGCGGCGCTGACGGGCATCGTGCTCGGCAACCAGGTGCTCGTCGTCGCCGGCATGCTCGTCGGCGCGTCGGGAACGCTGCTCACCCTGCTGATGAGCCGCGCGATGAACCGCTCGCTCACCAACGTGGTGTTCGGCGGCTTCGGCGCGGAGACGGCGAGCACCGGCAAGGCGGTCGCGCGCCCGGTGCGGCAGACGTCGGCCGAGGACGCGGCCGTCGCGATGGCCTTCGCGAACCGGGTGATCGTCATCCCGGGCTACGGCCTCGCGGTCGCCGAGGGACAGCGCCAGGTGAAGGAGCTGAGCGCGGAGCTGGAGAAGCGCGGCGTCGAGGTGAAGTACGCGATCCACCCGGTCGCGGGGCGCATGCCCGGCCACATGAACGTGCTCCTCGCCGAAGCGGACATCCCGTACGACCAGCTCCTCGACATGGAGCAGATCAATCCCGAGTTCGACCACACGGACATCGCGCTCGTCGTCGGCGCGAACGACGTGGTGAACCCCGCCGCGCGCACGGACCGCGGCAGTCCGCTCTACGGGATGCCGATCCTCGACGCGGACCACGCGAAGAACGTCATCGTCATGAAGCGCAGCATGAGCGCGGGTTTCGCGGGGGTGGACAACGAGCTGTTCTACTCGCCGAACACGCAGATGCTCTTCGGCGACGCGAGAAAGTCGCTCGCGGCGCTGACGGAGGCGTTGAAGGGAGTCTGAGGCTCGGCAGGGTTGGCATCGGATCGCTCCACGCGGCGCTCGAGCTCCATACCGCAACGAGCCGGCTGGCGCTTCTGCAATTGAAACACGAAGGACACGAAGGGTCACGAAGGGTGCTTCAGCAGCATCTTCGTGAGTCTTCGTGTCCTTCGTGTTTTAACAGCTGTCGGAAGAGCCATCACCGCCGAAGCGCCGGCGCTCAGCGGCTCCCCGCGGCTCTCGCCAGGTCCTTCCAGCCGATCAGCACGACGTGGTTGTCGGCGAGCGCTTTCCTGAACTCGGGGCTCGTCACGACTTCGTAGTCGCGCTGGCGCCAGGCGGAGCCGTAGGGCTCGTGGTTCACGGTCACCGCGCGCAGCTCGCTGTCGTCGAAGCCGAGATGGACGATGAGCTCCGTGAGCCCGGGCTTCAGGTCCGCGACGGCCTTCAGGTAGAACGCCTTCCACTGGTCGCGCGGGACGTCGTCCGAGGCGATCACGATGGCGTCCGGCACGACGTCGCGCTCGGTAAGAGTCGAGGACGACATCCACTGCGGGAACGCCCGCGCGGCGAGGAACGGCAGGTGGTACTCGCGCGCCACCTTCACGTACGCCGCCATCAGCTCCGGCGTCGAGAAGAGAGCGCCCATGTGGCTGTCGAGGTGCGTGGGATGGATTCCCATCGCGAGCGCGCGCTCGACCTGCGCGCGAAGCTCGCGCTCCACCTCCGCCGGCTTCGCCTTCTTCATCACCGGCTCGACGTCGTTCGGGAAGATGCCCGCCGAGTCGAGGAGACTCGCGACCTGGTCCCGGGACTCCACGCTCCCCCACCGATAGGTGGCCCACTCCGCGGTGAGCGTGAGGTGCAGCCCGAGATCGGCATCGGGGTGCGCGCGCGCATACGCGGCCACCTCGGTGATCCACGGCGTGGTCATCATGACGCTCGCCGACGAGATGGCGCCGCTGCCGAGCGCCCCGAGGCTCGCCGAGTCCACCGAATGCGCGACGCCGAGATCGTCGGCGTGGAGGATCAGCAGCTTCGTGCCGGCGGGATAGCCGAGACGCTCGGCGATGGTCTTCGTCTGCGCGGAGAGCGGCGCGGTGAGAGCGAGGAAGGCGAGCGCGAACCAGCGGGACGCGGGCATGGCGTACCTCGAGGAAGCCGGTGGGAAAGGGGCCGTCGGCCGAACGTAGCGCCGGATGCGCGACCGGGGGAAGACGCGGCTGGACAGGCCATCCGGCGAGAGACAAGTTCTCGCCGAACGCTCCCGGAGGGATCAGCGATGTACGGATTCAGCGTGGACGGCGGTCCCGCGTCTGCCTTCGGCCTCACCTTCGCCGTCGTCGCCGCGCTCGTCCTCATCGCCGCGTGGGTGATCCTCGGAGCCAGCCGCTTCGTGCAAGGAGGGATCGTGGAGCGCGCCGAACGAGTCCCGCAGCTCTATGGCTACACCGCGTGCCTGATCGGTCTCGTCTGGGCGCTCACGAGCGCGGTGGGCCTCGTCAACCATCTCCTCGAGCGCAGCACGCCGACGCTGGCGTCGCAGAACGAGTTCATGCCGTGGAGCGAGCCGTCGATCACCTCGTTCGAGGCGTTCCGCATCACGTACGATCGGCGTCGATTCGGACCCGGTGAGGATCGCCAGGCGACCGACACGCTCCCCGAGGCGGAGCTGAGGCGGCGCTTCGAGGCGCTGCGCGCCGATCGCATCGCGCAGGTCGAGTACCGCACGCGCAAGGAGATCATCTCGAGCCTCCTCGGCCTCGTGCTCGGCGGCGCGCTCTTTCTCTTCCACTGGCGCTGGGTGCATCGCCGCACGCGCGAGATCGTCGAGCGACCCGCGCAGCCGCCGCTCCTCAGCTGACGCGTCCCCGCCGCGCCCTTGTGCCGGAGTCCGCGCCGGAGTAAGGTCGCTGCGCTCTCGCCGCAGGCATCTCTCACCCGTTCCCCAGGAGCTCCGATGGCTCGCCGTCCGTCCCCCGCGTTCTCGTCGTTCGCCGCGCGCGCGCGCGTCGCCGTCGCCACTCTCGCCGTCGTGTCCCTCGCCGCCGCCTGCTCGAAGAAGGGCGCCGACGCCGACTCGGCGGCGTCCGCCGGCGGCAGCGGTGGTACCGCCGACGTCACCGAGGCGCTCTCGAAGGATGTGAAGGGCAAGGTCCATCTCGAGGTCACCGGCGGGAAGCACGCGGGGACGTACGACACGCAGATGAAGGAGGGCGGCTGCAGCTACGGGCTGGCCGGCGACGGGTCGTGGGGGAACCAGTTCTCGATCGACACGAAGGACCCGAACCAGTTCAGCAGCCTGCAGCTCATCGTCCCCAACGCGAAGGCGGCGTCGGGTGGCACGTCGAAGTTCCAGCTCACCGCCGGCTTCGGCCCGATCTTCGGCGAGGGCGCGACGAGCTACGACGTGAACCCCTCCGAGAAAAAAGGGAGCGGCAAGCTCACCGTCGACGACAAGGGAAGCTCGGGCAAGGTCACCTTCGACGCGAAGACCGCCGACGGCGTGGGGCTGAAGGGGACGATCGATTGCGACGTGGTGATCCGCGCGGGGTGATCGGATGAGCGCGCCGGCTGCTCGAGCGAGGGAGGAGGAGACGCCGCGCGAGCAGCCTCGCCTCCACCGGCGCTTCGGCCTGCTCTCGGCCACGGCGCTGAACATGACGAACATGATGGGAGCGGGACCGTTCATCACGATCCCGCTCCTCATGACCGCGTTAGGCGGGCCGCAGGCGATGCTCGGCTGGGTCGTCGCGCTCGCGATCGTGATCTGCGACGGGATGGTGTGGAGCGAGCTCGGGGCGGCGATGCCCGGCTCGGGGGGCTCCTTCCAGTACCTGCGGGAGGCGTACGGACCGGCGCGCTGGGGACGCCTGATGGCGTTCCTCTTCGTCTGGCAGTTCGTGCTCAGCGGCCCGCTCGAGATCGCGTCGGGCTACATCGGCTTCGCCGACTACGCGAGCTACATCTGGAAGGGGCTGACGCGGCCGGGCGTCATCGCGATCGTCGTCGCGGTGGGCGTGATCAACGTCGCGCTGCTCTACCGGCGCATCCACTCGATCGCGAAGATCACCGTCTCGCTCTGGATCGGGACGCTCGTCACCGTGCTCGCGGTGATCGTCACCGGCGCGATGCACTTCCAGCCGCGCCTCGCCTTCGACTTTCCCCCCGGCGCCTTCGACTTCTCGCTCGGCTTCTTCCTCGGGCTCGGCGCCGCGTCGCGAATCGGGATCTACGACTACCTCGGCTACTACGACGTCTGCTTCATCGGTGAGGAGGTGCGCGACCCCGGGCGCGTCATCCCGCGGTCGATCCTCATCAGCACCGCCGCGGTCGCGCTGATCTATCTCGGGATCAACCTCTCGATCATCGGCGTCGTGCCGTGGCGGGAGTTCGTGCCGGCGGGGGAGCACGCCGCGTCGACGTTCATCGTGTCGGTGTTCATGCAGCGCGTCCACGGACCGGCGGTGGCGACGGTGTTCACCCTGCTCGTGCTCTGGACCGCCTTCGGCTCGGTGTTCGCGCTGCTGCTCGGCTACTCGCGCATCCCGTACGCGGCCGCGGAGAGCGGCTACTTCTTCCGTGCCTTCGGGCGGCTGCACCGGACGAAGGAGTTCCCGTACGTCTCCCTGCTCGTCCTCGGCGCACTGTCGATCGTGGCCGGCTTCTTCTCGCTCGGCACCGTGATCGACGCGATGATCGTGACGAGGATCGTCGTGCAGTTCATGGGACAGGTGCTCGGCCTCATCCTGCTGCGGCGGCGCGCGCCGGAGATGCCGCGGCCGTACCGGATGTGGCTCTACCCCCTGCCGGCCGTCGTCGCGCTCGCCGGCTGGATCTTCGTCTTCGCGACGACGCAGCCGCGGGTGATCCTGTTCGGGATCGGCGCGCTGCTCCTCGGCGGTGTGGTGTTCCTGCTCTGGTCGTGGCGGACGAGCCGGTGGCCGTTCGAGCCGGTGACGGCGGTCGCGTCGCGTTAGGCGGCGTCCCTACCCCCGCAGCGCAGCTCCCGCGCGGGAGTCGAGCACCTCGCGCACCCGGCGCGCCAGCGCGAGCGGAGTGAAGGGCTTCTCGATGAACGCGGTGCCCGGCTCGAGGAAGCTCTGGCGGAGCGCCGCGTCGCGCGTGTAGCCCGACATGAAGAGGAGCGCGGTCCCCGGATGCCGCTCGCGGACCTGACGCGCGAGCTCGGGGCCATTCATCTCCGGCATCACCATGTCGCTGACGATGAGATCGATCGGGCGCGCGGTCTGCTCGCAGAGCCGCAGCGCCTCGACGCCGTTCGACGCTTCGAGCACCGTGTAGCCCTGCTGCATGAGGATGCGGCGGCTCACCCCGCGCACCGCCTCGTCGTCCTCGACGAGGAGGATCGTCTCGCTCGCCGCGGCGACGCCGGCGTCGTCGATACCCGACGCGATCGCGCGCTCGGGACGCTCCCCCGCTTCGGCGGCGACGCGCGGGAGATAGATCTTGAAGGTCGTTCCCGCGTCCGGCTCGCTGTAGACCCAGATGTAGCCGCCGCTCTGCTTGACGATGCCGTACACCGTCGAGAGACCGAGCCCGGTTCCCTTCCCCGGCTCCTTCGTCGTGAAGAAGGGCTCGAAGATGCGCGTCCGCGTCCGCTCGTCGATCCCGACGCCCGTGTCGCTCACCGCGATGCGGACGTAGGAGCCCGGCGGGATCGTCACGCGCCGCTCGGCGCTGCGCTCGGCGACGGCGAGATCGACGTTGCTCGTCTCGATCGTGAGCGAGCCGCCGCGCGGCATCGCGTCGCGCGCGTTGACGACGAGATTGACGAGCACCTGCTCGAGCTGACCCGGGTCGGCGCGCACCCAGCCGATGCGCGGATCGAGCGCGAGGATGAGCGTGATGTCCTCGACGATCAGCCGCCGCAGCATCGCCTCGACGCCGCGCACCGTCTGGTTGAGGTCGAGGAGCCGCGGCTGCAGCATCTGGCGGCGGCTGAAGGCGAGGAGCTGGCGCGTGAGCGCGGCCGCGCGGTCGGCGCCGTGGCGGATCTCGGTGATCGAGTCGCGCCGCTCGTCTTCGGGTGGTGTGTCGGCGAGCAGCAGCTCGCTGAAGCCGGTGATCGCGGTGAGGATGTTGTTGAAGTCGTGCGCGATCCCCCCGGCGAGCTGTCCCACCGCCTCCATCTTCTGCGCCTGGCGGAGCTGATCCTCGAGCAGCCGCCGCTCGGTGATGTCCATCAGCAGCCCGTCGCAGAGGATGCTCCCGTCGGGCTGGCGCTCCTGGCGCGCGCCCGCCTGGATCCACTTCTCCTCGCCGTCAGGCAGGATCGCGCGTCCCTCCCAGTGCCAGGGAGCGAGCGCCGCCACCGCGGCCGTGCCGGAGGCGTAGAAGCTCTCGCGGTCGTCGGGGTGCACGAGCCCGAACACCGTCATGTAGTCGCGCAGCGCGTCCGCCGGCTCGACGCCGAACAGCTCGCGAACTCCCTCGCTGACGACGGTGAAGCCCTTGCTCCCGTCGGGTCGGTAGATGAACTGGTAGACCGCGCCGGGGACGTTCGTCGCGATGTGGCGATAGCGCATCTCGCTCTCGCGGAGGGCGCGGTTTGCCGCCTCGAGCTCCGCGGCGCGGAGCTGGGCGTCGCGCGAGGCCGCGGCCACCCGCTCCGCCATCGCATTGAAGGCGTCGGCCATCTGTCCCAGCTCGTCCCCGCGCTCGACGCGCGCGCGGCGCGCATGGTCGCCCGCCGCGAACTGCGCCGCCGCCGCGCCGATCTCGGCGAGGGGATCGGTCACCTCACGCGTGATGCGCCACGCGGCGGCGACGCCGACGATCACGAGCAGCAGCCCCGCGAGCAGCATCGAGACGATGAAGCGCCGCGCCGGCGCCAGCGCGTCCGCCACGGGCGTGTCGACGACGACCTGCCACGGCATGAAGGTGAGAACCGACGAGGCGCGGATGACGTGCGGATCCGTCGTCGCGACGCGGGCGGAATCCTCCCGGTTCACGAGTGGATGCACGAGATCCGTCCAGGCGCTCCCGTCGAGGTTGCCGACGAGCATCGTCGTCCGCGGGCCGATCAGCCGGCTGAGCACCTCGTTGGACGCGCTCGCCATTCGCCGCGTGATGACGAGATATCCCGCGGTGTCGCGCGGGAGACGACCTCCGACCGGGACGGTGACCGCGTACTGCGCGACCCCCTCCACGACCTGGATCGGCCCGACGGCTCCCTTCGGCGCCGGGGCGGCGCCCGCGAGCTCGCCGCCCCCCGCTGCGAGCCACGTCGTGGTGACGCCGTGCGCGGAGTCGACGGCGAGGAGGCTGCGCCCGTCGGGTGCGAGCAGCGTCAGCCCGACGACGAGCCTGGAGCGCGAGTGCTCGCGCGCGAAGAGATCGCGCAGCCCGGCGACCGACGCCGGCATGAACGGCTGCGCCATCGCCGCGCGCACCGAGGTATCGGCCGCGACACGCTCCGCGTCGCGGCGCAGTGCGCCCCCGGACTCGTCGAGCGCGAGGCTCAGCCGCTGCGCCGCGCTCGACGCGCGCTCACGTGCCGCCGCGAGGAGCTGATTGCGAAGCTCGACGTACGCGACCGTGCACGCCCCCCCGACGGCGACGGCGAGGACCGTCGCGAAGAGGAGGGGGAGTCGGCGGCGTAGTGGCTGGAGACTCGGGTGCACTTCCTGTCGGTGGCGGGCGGCGACGGCGCCAGTGAACGTTTGGCGCAGCGGGCAGGAGAGTGACGCACGCGGGCCCACGGAGTCACGCAGCGTACGCATCGCGCGATCGTGAAGGAGGTGTCATGAACGGCAGGACGGGGCGCGGCTGCCTAACGGTGGGGGCCGGGGGCCAGGCGTGGGGAACCACGTCTCGACGCCCTTCCTGACTCCTGGAGGCTGGCCCCCGCCCTCGCGAAGCCGAGCCCGGCACTCGCGATTCTCCTCCCCATGCGGTACCTTAGCGATCCGATGTCAGCCCCTGCCCGCCCCCCCGAGTGTCCCGACCCGCGCCGGACGCCGGTCCCCGATGACCCGGAGCTCCGCGCCGTCGAGGAACAGCTCTCCGCATGGCTCGCCGCGCGCTCGCCGGACGACACGCTGGAGGACGAGGAGACGCGGGTGCTCGTGCGCGCGCTCGTGATGCGGCTCCAGGCCTTCGGCTGTCCCCCGGAGATGATGCTCCTTCACCTCAAGAAGGTGCTCGTCCCGCTCGCCGAGGGGACGCCGCTGCCGGCGGCGCGCGCCCGGCTCGACAAGCTGCGCGACACCCTCGTGCGCGTGGCGATCGAGGAGTACTTCGGCTACCGGCGTCCGGGAAGACGTTAGGCAGGCGAAAGCCGCGCCGGCCGCGGCGTCATCGGGACACCATTGTTCCGGGAGGGAGAGATGCGACGGAAGGGTGAGCGCGATATCCCCGACTTCTCGCCGAAGCACAAGGCGCCGCACGGGGTCGAGGCCGAGCGGAAGATGTCGAAGGCCACGCACCCGATGCGGGCCCCCGCGCCGAAGCCGCAGGCCACCTCCGCGAAGTCGGGGCGGCGCGGACAGTAGAGGGGCAGGTCAGGGACTGGTCAGGCCGGCCGAACGGCGCGAAACCCGCTTTCCGCTCGCGCCGTAGGTCGGGGTTCGATGCCCGGGTCCCCCGCTCGGGCGCCGTCACCCCTTCGCGGAGCCCTCTCATGAGGCCGATCCTCCCCGCCGTGCTCGGTGCCCTGGCGCTCGTCGCCGGCGCCGGCTCGCTGAACGCACAGGGCGCGAGCCGCCCTGTCACTCCCCCGCCCGCCGGCCCCGGCGAAGTCCGAGGCACGGTCGTTTCGGCGGAGGCGAAGGCGGCGATGCCGCGCGCCGCGGTGTCGGTCCACAACGTCGCCGATTCGACGCTCGTCACCGGCGACTTTGCGGGGCCCGACGGGACATTCAGGATCCGCGGGCTGCGACCGGGGTCGTACTATCTCCGCGCGACCGCGATCGGCTTCAAGCCGGAGCGGCATCCGTTCAGCGTGAGCCCCGCCGCCCCCGCGGCGGACGTAGGCGTGATGGAGCTGACCCGCGCCGCCGTCGTGCTGCAGGGCGTGGAAGTCACCGCCGAGCGCCCCGCGGTGAGCGTCGAGCCGGACCGCAACGCGTACCGCGCGAAGGAGGTCGCCCCGGCGGCCTCGAACGCGAGCGAGGTGCTCGACGCGGTGCCCTCGGTGCAGGTGGACGGCGACGGAAAGGTGAGCCTGCGCGGCAACGAGAACGTCGCGGTGCAGATCAACGGACGTCCGACGCCGCTCACCGGGACGCAGCTCGCCGCATACCTGAAGACGCTCCCGGCGAACATCATCGAGCGCGTGGAGGTCATCCCGAACCCGTCGGCCAAGTACGACCCCGAAGGGATGGCGGGGATCATCAACATCGTCCTGAAGCAGAACGTCGACCTCGGCATCAGCGCCGGGTTCAATGGCGGCGTCGCCGAGACGAACAGGTACAACACGTCGGGGAACCTCGGCTACCAGAGCGGGCCGCTGACGACGTTCAGCAGCCTCGGTGTCTACTCCGACAACCGTGCGGTGGACGGGATCAACGACCGCGAGCGCTACGACGTCGCGCGCGCGCTGCTCGGGGTGACGGCGCAGGACATCGACGGGACGCAGGGAGGACGCGGCCAGAACTTCAGCACGACGGTGGACTACAAGCTGACCGGGCGGGACGTGCTCACCAACGCGCTCTCGCTCAACCACCGCACGGGGCTCGACGACGCGATCAGCAGCTACACGGAGCTCGACGGGTCGCGGAACTTCGTGGACGCGTACAACCGGCCGCGCAACAACGACTCGAAGGGGACGATGGTGGACTACACCCTCGCCCTGAAGCGGACGATCGAGCCGCGAAAGCACGAGCTCTCGACGGAGCTCCGCTACAACCGCTCGCACGACGAGGACTTCACCTCGCTCTGGAAGGCGCCCTTCGCCGCCCCGGCCGTCGAGCGGGAGACCGACGCGGTGGACGCGCTGACGCGTCAGCTCAGCGGCCAGCTCGACTACACCCGCCCGTTAGGCAAGTCGGCGAAGCTGGAGACGGGCTACAAGGGGAACACGCGCTGGCTCGACCGCGACTATCTCGTGATGAAGGATCCGGCGGGGACCGGATCCTGGGCGCGCAGCAACCTGAGCAACGCGTTCGGCTTCGACGAGACGGTGCACGCCGCGTACGGGGTGCTGAGCCGGAGCGTCGGCAAGGTGCAGCTGCAGGGGGGACTGCGCGCCGAGCGGGCGAGCCGCAACTTCGATCTCGCGGAGCCGGCGCAGCGGTACCCGTACGAGTACACGAGCCTCTTCCCGAGCGGGGTGATCACGTACAGCCCGAGCGACGCGAACCAGTGGAAGGCGAGCTACTCGCGCCGCATCCGCCGCCCGGGGACGCAGGAGCTCAACCCCTTCCCCGTCTTCTTCGACGTGCAGAACGTCTTCTTCGGGAATCCGGCGCTGAAGCCCGAGTACACCGACGCGATCGAGCTCGGATGGACGCGCAACATGCGGCTGGGGATGGTCCAGCTCTCGCCGTTCTACCGGCACACGACGAACGTCATCCGCGTAAACATCAACACGGCCGACACGGTGGACTCGCGCGAGGTGACGTCGGTGAGCTTCCGCAACCTCGCGACGAGCGAGTCGTGGGGGACGGACCTGAACGGGCAGCTCCGCCTCGGCCCGAAGTTCAACGGCTTCGCGAGCTTCAACGTCTTCCGGATGGTGACCGACGGCGGCTCGACGTCGGCGGTGGGATCGGACGCGGTGACCTGGTCGGCGCGCTTCAACGCGACGTCGCAGCTCACGCAGACGTTCAGCGTGCAGGGGATGTACTTCTACCGCGCACCGATGAAGATCGAGCGCGGCCGCTTCTCCGCCTTCCAGGGGACGAACCTCTTCTTCCGCAAGAAGATCAACGGTGACAAGGCGATCGTCGGGCTGCGCTTCCAGGATCCGTTCAACACGAACCGGATGCGCATCGTCGCCGGCGACGACAACGTCATGCAGCTCACCGCGCGCAGCTTCGGCGTCCGCTCGACCTGGCTGACCTTCCAGTGGAACTACGGCCAGGCGCCGAAGGTCCGCGAGACGCAGCCGCAGCCGAGCGCGGAGACGAGGCCGGCGTTCGGAAGCTGAATTTGCGGGAGGCTGTCGGCAGGAGGCTGGAAGCAGGAGGCTGTAGGCCTTCTGCTTCCAGCCTCCCGCGTAAAGCCCCAGCTCGAACGCCGCCTAACGGCGCACGGGGGCCCGATGCGGGGTCCAGCTCGGCGACACCCGCGGCCCCTCGCCCGTCCAGTGCAGCGGATCGATGCACATCTGCCTGACGGTGAGGGATTCGTTCCAGGCGTGGTAGACGACCCAGTCGTTGCCGTCGGGACCGGTGACGATGGAGTGATGACCGGGGCCGCGGACGTGGCCGGGGACGCCGTGCAGCACGCGCGCCGAGCGTCCCTGCCCCGTGTAGGGGCCGGTCACGTGGCTCGCGACGGCGTAGTCCACACCGTAGTTCCGCGTCTGCCAGTTGGAGCCGCTGTAGAAGCAGTAGTACTTCCCGCGGTGCACGCGCACGAAGGGCGCCTCGATGGTGTGCCAGTCGAAGGTGGCGTCGTAGACGTTCATGCGCCGGTGCGCCTCGTAAAGCGTCCACGGATAGTGCGCACGCAGCACCGTCCTGCACTCCCCGGCGAGCTTCGTCATCCCGTCGAGCCGGTCCACGGCGAGCCCGGTGCCCGGGTGATGCCCGCCCTCGGTGTTCGGGTAGTTCCGGGCGTAGAAGAGGTACCACTTCCCGTCGCGGTCGCGGAACGGGTGCGCGTCGATCGTGAAGCGGTTGCCGGTGCAGTCGACGAGCGGGGTGCCGGTGTCGGCGTACGGTCCTTCGGGACGCGCGCTCGTCGCGACGCGGATGGCGAACTTCTCCTCCTCGACGCCGCCCATCGCGTAGTAGAGGTAGAAGGTGCCGTTGTCGAACGCCGCCTCCGGCGCCCAGTACTCGTAGCGCGGATCGGGATCGGGCGGCGTGAGGGCCCCGCCGAGCTCCTCCCAGTTGACGAGATCCGTCGAGCGGAGGAGGGTGAAGATGCGCCCGTCCGCCTTGCGGTCCTTCCCCGTCGTCCCGAAGGCGTAGTAGACGCCCTCGTGCAGCATCACTCCCGGATCGGGCATCGACCCGGCGTACACGGGGTTCGTGTACGTCTTCGCGCCGACGCTCGCGGCGAAGAGCGACCGCGCGTCGAATGCGCCGAGCGCGCCGAGCCCGACGCCGGCGCCGAGCGTCCTGAGAAATTCGCGACGTGAAGGAGAGTCGGTCATCTGCATCCTGGGCGAGAGCTGCGTGCAGCGGGCGCTGGAACTAACGACGCGGCTCCTCGGGTGCGCAAGTGGACAACGAGTGCGTGCTCCGCTCGGCGCTCGTGTGGTGGTGGTATCGGATCGCTCCTCGTGGCG
Organism: Gemmatimonadaceae bacterium; assembly: GCA_036392515.1. GTDB lineage: Bacteria > Gemmatimonadota > Gemmatimonadetes > Gemmatimonadales > Gemmatimonadaceae > JABFXC01. The sequence continues at coordinate 15,599 of DASVXU010000155.1, read as the reverse complement.
CTGGGGCTCGACACCGCAGCGCGCCGGCTGTTGCGCCTGTCATTGAAACACGAAGGTCGCGAAGGTTCACGAAGGGTGCTACGGCAATATCCTTCGTGCCCCTTCGTGTTTTGACAGCCGTTGCCACAGCTGGAAGGGGCCCGCGCGACGAGCCGACTAGCCGAACGTCCGTCCGCCGCTCATCTTCGACCGCGGAATCACTCAGGAGCATCGGTTGAGCGACAGCAACACCTTCGACGCGATCGTCGTCGGGTCGGGGATCTCGGGGGGCTGGGCCGCGAAGGAGCTCTGCGAGAAGGGATTGAAGACCCTCGTGCTCGAGCGCGGGCGCAACGTCGAGCACATCAAGGACTACCCCACGGCCAACCTGATGCCCTGGCAGCTCCCGCATCGGGGCGCGGTGCCGCTCAGGATGGTCCGGGACAACCCGCTGATCAGCAAGGCGGCGGGATACGGCGAGGACACGGCGCACTTCTTCATCAAGGACGCCGACCATCCGTACGTGCAGGAAAAGCCCTTCGACTGGATCCGCGGCTACCAGGTCGGCGGGAAGTCGCTCATCTGGGGGCGCGCCTGCCAGCGCTGGAGCCGGCACGAGTTCGTCGCTCCGGAGAAGCTCGGCTACGGGATGAACTGGCCGATCACCTACGACGACGTCGCGCCCTGGTACTCGCACGTCGAGCAGTTCATCGGCGTCTGCGGGAACGCGGACCATCTCGACGCGATGCCCGACGGCGAGTTCCTCCCGCCCTTCGACCTCGACTGCGCGCAGGCGCACATGCGCGACGCGCTGCGCGCGAAGTACACCGATCGTCACCTCGTGCAGGGACGCTGGGCGCACCTCTCGCAGCCGAAGCCGATCCACCTGCAGCAGGGGCGCGGCACCTGCCAGGCGCGCAACCTCTGCATGCGCGGCTGCCCGTACGGCGGCTACTTCGCGTCGAACTCCTCGACGCTGCCGTGGGCGATGAAGACGGGGAACCTCACCATCCGCCCCGACTCCGTCGTCCACTCGGTCATCTACGACGAGAAGCAGGGGCGCGCGACCGGAGTGCGCGTGATCGACGCGAAGACGCACGAGGTGCACGAGTTCAACAGCCGCATCGTGTTCATGAACGCGTCGGCGCTGAACACCCTGCTCGTGCTCCTCAACTCGACGTCGTCGCGTTTCCCGCATGGACTGGGCAACGACAACGGTCTGCTCGGCCGCTACGTCTGCCACCAGAGCTATCGCGCCGCGGGCGGCGGGACGCTCGACGGGTTGAAGGACAGATACATCTACGGACGCAATCCGACGGAAGCGATCCTCGTGAACTTCCGCAACCTCGGCAGGCAGGACCCCGGCGTCGACTTCGTCGGCGGGTACACGACCTTCGTCGACGGGTATCGCACACGCGGAGTCGACACCGTGGACGACGTGGGCGCCGCGTACAAGGACGCGCAGACGCAGCCGGGGACGTGGGGGATCTGGATGTACATGCAGGGAGAGACGATCCCCAAGGAGGCGAATCACGTCCGGCTGCACGAGACGAGGAAGGACCAGTGGGGGATCCCGCTCCTCGTCACCTCGGTCGGCTACGACGACAACGACGAGAAGATGATCGCCGATTGGCGCGCGCAGGCCGAGGAGATGCTGCACGTCGCCGGCTGCCGCGACGTCGAGACGCACGACACGAAGTGGGCGCCCGGTCTCGACATCCACGAGATGGGGGGCTGCCGGATGGGACGCGATCCGAAGACGTCGATGCTCAACGCCTGGAACCAGCTGCACGCGGTGCCTAACGTGTTCGTGACCGACGGCGCGTGCATGACCTCGACGGGGAACCAGAGCCCGTCGATCCTCTACATGACGCTCACCGCGCGCGCCGCGAACCACGCGGTGGAGGAGCTGAAGCGGAGGAATCTGTGACCGGACCGATGACGCGCCGCGAGGCGCTGCGCGTGACGGGCGTCGGGATCGGGGCGCTGCTCGTCGCGACGAACGCCGTGCTTTCCGCCTGCGGCCGCGAGACGACGCGCGCGACCGGCGGGATCCTGAGCGCCGACCAGCAGGATCTCGCCGAGGAGATGGCCGACACCCTCCTGCCGACGACGCCGGGATCGCCGGGTGCGAAGGCGGCGGGCGTCGGACCGTTCATGAACGTGCTCCTCACCGACTGTTATCCCGAGGAGCAGCAGAAGCTGCTGCACGACGGGATCCGCAAGTTTGGCGAGGGCGCAGGGCGCGACTTCGCGAAGAAGGCGCGCCCCGACCGTGAGGCACTCCTCCGTGACATGTCGGCGAAGGCGAAGGCCGCGGCCCCGGGCTCGCACTGGTTCACGACCTTCCGCGAGGTCGCGCTCCGCGCCTACTTCACCTCCGAGATCGGGATGACGAAGGCGCTGCGCTACTCGCTCGTCCCGGGGAAGTGGGTCGGCTGCACGCCGCTCCAGGCCGGGCAGCCGGCGTGGGGATGAACGGCAGGGGCCAACGCTAACCGCTAACCAGAACCCAGAATGTCGAAGGTGAAGATCGGCATCATCGGCTCGCGCTTCCAGGCCGACTGCATCGCGCACTCCGTGAAGATGATGCCCGACGAGATGGAGGTCGTCGCGGTCGCGTCGCCCACGCCGGGGAACGCGAAGGAGTTCGCGAAGCGGCACGGGATCCGCGCCGCGTACGCCGACTACCGCGAGATGCTGCGCGACCCCGACGTCGAGATGGTCTCGGTCACCGCGCCCAACCGGCTGCACGCCCAGATGACGATCGACGCCGCCGCCGCGGGGAAGCACGTCGTCTGCGAGAAGCCACTCTGCGTCACCCTCGAGGAAGCGGACGCGATGATCGAGGCGTGCGATCGCGCGGGGGTGTTGCTCCTCTACGCCGAGGAGCTCTTCTTCGCGCCGAAGTACGTCAAGGCGAAGCAGATGGCCGACGAGGGCGCGTTCGGGCGCGTGCACCTCGTGAAGCAGGGGGAGAAGCACAACGGCCCGCACGCCGACTGGTTCTACGACGTCGAGCAGTCGGGCGGCGGTGCCCTCATGGACCTCGGCTGCCACGGGATCGCCTTCTGCTGGTGGTTCCTCGGCAAGCCGAAGGTGAAGAGCGTCTACGCGCAGCTCGCGACGTACACGCACGGCGCTCGCACGAAGGGCGACGACGAGGCGATCGCGATCATCGAGTTCGAGGGGGGCGCGACGGGGATCGTCGAGAACAGCTGGAACCGTCCGGGCGGGATGGACGACAGCATCGAGGTGTTCGGTGAGAAGGGGCAGACGTACGCCGACATGCTGATGGGGAACGCGCTGCCGACCTACAGCGAGGTCGGCTTCGGCTACGCGGTCGAGAAGGCGGGCTCCACGAAGGGATGGACGTACCCCGTGTTCGAGGAGCACTGGAACTACGGCTTTCCGCAGGAGATGCGGCACTTCGCGCGGTGCGTTCGCGGCAAGGAGACGCCGATCTCCGACGGGCAGACGGGACGCGTCGTGCAGGAGGTGCTGTACGCCGCGTACGCGTCGGCCGGGCTGGGACGCAAGGTGCATCTCCCCTTCCGCCCGCAGGGGATCGCGAAGCCGATCGACCTCTGGAAGAATCCGGAGCTGGCGAAGGACGCGCGCTGAATGCGGCTCGTCGCCGCGGTGGACATCGGAGGGACGCGCACGAAGATCGGGGTCGTGGACGAACAGGGTGAGATCGTCCGGCGCACGACGATCCCGACGCCGCCCCGCGGCGCACCCGCCGCGCTCGTCGCGGGAATCGCGGGGACCGTCACGCGCATGGTCGACGCGATGCGGCCGGACGTGGTCGCGGGGATGGGCGTCTCCGTCGCGGGATTCCTCGACGACGCGCGCGAGGCGATGGTCGGCAACGCGAACCTCCCCGAGCTCTGCGAGTTTCCGCTGCGCCGCGCGCTCGCCGACGCGTCGGGGCTCGCGTGCCGGCTCGAGGTCGACTCCAACGCCGCGGGGATCGCGGAGCACCGGCACGGCGCGGGGCGCGGCGCGCGGCGGCTGCTCACCGTCGCCATCGGAACCGGGCTCGGGGGCGCGGTGATCGCGGACGGGACGCTGCTCCGCTACACGGGCGCCTGCGCGGGCGACCTCGGACACATCATCGTCGATCGCGACGGCCGCCGCTGCAGCTGCGGCGCGCGCGGCTGTCTCGAGGCGATGGTCTCGTCGAGCGCGCTGTCGGAGCGCGCGGGAGCCCTTCCGGTGCGCGAGGTGATCGGACGGGCGCGCTCGGGCGACGCGTCCGCGATCGCCGCGCTCGAGGAGACGGCGTGGTGGCTCGGCCTCGGGCTGGCGTCGCTTTCGCCCCTCTTCGCGCCGGATCGCATCGTCGTCGGGGGAGGAGTGGCGGCGGCGGGCGAGCTGCTGCTCGAGCCGGCGCGCGCCAGCTATCGCGAGCACGCCGCCGCCGACCAGCGCGACCGCGTCGAGATCGTGGGCTCGACGTTCGAGGGATGGGACGGGATGATCGGCGCCGCCAGCGCCTTCCTCGACCCGATGGAGTAGCCGATGGCGACCACGCCCATCCAGGTCTTCGCGACGCCCGCGGCGTTAGGCAGCCACGTCGCGAGCCTCGTGCTGGCGCGCATCGCCGCGACCGCGCGCGACGGCCGCCCCTTCCTGCTCGGCTGCCCGACGGGCCGGACGCCGGGTCCCGTCCTCGACGCGCTGTCGCGGCAGCTCGCCGCCGCACCGCGGGATCTCTCGCACGTGGTCCTCGTGATGATGGACGAGTACCTCGTGCCCGGCGCGCGCGGGCTCGACTACGCGCCGTCGTCCGAGCCGTGGTCCTGCCATCACTACGCGCGCGCCGAGATCGCGGGCCGGCTGAACGCATCGCTCCGCGAGGCGCAGAAGCTGCGCGGCGAGTCGATCTGGTTTCCCGATCCCGCCGACCCGGCGGCATACGACGCGCGCATCCGCGACGCGGGGGGGATCGACCTCTTCCTGCTGGCGTCGGGCTCGAGCGACGGGCACGTCGCCTTCAATCCGCCGGGGAGCCCGCGCGAGAGCCGCACGCGCATCATCCCGCTCTCCGAGGAGACGCGCCGCGACAACCTGCTCACCTTCCCCACCTTCGGCGCCCTCGAGCGCGTCCCCCACCACGGGGTGAGCGTCGGCATCGCGACGATCATCGAGGCCCGCGAGGCGCTGATGCTCGCATGGGGACCGGGCAAGCGCCTGACGGTCTCCCGCATGCGCGCCGCCGCCCGCTACGAGCCCGACTGGCCGGCGACGCTGATCCACGAATGCGCGCGGGGCGAGATACTCGTGGATGCGGAGGCTGGGGCTGCGTGAACGACGTTGCTGGCATCGGATCGTTCCGTGTGGCGGTCGAGCTCCTCACCGCAACGAGTCGGCTGTTGCACTCGTGGTTGAAACACGAAGGACACGGAGTGTCACGAAGGATATTACTTGGATCTCCTTCGTGTCCTTCGTGACCTTCGTGTTTTGAAGTTGTTGCCAAGGCGCCAAAGGCGGTCGCCGCGTTCACCCCTGCGCGAGCTGCTTCAGCATCTCCGCGATTCGCGACTCGAGTCCGCCGGTCGATGTGCAGGCGACGTACTCGCCGGCAAAGGAGACGGGGCGGGCGGAGGCCTGGAGGGATGTGCTGGCGAGGGTGCGGGCGCCGTCGGCGGTGGGATGGAGCTGGGTGGCGACGGCGAAGAAGACCTCGTACGTCTCCGCGTTAGGCCCGCCCTGCGCGTGCCCGCAGTCGACGACGCGCACGAGCGGCGTCTTCCCGATCTGACGGCGGATCTTGATCCCCGTGTTGCCGAGCACGTGCTGCGACTCGTCGACCTGCGAGACCGGGATGCCGAGCGAGTCGTAGACGGCGCGCAGCGCTCTCCATGTCTTGTCGAGCGGAGCGGCGACGTCGGTCGTCGCCGTGGGAGAGACGGTCGTCGTCGTGATCGCCGTCTGCCCGGGCGCCGCGCCGCCGGAGATCCGCGTCGTCGTGATCGTGGTCGGCGCGTTCTTCTCGACCGGCGCCGAGGCGCAGGCGAGAGCGAATGCGGCCGCGAGGAGCGAGAGGGTGCTGCGCATCTGACCTCCATGGGCGAGAGGGACATGGAGCTGCCGCCCAATACTGCGTGCTTCCGGCGCGCGCCGGAAGTACGCTCTCATGGGAAGCGCGGCACCACGGCGTCCCAGGTCTCGGGGTTGTCCCAGTACGCGAGATGCGACCGCGGAAAGGGCTGCAGGCTCGAGACCTCGACGTCCTCGACGCGGCCGGGGAAGATGCGCCGCCCCTCGTAGCTCAGCACGTCGCGCAGGTCGTAGACGTTCACCCACTCCGGGAAGTGCGCGGGAAGAGGCTCCCCGAAGGCGAGCGACGAGAGCGCATCCACCTCGTAGAAGAAGGGCGCCTGCGACCCGATCGTCGCGAGGAGCGCGACCTCGGGGATCGACTCCTGGATCAACAGGTCCACGCACATGATTCCGCCGAGGCTGTGCGCGAGGAGGACGACGGGCGGCTCGAGCTCGGCGATGCGCGCGCGAATGAAGTCGCGCATCACCTGACCGCGCGCCTGGTAGCGGATGATGTCGGCCACGAAGGGCGAGGTCGCGTCGGTGATCGCGCTCATCTGCCGCTTCGTGTAGCTCGCGACGAGCGACGCCGCGACGCCCCGGATCGGCGAGGTGAGGATCTTCACGAGCACGTGCTCGTCGTCGCCGAGCTCGCGGTCGAGGGTCTCGACGACGAGGTCGCGCAGCGGGCCGTCGGTGGCGATGCGCACGCTGTCGCGCTCCTCCGAGATCGCGATCGCCGTCGCGACGACGGCGCGCGCGGTGGCGCTCGCGTACGGACCGATCGGCTCGCCCGCGCTCTGCATCGCCTCGCGAAAGGGCTGCGATTCGCACACCGTCGTGATCGCGCGGCCGAACACGTGCGCGATCCCGCCCGCGTCGAGCAGCGCGGCGAGCTGCGGCGACGGCGTGAGGTCGCGCAGCCGCTTGCGGAGCTGCTCCCCCGCGGGGAGCGCGCCGAGCTCGATCCCGCGCCTGCGCGGCGGCGCGATCGCGAGGAGCCGCAGCTCGTAGCAGGAGTCCTCGTACAGCTCGCTCCAGAGGGCGAGCGCGTCCACCGCTTCTTCGTCCTCGCGCGGCGGGTGGTAGGTCGGGATGGACTTCCCGTTCGCGTTGAGCCGCGCGCCCGTGTGATCACCCCACAGGCAGCGCTCGACGCGCAGGTCGGGCCGCCGCTCGAGCAGCGCGCGCCTGATGCGGCGGAAGGGCTCCGCGAGATGCGGCGTACGCCCGCCGGTGCCGTGGACGAAGAGGACGCTCGTCATGGTACCGGTTGGACGATCGGGCGCGCGCCCGGTCTCGTCTCGTAGCCCCTACACCCGTGCTCCCGTACTCCCGGCAACACGGAACGGCGCCTGCCAGCGATGCCGCACCTGCAGCTTGCCGAGCACGTTGTGCACGTGGTTCTTCACCGTCGAGACCTCGATCGAGAGATGACGCGCGATCTCCTTGTTCGAGAGTCCCTGCTCGATGAGCCGGACGATCTGCAGCTGGCGGCTCGTCAGCGCGAGCTGCTCGCCGTCGTGGCGGACGAGGGCCGTCAGGCGGCGGAAGATCAGCGCCGCGACGCGCGGGGAGCAGTGCAGCTCGCCGCGCTGCGCGCTCGCGATCGCCGCGAGCAGCTCCTCGACCGACGCTTCGCGTCCGACGAATCCCGCGACCCCCGCCTCGGCGCAGGCGAGGAGATCGTCCTCCGCCTCGTCCACCGCGAAGACGACGAGTCGCGACGCGGGGACCGCCTGCTGGAGCGCGCCGCGCAGCGCGCGCAGCGTCGCGATGTCCACGAGCACGACGTCCGGCGCGAGCGACACGAGACGCGAGACGACGGCGCCGTCGGGCGCGACCGCGTCTACCGTGAGCAGCGGATCGCGATCGCGGAGAAGTCGCGCCAGCCCCTCCTGGAGGAGACGCACCGCGGTCACGAGCGCGATGCGAGTGCCGGTGCGCGAGTCGGCGACGCGCGCCGCCGGCGTGAACGGCGCGAACGTGGTCTCGACGGGGCGGGAACGTCGAGCGGTCATTACGTGAGCGACGACGTGCGAGCGAGTCCGGGCGAGTGCGTCCTCGCCGCGGTAGCTCGGAGGGTAGCACGCGCCGAGTTCCAATGCAACACGAATGTGCCGTGCGTCGCGATGGTTAGAGAAGCTCAATGAACGGCGCCGGACACATGCGATGGATCGTGGGAGTGGATCCTGGATCCATGCGGCGCCGATCGTCGTGCACGCTGCCGCGGCCACGATCCATTTCGCATCTCGCGATTCATTGTCGAGCGCGCTGCGCGACCCTACGCTGCGGGCGTCGTTGATCGCGAGCGAGCGATGCCAATTCGCGTGCTGCTGTCCGAGCTGTCGCCACTCATCCGCGACATCGTGGCCCGCGCGGTCGAGGCCGCGCCGGACATGGAGCTGGTGGGCGTCTGCGACGACGCGGCGGATGCCGCGCCGGCGATGATGAGGACACGGCCGGACGTCGTCATCGTCCCGACCGTCTCCGCCGGCGCGGTGCAGGACTATCGCGCGGCGGTGGCGTCGATGCCCGGCGTGCGACTCCTCGAGATCGGCGAGCAGGGGCTGGACCTGTTCGAGCTCAGGCTGCTCGCTCGCGATCCGAACGTCGGAGCGGTACTGGGATCGATCCGATACGTCGCCGCGCGCACGGTGTGACGCGGCGCAGCACGCGGGAGGAGCCATGTACTCTCGGGATGCATTGTCGCTCGTCGTCGACGACGCCGCGCTGCGGCTCTCGCCGCGCGAGCTGAACGAGCGCATCGAGTCGCAGCTCGCCGGGTTGAGCGATCTCGAGCGCGAGAGCTTCGACGACGTCCTGCGCACCGTCGGGCAGGGAGCGCAGACCGCGCTCCCCGGCGTCGTGCAGGGCGCGTCGATGGGCGCGGCGGCGGGACCCTGGGGCGCGCTGATCGGCGGCGTCGCCGGGGGCGCGCTCTCGCTCGCGACGTCGGGTGGCGCGCAGGGACGAGCGCCCTCTCCCCCGCCCCGCGCTCCGACTCCGCCGCCGGCTCCGACCTACACGCCGCCGCCACCTCGCCCGGCGATGCCGCAGCCAGCCGCGCCGGCGCCCCCCGTGATGACGGCGGCTCCGGCTCCGACGCCGGCACCACCGATATCGGCATCGCCGATGTCGGCATCACCGGCGACGCCCGCGCCGTCACCCGCGCTCGACACGCAGAATCCCGCCGCGCAGCTGCTGTGGGCGATGCAGAACCCGCGGGTGCTGCAGGCGGTGGCGTCGCTCGTCGCCGGCCCCGTCGGGCGACAGCAGGTCCCGGTCGGCGGCAGCAGCGCGCCCCCCGCCGCGTTCCTGAACCTGCTCAACGTCCTCGCGACGCAGGCGGGCAATCGCGCGGACACGTACACCGAGGTGACCTCCGACGCGTATCTCCGCGACGCGGAGGGCGAGTACGCGTGGGACGTCGTGAACCCGGAAGCGCGGGCGCGCGCGCTCCTCGCGCACCTGCGGCAGGACGCGCGTCCCGCGGCGCCGGCGACCGATTCCGCGGGCGCGTGGCTGCTCGAGTCGGGGCTCGTCGAGCTCGACACGAGCGGCGCGTACTGAGGGACGCATCGCATGGACGCGGCACAGCTGAGCAGCGCCCTCGCGCAGATGACCGGGCGCCCCGACGATCCGACGGTGCGCGGCTTCGCGCAGCTCCTCGTCACCGCGCTGCGCGACGAGGACGACGACGACGAGGTGAAGCAGCGCAGCGCCCGGCTCGCGAAGCGCCGGCGCGCCGCCATGCAGGAGGTCGCGAAGGTGCAGCGGCTCCTGCAGAACATGTCCGACCGCAACGCCTTCCTCGCCGGCGCTCTCGGCGCCTGCGAGTGCTGGGGTGCCGACCCGGGATGCGAGCGCTGCGCGGGACGCGGCGAGCCCGGTACGTACCCGCCGGATCCAGAGGCCTTCGCGACGCTCGTGCTCCCCTTCGCGCAGCGCAACCCGCACCTGTTCCACACGCTTCCACCCGCTGCGCCGGCGGAGGCGTCCACCCGCGACACCGAACACGGAGGAGGAAGTCATGCCGGACAGCCGAATTGACTGGGGCCAGCTGGTCTCCGAGATGGCCGCGCTCGAGGTAGCCGAGAGCGACGACGAGGCCGACGATGAGAGCAGCGAAGCCGACGAGGACAGCGAGGCCGTGAGCCCGTTCGCCGCGTTCAGGCGGCCGGGGGGGCTTCCCATCAACGTGCCGCGCGCACGTCCGACGAACTACGGGCAGAACGTGCGCGGCCAGAGCCAGGGCGTCGTGCAGACGCCGCAGGGCCCGGCGAGCATCCAGCTCCCGGGACGCTTCCCGACGGTGGAGGAGTTCAAGAAGACCGTCGAGGCGATCCAGAAGGACGTGAAGAACAACTCCGACGGCATCAAGCAGCTCGCGGAGCTGCAGCGGCGCGACGCGCTGCGGCTCGCCGACCTCGTGGTGAAGAGCGAGCGGCGCCTGAAGAGGCAGATGAAGCGCACGCAGATCATCTCGATCGCCGCGGCGGCGGTGCTTCCGTTCGTCGGCCGCCTCATCGACCAGAAGCTGAACCCCTGACCCGCGCCCGGAGATGACAATGCCAGCACCAGCAGAGCTGAAGGAGAAGCAGCAGATGGACCGGATGGAGCAGAGCCTGTCCGGCGTGTCGGCGCGCTTCGATGAGCTGACGGCGCGCTTCGAGAGCTCCATCGCCTCGCTCAACGACACGCTGCGCACGCAGGCTGCCGACCTCGCCGCGCACAACGATCAGTACAGCAGCCGCTTCGCGCAGATCGAGCGCGCCTTCGAGTCGCTCGAGATGACGATCAACCAGCAGTCCGTCCGGCTCACCGCGCTCGAGCAGACCGCGGGGTGGGTCTCGTCCGTGATGGCGAACGTGACACAGGCGAACGCCGCCTCCTCGAACCCCGCGCAGCGCTCGACGCTCGGCGCGTACACTTCCCCGGGCTCGTCGAACACCGGCTCGGCTTCGAGCGGCGGGACGACCGCGTCCACGAGCAGCGCCGCGACCGCGGCGTCGAGCGGCACCGGCACCGGCGGCACGACGGACAGCACGGGCGGCACGTCCTCGACGACCGACGACAAGACCGCGCACCCGCAGTATCCCAAGGTGTCGAACGCGTCGTCGTATGTCGGGGCGAGCCTGCAGGCGGGAGGCGCGATCCTCTCGACGCCCGACCTGCAGCGCGGGTGGACGCAGCTCCTCGCCTTCGCGCCGGCCGCCGTCGGTCTCGTGGACGACATGGTCGCCGACGTCGACAACAAGAAGGCGATTCAGCGTGCCGCGGCATCGGCGCTCGCGGGTGGGGCGCTGCTGCTCGTCGCGAAGGCGATCAAGTAGGCACGGCCGGGCGCGCCGCGCATGATGGACCCGGCGCTGCAGGAGATCCTCGCCGTCACGCCGCCGGACGAGGTGGTGGAGGCGGTGATGCTCCTGCAGCCCGGAGCGGAGCCGCCCGCGCCGGCGCGGCCGGTCGCGCGCTTCGGCGACGTGCTGACCTGCCGTCTCCCGGCGCGCGCGATCGTCGCCGTGCACGACGACGACCGCGTGGTGAGCCTCAAGGCGTCGCGCGTCGTCACGGCGAGCGACGCCGTCGCCGAGGCGGGGGGCACACCGGTCGTCGGGGACGCGCGCGACGAGGCGCTCACGGTCCCGGCGACGGGGCGCGGGGTCGCGCTCGCCTTCCTCGACTGGGGATGCGACTTCGCGCACCCGAACTTCCGCCGCGCCGACGGCAGCACGCGCCTCCTCGCGCTCTGGGACCAGCGCCATCCGGCGCGCGCCGGGAACCGTTATGGCTACGGGACGATCCACGGCGCGAGCGAGATCGACGCCGCGCTGCGCGCCGCCGACCCGTACGCAGCGTTAGGCTACCACCCCGCCGAGGCGCTCCCGCGCGGGCTCGGCGGGACGCACGCCTGTCACGTGATGGACATCGCCGCCGGGAGCGGACGGCCGCGCGGGATCGCCTGCGACGCGGCGCTGCTCTTCGTCCATCTCGCGGCGCACGACGACCCGCTCATCGGCGGGCTGGGCGACTCGGTGCGGCTGCTCGAGGCGATCGACTTCGTGCGCGCGACCGCGGAAGGGATGCCCTGGGTGATCTCGATGTCGTTAGGCAGGACGGGCGGGGACCATACGGGGCGCTCGATCGTCGAGCGCGCGCTCGACGCACTGCTCGAGGAGGGACCGGGGCGCTGCGTGACGATGAGCGCGGGGAACTACTACTCGCGCCACCTGCACGCATCCGGATGGCTGCGGCCGGCGGGGGTCGCCGCGCTCGACTGGATCGTCGAGCGGCGCGACCCGACGCCCAACGAGATGGAGCTCTGGTATCCCGGGCACGACCGCTTCGCGCTCGAGCTCGAGGCGCCGGGGGGCGAGCGCTTCCGCGCGGAGCTCGGCGGCTCGGTGGACGTGATCGTCGGCGGACGCGCGGTCGGACGGTTCTATCATCGCGCGTGCGACCCGCTCACGGGCGATCATCACGTGGACGTCTTCCTCACGACGCGTGCGCCCGGGGGACGATGGCGGCTCCACCTGCACGGCGCCGACGTCGTGGACGGCCGCTATCACGCGTGGATCGAGCGCGACCTCGCGCGCGCGCACGCGCAGTCGTACTTCCGGCACGACCAGTCATCGCCGCGCTACACCACCGGCACGATCGCCAACGGCTACCGCACGATCTCCGTCGGCGCGGTCGACACCGCGGGGCTGAAGCTGCCTCCGTTCAGCAGCTCGGGCCCCTCGCGCGACGGGCGGATGAAGCCGGACATCTGCGCGCCGGGGGCGCACATCCTCGCCGCGCGCTCGACGCCGCGCGGCGCCGCACCGGGCAGCGGGGGGCTGATCGAGATGTCGGGGACGAGCATGGCCGCGCCGCACGTCGCGGCGACGGCCGCGCTGATGTTCGAGGTGGCGCCGCGCCCGCTGCGCATCGAGGAGACGCGCGCGCTGCTGCTCGGCAGCGCGCGCCCGCTCGACGCGCTCGACCCGCTGCGCGCGGGCGCGGGACTGCTCGACGTCGCCGCCGCGGTGAGCGCGGCGGCGCGCATGACGAACGACGAACTTCAACCGGCAGGTGAGATCATGGCGAACAGCGATTATCCGCGCCCCGGTGTGCCTTACGGCGACACGGGAGCGGCATACTCCGGCGGCTCCTTCGGCGAGCAGGCCGTGACGACGGGGACGGCGCGCGCCGAGACGCTGTTCCGCCGCGCGCAGCAGGGTGGGATGGCCGGCAACGTCGAGATCCTCGGGCTCCCCGGGCAGCCGCTGACGACGCAGCTCCGGCGCGGGGACATCCTCGTCCGCGTCGCGCCCGGCGAGCCGGGGCTGGGCCGCCTCTCCGAGATCGTGGACGGCGCCCTCGCCGCGCCGGCGAGCTTCGCCGCGCTCGGCATCATCCCCGAGGGGATGCTCCCCGGGCAGTACGCCGCGGTGATCGAGAACGGTGACGGGCGCGGCAGCGCGACGATCGCGCGCCGCATCGTCGACGGGAACGGCTATCTCCCGCAGTGGCAGATGGTGGTCCGTCCGACCGGCGGCTCGCTCGACCGCCAGCGCGACGACGTCTCGCTCGGCGGCGGCACGCGCGAGGCGTTCGAGTCGTCGAGCGCGACGCTCGAGGAGGACGCCGGCGTCGTCGAGATCGTCGGGCTCGGGCTCGCGATCTTCCAGGCGGGGCAGAGCGTGCTCTCGAGCGGCGACTTCCGCGTCGAGGCGGCGGAGTCGTCGTACGTCCACCCGAACACCCCGCCGGACCGTCAGCTCACGCGGAGCACGATGGACCTCACGATCGTCGCCTTCCATCCGCGCTACTTCATCGACAACCAGGAGTTCGTCTTCCGCGTCGAGTTCGAGCACAACGGGAACGACATCACCCTGGCGCGCATCTCGCCGCTGCGCGACGCCTCGAGCTCGCTCTACGCGTCGGACTTCAACATCGCCTTCCGTCCCTCGGCGGCGAGCCAGCCGGCGGACGCGATGGCGAAGATCCGCTACGTGATCGAGGGGCGCTGGAACCCCGTCGGGCGCGGCGACGTCTCCTTCCGCGGCGAGCTGAACATCGCCGCCGACGGCTCGGCGATCTGCACGATCGACTCGGAGCGGCAGTGGGTCTACGTGAGGCCTAACGCCTTCTCGAACGTCCATCGCGTGGCGCTGCCGACGCCGCGGATGCAGCTCAGCGTGTTCGAGATCTTCTTCAGCCCGCCGGGCTCGGACCGGATCAACCCGGGCACCGAGCGCGCGGCCCTCGACTGGTACGACCGGCTCGACGCGGAGCTGCGCCGCAACGTCGAGAACGGCACGCTCCCGGTGACGCTGCACGGCTACGCGAGCACGACCGGGAACGACACCCAGAACCGTCTGCTGGCGCGCCATCGCGCCGAGCGGGTGCAGGCGATCCTTCGCGACCGGCTGGGCACGAACGCGCGGATCGAGATCGTGGCGCACGGCGAGCGCGACGCCGGCACCCGCGACGAGACAGAAGTCGCGGCGCAGCGGAAGGTGCGGATCGAGATCCGGCGGTACGTGGCGCCTCGGTGACGGGAGTACGGGTCTCGGGAGTAGGGGAGTATGCAACTGTCACATGGCAGTGCCGTACTCCCGTACTCCCGTAGCCCGTACCCCCCGGGTACGCGCATTGCTCTCCACGCGCGGGTACGTCAACCCAGAGGAGCAGCGATGCGAGAGAGCGAAAAGAACGTCGGCCGCGCGGACCACAACCCGTCGCAGCGGAACGACGAGCAGGGGGAGCACAGCACGGTGGGCGACAGCGCCGACAAGCGCGCGCACGGAGCGCACGGGCGCGGCACGCGCGGTCAGGAACAGAAGGTGGACCCGTCCTTCCCCGCGCCCGACAGCTCGAAGGGCACCGACCGCGGCGGGAGCGCGGGCTGGGGGAGCGAGGGCTCGGGCGGTTCCACGATCGACAAGTCGTCGCCCGACCGTTAGGTGCACTCCGGGGGTCGGGGGTCGGGGGGTCGGCCGTCGGCGCCGACGGCCGACCCCCCGACCCCCGGCGCCTCAATCTTCCCAGTCCGTCAGCGCCGCCACCACCAGTGTCAGCGCGGTCAGGCCGAAGCACAGATTCCGCGCCGCCTTGTTGTCGGCGAAGCCGAGCGCCCAGGGGAGCGCGGGGAGCACGGCGGCGATCGCGAGCTCGGCGGCGCCGTGCGCCTTGAAGGGGACCTTTCGCTTCACCGCGAGCGGATAGTCCGTCACCGACGACAGCCCCGTGTATCCCGCCGCGAGCGACTCGAAGAGGCGCGTCGCGCGCTTCGGCATGTCGAACACCGCCGGAGCGGCGGCGACCGCGGCCGAGGTCGTGTAGTCGAGGACTCCGTGGATGCGAGGGCTGATCGGCTTGCGCATGCTGCGTTTCTCCGCTGAAGGTCTGGGGAGCCGCGCAGTGCGAAAGCCGTTCCGCGATGCGTCTCAGTACCCGTCCACCGTCAGGCAGAACGATCCGTACGGGTGCGGTCCCGGCGCGGAGCGGTACTCCGGGCCGCGCAGCACGACGCGGTACTCGAGCGCGTAGCGGCGCCAGCGCGCGCCGCTCGCGATCTCGCC
>DASVXU010000154.1:0-25421 GCA_036392515.1 Gemmatimonadaceae bacterium | reverse complement strand
CGCGATACCGCGATACGCGATGCGCGGATGCGAGAACTACCTGATGCGGGACGGGGCCGAGCGCGGCGCCGCAGGCGGCCCGCGCTCGGCCAGTCCCGTATCGCTTCGGTTTCTCCCGTATCCCGCATCGCGTATCGCGGTCTCCCGCCGCAGGCGGACACCCCGCATCGCTGGTTCCCGAGCTCCCGCATCACCCCGACTTCGCGATACGCAGCCCATCCTCCGCGATCACGCGAGCCGCATCGGGCCGAGCGCGTGAGCGCGCGCCCGCTTCCAGTCCTGCCAGTCGCCTCGGATCGTCGAGGACGTTCTTGACGATCGCGGAGACCATCAGCCCCGTGAGGTCCCGCTGCGGGAGATGGATCGCGGCGCCGGCGGCCTGGAGGCTCTTTGCGTTTTCCGTCTGGTGGTCCGCGGCCGCCGTCGGCAGGGGGATGAGGAACATCGGGATTCCCCAGGCGCACAGCTCGGCGGTCGTCATCGCGCCGGCGCGGGTGACGGCGACGTCGGCGGCGGCGTAGGCGTCGGCGATCGGAGAGAGGTAGGGCAGGATCTTCACGCGATCCGTCGCGAGCGGCGCCAGCTCCGCGTGCTGCGCCTTCCCGGTCCCCCAGATCATGTACGTGTCGTCGGGGATGCCTATCCGTACCCAGTCGGCGATGACGTTGTTCAACCCCCGCGCGCCCTGGCTTCCGCCGAAGACGAGAACGATCCGTCCGCCGGAGCGCGGAAATCCCCACTTCGCGCGCGCCTCGCCGCGGTCGGGGCGAACGGCGGGAGGAGGCGTGATCGGGCAGCCGGTATCCTTCAGCGCGCCGGGCTTCGCGCGGAGTTGCTTTCCCGCCTCGGGGAAGCCGAGCCAGATGGAGCGGGCGAAGCGGGCGAAGAGACGCACCGTGAGACCGGCGTGGCTGTTCGCTTCCTGCAGCGCGATCGGGATCCGGTGGACCACGCCGTAGGCGAGCGCGAGTCCGGACGCGTAGCCGCCGGTGCCGATGATGAGCGCGGGGCGTTGCGCGCGGTCGAGCGCGCGCAGCCGACGCCAGGCGCTGAACATCCCGCGGATCGTCTTCCAGTTCTCCCACGGCCGCGAGCGATAGAGCGGATGGAGATCGAGCAGCTCGTGCTCGACGCCCTCCGCGGGGAGGAGCTCGCGCTCGATCCCCCGCTTCGCGCCGACGAAGAATGGCTCGACCGTCGTGTCGAGCGCCGTCATCGCGCGCGCGATGGCGAGCCCGGGGTAGAGATGTCCGCCCGTGCCCCCTCCCGCGAACCAGACTCTCACGACATCGCCCCCAGGGGATTGGTGGCCGCGGAAGGCGCGACGCGCTCCTTCTCGCTCCCGATGTTGACGAGGATTCCGGTGCTGAGCATCGAGAGCAGGAGGTTCGAGCGGCCGTAGGACACGAAGGGGAGCGTCAGCCCGGTGGTGGGGAGCAGCCCGATGACCACGCCGAGGTGGATGAACGCCGTCGAGACGACGGTGAAGGTCAGCCCCACCGCGACGAGCTTCAGGAAGGGAGTGCGCGCGTTGCGGGCGATGCGCATGCCTAACGCGCCGTACGCCGCGAATCCGATGACGAGCGCCGCGATGCCGACGAATCCCCATTCCTCGCCGACGTTGCTGCCGATGAAGTCGCTGAAGGGGAACGGGAGAAAGCCGTACTGCTGGTGCCCCTGCCCGAAACCGCGGCCGAGCAGCCGGCCCGAGCCGACCGCGATGAGCGACTGCTGGAGCTGGTAGCTCACCTCGGCGTTCGCCTTCCCCGGATCGAGGAAGGACACCATGCGCAGGAGCACGTACTGCAGGCGCTCCATCTCCCGCCAGAGGAGCGGCGTGCCGATGATCCCCAGCGCGACGAAGTGGCCGATGCGCGCGCCGCCGGCGAACATCACGACGCCCATGAGCAGCAGGAAGTAGACGGCCGCCGAGAGATCCGGCTCGAGCGCTGCGAAGACCGCGAGCATCCCGACGATCGTCAGCGCGGGGAGGACGCCCTTCGTCAGGCGGCGCATCGCCTCGCCCTTCCGGATCACGAGCATCGCCGTCCAGATCACCACCGCCAGCTTCGCCAGCTCCGACGGCTGGAGCGAGCTGCCGCGCAGGAATCGCCGCGAGCCGTGGATGCGCGGCGCGAGGCTTTCCGTGAACGGGAGCACGGTGACGAGCATCAGGAGGAGCGCGGCGCCCATGAGCGGCCAGGCCCACTCGCGCCACTTCTCGGCGTCCGTCTTTGCCGCGACGGCGAACACGACGATGCCCGCGAGGGCGCCGAGCGCCTGGCGCACGAGGTAGTACGAGCTGTCATGCCCTTCCTGCATCGCGACGATCGAGCTGGCGCTGTAGAGGGCGGCGAGTCCGAAGACGAGGAGGATCGCGGTGACGGCGACGAGCCAGCGCGCCTCGCCGCTCATCTTCCAGCGGATGCGTCCTGCATGCACGCCGCTCCGCGCCGGCGTCCGCTTCGCGGGCGCACTCTGTCCACGCGGCGTCGCGGTGCGCGCCGCGGCGGTGCTCACCGCGCGCCCTCGGCGGCGAGCCGCTTGAACTCGGCGCCGCGATGCTCGTAGTTGTCGAACATGTCGTAGCTCGAGCAGGCGGGAGAGAGCAGCACCGCGTCGCCCGGCTTCGCGAGCTCGCGCGCGCGTGCGATCACCTCGCCGAAGTCGCTCCCCATCCGCTCGAGTGGGACGAGCTGCTTCAGGTCCTCCTCGACGATCGGCGCCGACTCGCCGTACGCGATCACCATCCTGCAGGTGCGGCGGATCGCCGGCGCGAGCGAGGTGTACGGCTCACCCTTGTGGCGTCCCCCGAGGAGGAGGATGGTCGGCCGCGTCATCCCCTCGACGGCGACCAGGGTGCTGCTGACGTTCGTCGCCTTCGAGTCGTTGATCCAGAGGACGCCGCCGTACTCTCCCGCGACCTCGAGGCGGTGCTTGAGCGCGCGGAAGCTGCGCAGCCCCTCGGCGATCCTCCGTCGAGCCTCGGGCGTGCGATGCGCGGGATCGGCGATCATCACCGCGAGCGACGCGGCGAGCGCGTTCGCGACGTTGTGGTCGCCGAAGAGGGTCAGCTCGTCGCGGCGGATCAGCGGCTCCCCCAGCACCACGAGCGCTCCGGCGTCCCGATCGTAGAACGCGTCGTCCCGCTGCGCGAGCGAGAAGCGGCGGACCTCGCCTAACGGCCACTCGGACTTCGGCGGCATCCGATGCCCGGTCTTCGCCGAGATGTCCGGCTGCTCGGGAAGGCGCTGCGCGAGGGCGAGGACCTCCCGGTCGTCCGCGTTGAGCACCCAGCGCGAATCGCGCGTCTGGTCGCGGAAGATCAGCGCCTTGTCGTAGTAGTAGTCGTCGACGCTCGCGTAGCGGTCGAGGTGGTCGGGACTCAGGTTCGTCACGACGCCGACCGTCGGCAAGAGCATCTCGGTGTCGTGGAGCTGGAACGACGAGAGCTCGAGCGCGAGCCAGTCGGGCTGCGGCTCCATCAGCGCCACCGCCGTCAGCGGCGTACCGATGTTCCCCGCGTCCACCGCGTTGAGCCCGAGGGCGCGCAGCAGGTGCCCGGTGAGCGCCGTCGTCGTCGTCTTTCCGTTGGTGCCGGTGATCGCGATGACCTTCGTCCGGGCGAGGAAGCCGCGGCCGAGGGTGATCTCGCTGATCTGGCGGACCCCCGCCTCGCGCGCGCGCACGAGCGGCGGCGCGGTGGGAGGAACGCCGGGGCTGACGACGAGCATCGCGCTGCGCGCGATCCGCTCGAGATCGTGCGAGCCGACGTCGACCGCGACGCCCATCGCCCGCAGCTCGGCGGCGGCCTTCTCGGTCGCGGCGTTCGCCGCCGCGTCCGAGGCGTAGACGCGGTACCCGGCGCGCGTGAGCGCCTCCGAGGCGGCTCTGCCGCTCTTCCCGAGCCCGACGACCGAGATCTCCCGCGAGGCGTCGGGAGCGAACGCCAGCTTCGCGAGCTGCCTCATCGGATCTTCAGCGTGCTCAGGGCGACGAACGCCGAGAGGATTCCGAGGATCCAGAAGCGGACCACCACCTGCGTCTCGCGCCACCCCTTCATCTCGAAGTGGTGATGCAGCGGCGCCCGCAGGAAGACGCGATGCGCCTTCGCGTACTCGAGCCCGTGACGCCGGCGCCGGAACTTGAACACCATGCGCTGGAGGATCACCGAGATCGTCTCGGTCATGAACACCGCGCCGACGAACAGCAGGAGGAACTCGCTCTTCAGCAGGATCGCGATCGCGCCGAGCGCGCCGCCTAACGCGAGCGAGCCGGTGTCCCCCATGAAGACCTGCGCGGGGTACGTGTTGTACCAGAGGAAGCCGATGCAGGCCCCGGCCAGCGCGACGCAGAACACCGTCAGCTCGCCGGCGCCGCGCATGTAGAAGAGCTGGAGGTAGTCGGCCGCCTTGAAGTTGCCGATCACGTAGGCGAAGATCGCGAAGGTGAACGACGCGATCGCCGTCAGCCCCGCGGCGAGCCCGTCCAGCCCGTCGGTGAGGTTCACCGCGTTGCTCGTGCCCGTCAGGACGAAGGTCGTGAAGAGGACGTACATCCAGGCGAGGAAGGCCGTCGCCGGGACGATGAGCACGTACTTGTAGAAGGGCAGCGTCGTGCTCGCGCCGGGGAGGGTCGAGAGCGGGTGATGCCAGACGTACCAGCCGAGCAGCACGCCGATGGTGAGCTGCCCGGCGAGCTTGTAGCGCTCGACGAGCCCCTCGTTCTTCTTCCCCTCGCGCTTCTGCTTCAGCTTGAGGTAGTCGTCGACGAAGCCGATCACGCCCATCCACGCGGTGACCAGCAGCGCGAGGAGGACGTAACGGTTGTCGAGCCGCGCCCAGAGCAGCGTCGGGACGATCGACGAGGCGAGGATGATCAGCCCGCCCATCGTCGGCGTCGAGCCCTTCCCCGCGTGCGTGTCGGGCGTGCCCTCGCGCACGACCTGGTGCACCGCCGCGGCCTTCAGGCGCCGCAGGATCGCCGGTCCGACGAGGAACGCCATGAGCAGCGCCGTGACCGCCGCGCCCGCCGCGCGAAAGGAGATGTAGTTGAAGACGTTGAACAGCTTGACGTACTTCGTCAGCGGGACCAGCAGGTGGTAGAGCACGACGCGCGTTCGTTCCGATGTAAATGAATGACGGCAGACGCGACGCGTCCGCCGATGCTACACTCTAACGGTTTTCACTCGCCCATGCCGTGAGATGCGGCACGAGGCGCTCGAGCTTCACTCCCCGCGACGCCTTCAGCAGGATCACCGCGTCGGGCGCGAGCGTCGCGCGCAGCTTCGGCCAGAGATCGTCCACGTCCGTGGCGGTTACGACCCGCGCGTCCAGTGACGCGCCCGGAGCAGTCACGACCGGCGCGCTCCGCAGCGCGTCGAGCGCCGGCGCGAACTCCCCGATCCCGGCTACCACGTCGATGGACGATTCCACCGCCCGCTTGGCAATCTCGGCGTGCAGGGCAGCCGCGCCCGCTCCCAGCTCGCGCATCGTGCCGAGCACGAGCACGCGCTGGCGCCCGTTGCCCGTCCCGTCGAGCAGGTCGATCGCCGCGCGCGTCGAGCCGGGGTTCGCGTTGTAGGCGTCGTTGATCAGCGTCGCCCGGCCCAGCGGCTCGGCGGCGAGCCGCATCTTCGGCTGCTCCATCGCCGCGATGCCGCGCGCGACGTCGGCGATCGCGATCCCGCACTCCCGGGCGACGGCGATGGCCAGCATCGCGTTGCGGAGGTTGTGCTCCCCCTTGAGCGGCACCTCGATCCGCGTTCCCTCCACCTCGAGCCAGCCGCCGGCGCGCTCGGCGCCCGCGGCGTCGCTCCGCCCCCAGCGCGTCGCGCGGACGTCGCCCTCGCCAAGGCCGGCGACGACGATCCGCTTCGCCTTCGCGCGGGCGAGCGCGTGCAGCTCCGGCTCCGTCGCCGGCACGATGCCGACGCCGACCCCGTCGAAGATCGACGACTTCTCGCGGCGCACCCCGTCGAGCGACTTCAGCTCCTCGAGGTGCGCCTCGGCGATCGATGTCACGACGGAGATGTCGGGCTGCGCGATCGCGCGCAGGATGGCGATCTCCCCGGGCCAGCTCGTCCCCATCTCGATCACGGCGAGCTCGGCGTCGTCCGGGAGGGCGAGCAGCGTCAGGGGGACGCCGATCTGGTTGTTGAGGTTCCCCTGCGTCGCGTGAACGCGGAAGCGCGCACCCAGCGCGGCGCGGAGGAGCTCCTTCGTGCTCGTCTTGCCGTTGCTCCCGGTGACCCCGACGACTCGTTTCCCCCATGCCCGGCGCCGGAAGCTTCCGAGCGCGCCTAACGCGTGGAGGGTGTCGCGGACGGGATAGACCGGAACGCCGAGCGCCGCGGCGCGCGCCGCGTCGGAGACGACGAGCCCTGCCGCCCCCTTCGCGACGGCGTCGGCGAGGTGGTCGTGCGCGTCGTGGTTCTCCCCGCGCAGGGCGACGAAGAGCATTCCCGGCGCCAGCGTGCGCGTGTCGGTGCTCACGGCGGTGAAGGTCGTTCCGCCCTTCGGCGCCGGCGCCGCGAGATCGTCGCGCAGCGCCTCGGCGACGCGCGCCATCGTCCAGAAGCCCGCGCTCATCGCTTTCCCGCCGTCAGCTCGTGCACGATCTCCTTCTCGTCGAAGTGGTGCTTCACGGTTCCGCGAATCTGGTAGGTCTCGTGTCCCTTGCCCGCGAGGACGACGACGTCGTCCGGGCCGGCGATCTCGAGGGCGCGGGCGATCGCCGCGTGGCGATCCTCGATCCGCTCGTGCGGGCGGCCGTTCATCCCCGCCTCGATGTCGTCGAGGATCCGCTCGGGGTCCTCGGTGCGCGGGTTGTCGCTCGTGACGATCGCGACGTCCGCCTTCCGCGCCGCGATCCCGCCCATCACCGGGCGCTTGCCCTTGTCGCGATCGCCGCCGGCGCCGAAGACGACGATGAGCCGCTTCGTCGCGAACGGGCGCACCGCGTCGAGCGCGCGCTCGAGCGCGTCGGGGGTGTGGGCGTAGTCGCGCAGCACGGCGGGCGAGTCGCTGAGCAGCTCGAGCCGACCGGGGACCTGCGGCGCGACGCCGAGCCGCCGCGCGAGGTCGGCGGCGTCTCGCCCGAGCGCGAGCGCGGCGGCCGCGGCGCCTAACGCGTTGGCGACGTTGAAGGCACCGATCAGCGGGAGCCGCACCGGAGCGCGCGTCCCGCCGACGGCGAGCGTCCACTCGCTTCCGCGCGGCCTGTAGCGCACGTCGAGCGCGCGGACGTCCGCGTCGCGACCCTCGGCGGAGAAGGTCAGGCGGCGCGGGGCCGCGGGAAGGGCGCGCCACGCGTCGTCGTCGGCGTTCACGACCGCGGCGCCGTTATCGGTGAGGAGCCCGACGAGGAGCGCCTTCGCCGCGAAGTACTCCTCCATCGTGCCGTGGTAGTCGAGATGGTCGCGCGTGAGGTTGGTGAACACCCCCGCCGCGAAGCGCAGCCCCTCGACGCGCCGTTGATGCAGCGAGTGCGACGATACCTCCATCGCGACGGTGTGGACTCCCCGCGCGACGAGCTCCGCGAGGACGCGCTGCAGCTCGATGGGACCGGGCGTGGTCAGCCCGCTCCCTCCGTCGAGCGGCGTGCCCTCGCTCCCGACGAGGACGCCGAGCGTCCCGATCGACGCGGCGCGGGCGCTCGCGTCGTCGAGCAGGTGGCGCAGCAGGCCTACGGTGGTGGTCTTCCCGTTCGTCCCCGTCACGCCGACGAGCGTGAGGCGGCGCGCCGGGTCGCCATGCCGAACCGCGGCGGCGGCAGCCGCGGCGCGACGAGCGTCGCTCACGACGAGCGCGGGCAGCGTGGTTGCGCTCTCGTCCTCGACGATCGCGGCGGTCGCCCCCTGCGACGCGACCGCGGGGAGATACTCGTGCCCGTCGCGCGCCGAGCCGCGCACCGCGACGAAGAGCCACCCGGGCCTCACCGCGCGACTGTCGTCGGTCACCTCCTCGACGCGCGCGGGAAGCTCGCCCCGCGTGCGGAGGAGAAGCCCCATCTCGCGGAGTCGCGCCGCGATCGCGTTCACTTCGACGCTCATCGATCCTCGTACAGTAGTCGCACGGTCGCCCCGCGCCGGACCTGCGTGCCGGCGGCGGGAATGGTCGTCGCGGCCGGTCCGCTCCCGAGCTGGACGCGCAGTCCGGCGGCGTGCAGCGCCGCGACCGCCTCGCGCAGCGGGAGGCCCTTCACCGCGGGCACCGCGACGCTCGCGCTCCCCTGCCGCACGCCTTTCACCGGCGCATCGAGCGCGACGACGACCGGGACGGTTCCCGCCGAGTCCGCGGGCGCGGGCGTGGCGTGTCCTGTGTCGGCGGCGGGCGTCGCGCGCAGGGACCGCGAGGCGAGCGCGCCGCGGTCGAGCGCCGCGTCGCGCGCGGCGAGCGCCGCCTGGAGCACCGCCTTCGTCACCGGCGCGGCGGTCACCGCGCCGTAGCCCTTCGCCGGATCGTCGAGCTTCACGAGGATCACGTACTGCGGCGCGTCCGCGGGAAAGAGCCCGACGAACGACGCGTAGTATTTGCCCGCCGCGTACCCGCCGCCCGCGTTGAGGCGCGCGGTGCCCGTCTTCCCCGCGACGGCGAAGGTCGAGAGATCGGCCTGGAGACCGGTGCCGCGCTCCACCGCTTCGCCGAGCATCGAGCGCACCGTCGCCGCCACCTCGGGCGACACGACGCGCCGCACGACGCGCCGCTCGTGGCGGTAGCGCACGGTGCCATCCTCGTCGCGGATCTCGCGCACGATCGCCGGCTCGAGCAGCTCGCCCCCGTTCGCGATCGCGGCATACGCGGTCGCGAGCTGCAGCGGCGTGACCGCGAGCTCGTAGCCCATCGCCAGCGAAGCGGGAGACATCTTCGACCAGTCGCGCGGCGCTCGCAGCGTTCCCGCCGCCTCGCTGGGGAACGGCACTCCCGTCGGCGTCCCGAAGCCGAAATCGCGCAGCGCCTGATACTCCTCGCCGGGAGAGAACCGCTGCGCGAACTGCGCGATGCCGATGTTGCTCGAGAGCCGGATGACGTCGCGCAGCGAGATCGGCCCGTGCTCCGCGTGCACGTCGGTGATCGTGCGCCCGAAGACCGTCCACGAGCCGCCGTGGCTGTCGACGCGATCGTCGGGACGAGCGCGACCCGCCTGCAGGAGGGCCGCCGCCATGAGCGGCTTCACCGTGGACCCGGGCTCGAAGGGCTCGGTGAGCCCGGTGATGCCGGCGCCGCTCGCGCCGCGGCGGCTCGCCATCGCGAGCAACGCGCCGTCGTGCGGGTCGAGCACGACGATGTCGCCACCGCTCGCGCCGAGGTTCGCGACTGCGTCGGCGAGGGCGCGCTCGCAGATCTCCTGCAGCTCGTGATTGAGGGTGAGCGTGACCGCGTGCCCCTTCGTGGGGGAGACGCCGGGATCCTCGGGCGACTCGAACTTCCGGCCGCGCGCGTCGCGGATGAGCGTCGCCGAGCCGGCGGTGCCGCGGAGCAGCGAATCGAGCGCGAGCTCGATCCCGCCCACCGCCTCCCCGTCGGCGTTCACATTTCCGACGAGCGCCTGCATCCCCGCGGTGAGCGCGTACACGCGCTCGGAGACGGGATCGCTGTACACACCGCGCAGGGGGAGCGCGGAGGCGACGTCCGAGGGGAGGAACCGCCCGGGGATCACGACCCAAGCGCGCCGCGTGTCGGTGGCGCGCGCGATCCACTCCCGCCCCACCCCGGCCGCCGCGAGCGCACGGCGCAGCGCGGCCGGCTCGCGCACCTCGCGCGGAGCGACGGCGAGCCGGAGCATCTCGCGGCTCTCGGCGAGCCGCTCACCGGTCGCGTCGAGGACGTCGCCGCGCGGCGCGGGTACCGGTGCGTCGGTGAAGTGCTGCCGCTCGGCGCGCGCCGCCCACGCGTTCCCCTGCCAGAGCTGCACCCACGCCGCGCGCCCGATGAGGGCGAGCGCGAAGGCGAGCAGCGAGAGGTTCACCACCCCGAGGCGACTGATGCGTCTCACGTGTCGTGCGCGCGTGCCTAACGCCGCGGACGCGGGGGCGTCGGACGCGGGAGGATCACGACCTGGCTGTCGGTGGGAACGTGCATCTGCAAGCGCTGCTCGACGATCGGGGCGAGGTGGGCCCGGCTCGACAGGTCGCGGATCTCGCTCTCGAGCTGCGCCCGTCGCGCCTCGAGCTGGACTCGCCGCCTGTCGAGCTCGCGGAGGTCGCGCGACCGCGCGATGCCGTAGCTCCTCCGCCAGATGACGCCCGTGGCCACGAGGAGGAAACCGAGCAGGATCGCCGCGAGGAGACGGCCGCGCCCGCTCCCCTTCCCGCTCTTCCGCTTCGCCGGCCGCGAGCTCCCCGGCGCGGGGGCGGCCTTCGCGCGCCTAGCCGGCATGGCGGTACGCGCGCAGCCGTGCGCTCCGCGCCCGCGGGTTTCGCGCCGTCTCCTCCTCTCCGGCGACGACCGACTTCCGCGTCAGCACGCTGCCGAGCGCCTTGCCGCGGCAGGTGCAGACGGGGTGGCGAGGCGGGCAGACGCACGCCGTCGCCCAGTCGCGGAAGGCATTCTTGACGATCCGGTCCTCGCCGGAGTGGTAGGCGATCACCACGAACGTTCCGCCCGGCGTGAGCCGGTCGCGAAGCGCGGGAAGCGCGCGCTCGAGGTCGCGCAGCTCGTCGTTCACCGCGATACGGACCGCCTGGAAGATGCGCGCGAAGTCGCCGGCATCGGTGCGCGCGCCGAGCGCGCCGCGGATCGCGTTTACCAGATCGTCGCTCGTCGCGAGTGGACGCGTCTCGCGCCGCCGCACGATCTCCCGCGCGAGCCGGCCCGCCTTCGGCTCGTCGGCGTACTCGCGAAAGATCCGCGCGAGCTCCCCCTCGCGCTCCTCGGCGAGGAGCGTGGCCGCGTCGGTCTCGGCATCGCTGCCCATGCGCATGTCGAGCGGCGCGCCGGGGCGGAAGGAGAAGCCACGCGCCTCGTCGTCGAGCTGGCGCGAGGAGACGCCGAGATCGAGCAGTATCCCGTCGAATGTCTCCCCCTCGAGCGCGGCGATGCGCTCCGGATACGCGTAGTTCCCCTCGAGCGCCCGGAAGCGGTCGCCGTACGAGGCGAGGCGCTCGGCGGCGACGCGCAGCGCTGAGGGATCGCGGTCGATCCCGGTGACGCGCTCCGCTCCCGCCTCGAGCAGCGCGAGGGAATGACCGCCACCGCCGAGCGTACCGTCGAGCACGCGTCGTGCACCGGCGAGCAGCGAGACGACCTCGACGGCGAGGACCGGCGCGTGATACTCGCTGTCCCAGCGGCCCGCGGAGCCGGCGACGGCGGTCATCCGAGCCTCCTCATCGAGAACCATCGCGACGCGTGAGCATACCGAAAGCTAAGCACCTGCTGTTCGTGATTCATGGCGCGCGTGCCGAGCTTCCGTCGGTACGCCATCTGGTGGACTGGGTTCGTGCGAAGGGTCACACCGTCACGCCGCGGATCACCTGGGAGCGCGGCGACGCCGAGCGCTACGCCACCGACGGCGCGCGCGACGGCGTGGACGTCGTCGTCGCGATCGGCGGCGATGGGACGGTGAACGAGGCGCTGAACGGTATCACGGGAAGCGACGTTCCGCTCGGGATCATCCCGCTCGGCACCGCGAACGACTTCGCGCGGCAGACCGGAATCCCGCTCGACCCCGACCACGCGATGGACGTCGTGCTGCGGACGCGGCCGTCGCGGATCGACGTCGCGGAGCTGAACGGGCGGCGTTTCCTCAACGCGTCCACCGCCGGGATCGGCGCCGAGGCGACCGCGGAGACGCCGGCGGACGCGAAGGAGGCGCTCGGGGCGCTCGCCTATGCGATCACCGGGGTGCGGAAGCTCGCCGAGCTGCAGGCGATCGGTGCGCGCTTCGAGGCCCCGGGGTTCGACTTCGAATCGCGCTTCCTCGTGCTCGCCGTCGGCAACGGGCGCTCGACCGGCGGAGGGACGCTGCTCACCCCGAAGGCGAGCTTCGTGGATGGGCTGCTCGACGTCTGCGTCGTGGAGGCGCGGGCACGCCGAGGCTTCGCGCGACTGACGCTGAAGCTTCGCAAGGGCGACCATCTCGGCGCGCCCGGTGTCCGCTACCTGCAGGTACCCTGGCTGCGCGTGCACGCCGACCGTCCGATCACGGTGAACGTGGATGGCGAGCCGCAGGAGCTCGCGACGCTGGAGTACCGGGTGCACGCGAAAAGCCTGCAGGTCCACCTCGGCAGACCGCCGGAGGCGGATGCCTAACGCGAGACCGCCCCGGACTCCGATCGGAGTCCGGGGCGGTCAGGTAGAGCTCTCGAGCGAATCGTTCAGCGGGTGCCCTTGCCGCCCGACTTGCCGCCGGAGCGGCTCGAGCCCTTGCAGAACACCTTGACCTGGTTGGCCACCACCGGCGAGTACTGCCCGGCGTAGCTCAGGTACTGCTTGGCCGCGTCGGGCGCGGTGCGCGCACCCTGCGTGAGGTAGATCTGCGCCTTGTTCAGCGCGTTGTCCGCCGTCTGGGCGAGCTCGCAGCTCTTCGCCTTCGGGGCATCGGTCGCCGCAAGCTGCGCGACGGTGAAGTACGAGATGCCCATGAGGAACTTGGCCGGCTCCGAGGGAGCGAGCGAATCGGAGAATGAAAGGAAGCCGAGCGCCTGCTGCATCGCGGCGCGCTTCGCGGCATTCGGCGCGCCCTCGCCGTTGGGCATCGCGTTCGCGGTCTTGTACCGGCTGTTGCCGACGCTCAGGGCGTACTGCGCGACGAAGCTCGCCGAGTCGCTCCCGCTCTGCACTGCCTGGCGGAGGTACGCGATCGCGGTGTCCGGCTGCTGGTCCACGTTCATCTGCGCCAGCTGGAGATACAGGTGCGGGTACTTCGGATTCTTCGCGAGGATCGTGCGGATGGTATTGGCCGCCTCGGCGCCGCGACCGGTCTTGCTGTAGAGCTGCGCGAGACTCGCCAGGAAGTCGAGATTGTTCGGGAACTTCTTCGTCGCCGCGCCGAGGAGGTTGATGGCACCAGCGGTGTCGGGCAGCGAGACGTACGCCGCCACGGTGCGCTGATAGAACGTCGTGTCGGCGAGCGAGGTGTCCATCTGCACCATCTGGTTGCCGATGCCGACCGCGTTCCTGTAGTCCTTCGCCGCGAGGTGGATGAGCCACTGGAGGCGGAGCAGCTGCAGGTTGCCCGGGTTGGCGACGACCGCCGTGTCGATGATCGGCAGCGCGACGCCGGGGTTGGCGGCGACGACGATCTTGCGGACGACCGCCTCGAGGGTGCGCGTGTCCGACGGATCGGCCGAGATCAGGCGGGTCCAGAGCTGGACGGCCTGGTCGTTCAGCGCGTCGGCCTGCGCCTTGTCACCGTGCGCGGCGAGCGTGTCCGACTTGTCGGAGAGCGCCTGCGCGGCGGCGTTGAGCGCGATCTTGTTGTTCTGGTCGATGCGGAGGACGTCGTTCGCGTTGGCGAGCACCGTGTCGGCGGGCGCCTTCATCGCGAGGTACGCCTGGAGGCGGCAGATGCGGACGAGGCTCGCGTTGCCGTAGGAGCCGAGCCCCTTGTTCGCCTCGGCGATGGCGCCGGCATAGTTGCCCGCGCGCGCCGTGTTCTGGCACTTCGCGTAGGCGTCGAGCTGCCGGCGTGCGTCGCCGAGCTGGCGGGAGATCTGCTTCGCCGCATCGCCGACGTTCTTCGCGTCGACGGGCGGGAGCGGCTGCGCGACCGAGAGATCGGTCGGCATGACGAGCCACGACTCGACGTGGACGCCGCTCGCGGTGCGAGTCACGCGGCCGGTGAGGATCTCGTCGGCGCGCGCGGTGCGGGCGAGCTCCTTGAGGTCGCCGTTGTTGACGGCGGTGTCGGTGCGGAAGCCCGAGCCCTCGAGGATGCCGGTGATGTCGGTCTTCGGAACCGTCCAGATGGTACGGACCTGATAGTCCGTCTTCAGGCGCTCGCGCAGCTCGTCGGCTGCCTGAGCACCGAGCGGCTTCGGACCGGCGAAGACCGGGACCATGAGCCGCGGGCCGGTCTTCACGGCCTGCGCGTGCGCCGTGCCGGCGAACGCCAGGGCGGAGAGGGCACCCGCGACGGTGAGCAGGTGACGGTGCGATGCCTTCACTGTATCAACCTCCCGAACGGTGATGTTGCAGCCCCGACTGGGGAACCCGACAACCGAGATGAACTGCTGGCCATGCCACCCGCGCGATCCGCTTCGACGTCGACGGCTGTTGCGGGATGGGCGAAGAGGGACTCGAACCCCCGACTTCCTGTGTGTAAGACAGGCGCTCTAACCAGCTGAGCTATTCGCCCAGTGCGCCGCTTCGCCCGTGCTGACGCCATCCTGACGTCGCCCAATCATACCAAAACCGGGCCGCAGCGTTCCGGGATCACAAAAAAAACGCCGGAAAATTTCTTCCGGCCACCGAAACCATAGGCTCAGCGGCAGGCCTCCGAGGTGCGCTCCGTCACTTCAGGATCGCCAGCGGAACGAGAACGCAGTATCCGAGAATCAGAAGAATCGGCGCGAGGGTCTCGCCCCCGCGCCAGAGATCCGCGTAGCCCGCGATGAGTACGATCGCGGCGACGACCCAGAGGATCAGACTGCGCGAGCGAGTGGCGGTGCCGGTTTGAGCCATAAGCACGTAGTGTATCCTCTCAAATGGAATGGTGTCAAGCGGTTGGAGCGTCGTTCGACGTCCCGCCGGCGCGCTCCCGCTCGGGATCGCGCCCGTCATTCGGCACCTCGGGCGCGTCGGTGGTTTCCGCGAGCAGCTCGGCGAGCATGCTCTCCCGCGCCAGCCGCTCCGAGACTTCGTCCGCGGCGCGCATCGCGGCCAGTCGCTGGCGATCGCGGCGCCGGCGCACGAGCCAGAGCGGGACGAGCGTGAGGCCGCCGAGCACCCCGAGCAGCGCGAAGTCCGCGGTGAAGGCGAGCGCGCCGTAGCGGCGGCGCGTCCGCTCGCGCCAGCGCAGGTCGAAGTCGGCGAGGGTGAGGCCGTACGCGGTCCGCACCGCCTTGTCCATCGAGCCGGTCTCCTTCCAGTACTGGAAGAAGAGCGCGAGGCCGCGCCGCTCGTCGAGCGCGGCGAGCTCGCTCACCGCGCGTTGCGCGAGCGCGTACCCCTTCCCCGCGCGGTCCTCGCCCCCGTCGAAGTACGTGTCGAGGGAGTCGAGGCTGGGCAGGCGGCGCAGCACCAGCGCGTAGCTCGTCTCGAGGATCTCGTCGCGTCCCCACTCGCCGGCGGCGTAGCTCGCGTAGCCCTCGTCGAACCAGCGTGGGGGGAGGTCGCCCATGGTCTCGTGCAGGGCGAGGTGTGCGAGCTCGTGGCGCAGCGTCACCAGTGGATCGCCGGCGCGGCCACCCGCGTCGCGGCCGTGCAGCACGATGCGGCGCGACTCGGGGAAGGCGATCGCGGCGCCCCACTCGGGGGCGTCCGGGCCGACCCACTCGCGGAAGCGCCGCGTGTCGGGGGCGATCGCGATGAGGACGTGCTGCGTCGGGCGCGCGAGACCGGGAAAGGTGTCCCGGGCGAGCGCGGCGTCGGCGAGGGTTCGCGCGAGGCGCTCGTCGCGCGGGTAGTGAACGACGGTGAAGCGGCCGGCGTCGAGGCGGCGGGGCGCGCCCTCCTGGGCGCGGGATGTGGACGGGACGACGAGGCCGAGCAGCGCTCCGAGGAGCGCGACGAGCCTCAGGCCGCTCGCGACGGCTCCCCGCCCTGCTCCACCAGCGTCAGCATCTCGGCGCAGCGCTTTCCCCATGGATTGAACTTGTTCGCGGCGAAGCCGTCGCGCCACGCGGCGAGCGCGGCCTCCCGGTCACCGTTGAACCAGTTCGCGCGCCCGAGCTCGTAGTACGCTTCGATCAGGTTCGGTCCGAGGGCGAGCGTCTTCCGGAAGAAGTTCATCGCGTCCTCGAACATCTCGCGCTCGAGATACACCAGTCCGAGATAGAAGTGCGCGTAGAGCGTCGCCTTGCGGTCGTTGTCGAGGCGGATCGCCTTCGACAGGTGCTCGATCGCCTCGCCGAAGATGCGCTTCTTGAGGCAGATGTATCCGACGTTGATGCGCGCGAGCGCGTTCGCCGGCTGCTTCATCAGCACCTTCTGGAAGTTGAGCAGCGCGTCGTCGTACTTCTCCTGGAGCATCTGCGCCCAGCCGAGCAGCGCCTCGCTCTGCGGATCGTTAGGCGAGAGCTCGAGCGCCTTCGTCAGCGCGACCTCGGCGCCCTCGTGGTCGCCGAGCGAGAGCCGGCTCCAGCCCTTCTCGATGAAGGTCGAGGCGCCGATGTGGTCGGCGTGCACGACGGGCTTCTCCCCGGTGAACTGCGGGGCCTGCGACGGCGCCGCGCCCGACTGGGGGAGCTGCTTCCACCGGTCCACGAGCGCCTTCACCTCGTCCTTGAGCGCGGTGAGGTCGGCGATCTGCGCCTCGACGTTCTTGAAGAGCGCGATGATCTCCTGCTTGATCGCCTCGCGCTCGGCGCCGCCGAGAGCGGGGACGAGCCGCGCGTCGATCGACTCGTACAGGGCGCGGAGCGGGTGCTGCCGGTCTGCCATCGCCGCTCCGCTCAGGCCTTGCTCGCGACCGCGTCGGTCGCGCGCTCGAGCACGAGCCGGTCGCTCGTCGAGAGGAGCCGGCCGACGTCGAGGAAGATCACCAACCGCTCGGCGCGCCGCACGATGCCGAGCAGGTACTCGGCGGCGAGACCGCGGAAGAGCGCGGGCGGGGGCGCGAGCTTCCCGGCCTCGAGCGGGGCGACGTCGAGCACGGCGTCGACGACGCCGCCGATCCACTCGCCGCCGGCGTTGAAGACGAGGATGCGCGTCTCCGGGCCCGGCTCGCTCGCCGGGAGCTCGAAGCGCCGGCGGAGGTTGATCAGCGGGACGACGCGCCCCTGGTAGTCGATGACGCCGTCGATCCACTCCGGAACGTTAGGCACCGGAGTCGGCGCCTTGTAGCGGAGCACGCGCTCGACGGAATAGATGTCCGCGGCGAAGAGATCGTCGGCGAGCCGGAAGGTGACGATCTTCGAGACCGTGGCCGGCTGCAGGGGGGCGGTGGCGGTGCGGGTGGCGCTCATGCGGTCTCCATGACGTGGCCGGTCAGACACGCCGCCACGAGCGCTTCCGCGTCGAGGACGGCGACGAGCTCCTGGCCGTAATGCGCGACGCCGAGGAGGATCCCGTCGGCGGCGTCGATACCGGGTGCTTCACGAATGCTCGAGAGATCGACCTGGAAGACGTCCTCGACGTCGTCCACGGCCAGACCGAGACGGCGGCCGTTCGCGCTGACGAGCAGCGCGGCCTGCGCCGCGCCGGCGAGCGGGACGCCGATGACGTGCGCGGGCGAGTACACGGGGGTGAGACGGCCGCGCAGGTTGAAGGCGCCGAGCATCGCCGCGGGCATCTCGGGAAGATGATGGATCTCCGGGAGCGACACGGCCTCCTCGACCGCGGCCAGCTCGGTGGCGAAGATCTCCGGCCCGATGCGGAACATCAGCAGGTCGGCGACACCCTCGGCGCTGCGCACCCGCTCGCGCAGCGGACGCTCGTCGCGGTCGTTCTGCTCGGCCTCGTCGATCTCGGCGGGCGCCATCGCGGCGAGCCGGCGCGCGAGCGCGGTGGCGTAGTCCTCGACCGACGCCTCGGCGTCGATCGAGGGGGTCAGGGGTCGGGGGTCGGGGGTCGGCGCCGTGACGGGGGAGTCGGGGCGTCGGGGCGTCGGCGGCTGCTCGGCCGTCGCGGTCTCCTCCGGGAGCGCGTGCGGTCCGGAGGCGCGCAGCAGCGACGCGATCTCCACGGGCGAGGAGACGCGCGGCTTTGGCTGTACCTCGGGCGCGGGCTCAGGGGCCTTCGGCGCGCGCTTCGCCACCCGCTTCGGCTGCTCGGCCGCCTTCGGCGCGGGGGCGTCCTCCGACTTCGCGCCCGAAGGTGCGAAGTCGCTGTACGAGATCTTCCGCTTCTTCGTCACGCGGCGTCCTCGGCGACGTCGGCGACGAGCCCGCCGTCGATCGACTCGAGCTTGCGCATCGCGCCGACGAAGAGCGCCTGCGTCGCGAGCGTGTTGATCATGCGCGGCACGCCGTTCGTGCGCTCGGCGAGCGCGCCCAGCGCGTCGTCGCCGAAGATGCGGCGGCCGTTCATCCCCGCCACCTTCAGGCGGTGCGTCACGTACGCCGGCACTTCGTCGGCGTCGAGCGGGTCCACGTGGTAGCGGAGGCTGATCCGCTGATCCACCTGCGGCGAGCGGGCGATGCGGTCGCGGAGCTCGGGCTGGCCGAGCAGCACGACGTGCACGTGCTTGTCCGCGGTCCCCTCGTAGTTCGTGAGGAGGCGGATCTCCTCGAGGAGGGACGCGGGGACGAGCTGCGCCTCGTCCACCAGCAGCACGGGACGGCGGCCGGTGGCGTGCAGCGCGGCGAGGTGGGCGCCTAACGCCGGCACGAGCATGTGCTTGGCCCGCGGGTACTTCTCGAGCCCCGCGAGCATCGCGACCGCCTGGAGGAGCTGCACCGGGGTGAGCTTCGGCGTCGCGAGAACGCTCACCTCGTGCGGCGTGCCGGCGAGCCGCGCGACGAGCGCGTGCGCGAGCATCGTCTTCCCGCAGCCGATCTCCCCGGTGACGAGGGAGAGCCCGCCGCGGATCTCGGTGACGTCATAGAGCAGCCGGGCGAACCCCTCGTCGAACGACGGGGAGTGGAACACGAACGCCGGATCCGGCGAGTTCGCGAACGGCTTGCGCTGGAGTCCCCAGTATTCCTCGATCATTGGCCCGCGGAGTGGTTTCCCGAGGTGCGGCGCCTCGGCGTCCCGAGGAGCTCGACGATGCCGGCCGCCACCTGGCCGAGGGGGAGCACCCGCTCGGCCCCGGCGACGTTGAGCGCCGCCTGTGGCATCCCGTAGATCGTCGAGGTCGCCTCATCTTGGACGATTCCCCTCCCCCCGACGTCCCGAATTGCCCGGAGCCCCTGCGCCCCGTCGCGCCCCATCCCCGTGAGGACGACGCCGATGCTGTCGTTTCCGTAAACCGCCGCGACGGAGCGGAAGAGCGGGTCCGCGGCCGGGCGGACGCCATGGATCGTCGGCGAGTCGTCGAGGGCGATGCGGATCTGGTCGCCCGAGTCCACGACGGTCATGTGCAGGCCACCCGGGGCGAGGTAGCCGCGGTTCGGCTCGACGAGCTCTCCGTGCTTCGCCTCGCCGATCGTGATCGCGCTGAGGGCGTCGAGCCGCTGCGCGAGGGCCCGCGTGAACCCCTTCGGCATGTGCTGCACGATGAGGATCGCGGCGTGGGTGTCGGCGGGGATCGCCGGGACGACCTCCGCGAGGGCGCGCGGCCCGCCGGTCGAGGAGGCGATCGCGATCGCGCGCGCGGCGGAGCGTCCCCCGCCGACGACCGGTGCGTGGGTGACGAAGCGCGGCCGGGCGAGCATCCCGACGCCGCGCAGGTTCACCTGCAGCGCGGCGCGGAGCGCCTCGAGCAGGACCTGCGCGACGCTCGCGATGTCGAGGCTGATCGGCCCCGAGGGCTTGCGCACGAAGTCGAGCGCGCCGAGCTCCAGCGCGCGGATGGTCGGGTCGTCCTTTCCTCCCGACGCCGCGGCGCTGAGCATCACGACGGGGCGCGGGGTCTCCGACATGATGTAGCCTAACGTCTGGAGCCCGTCGAGCTCGGGCATCTCGACGTCGAGGGTGACGATCTCCGGGTCGAGCGCGTGGATCTGGCGCAGCGCGTCGTGCCCGTTGCGCGCGGTCCCGATGACCCGGAAGGACTCCGAGCCGTCGATGATCTCGGTGACGACCTTGCGCATGAACGCACTGTCGTCGACGACGAGAACGGTATGGCGCCTAGAGGACGAGGTCACCGGTCTTCAGCGAGCGGACCATGAGCCGCCCGTCCACGAGGTGGAAGTAGACGCTGCGCCCATGTTCGCCCCCGACGTCCTCCGCCGCGAGCGAGACGCCCGCCACGGCGAGCGCCTGGCGCGAGGAGACGACGTTGCGCTCGCCCATGTTGATGCCGCTCCCGGGGAGGAGCGCGCCGAACATGCTCGACCCGCCGGCGATCTTGGCGACGAAGGGACCGCGCGCGCCGAGCTTTCGCATCTCCTCGAGGAGGAGGGGCACGGCGGTCGTCGGGAACTTCGCGCGGTTGCCGGCGTCGCGAGACAGTCCCTCCGCCGGGAGCAGGACGTGCGCGAGCCCGCCGACGCGCGCCAGCCTGTCGTAGATCGCGATCGCCACGCAGGACCCGAGGCCGATCGTCGAGATGACGGCGTCGCCGCGCGCGACGGCGTAGTCGGCGACCTTCACGCGGAGGTCGCTCACAGCTTGCGGTAGATGCGCTCGCGCGCGTCGAGCGCGGCGAACTTGTTCCGGATCGCCCCGATCAGCGTCTCGACCTTTCCGAGGACGAGAATGCCACCGGGGAGGAGCGCGTCGTGGAAGCGCTGGAAGAGTCCTTCCTGCGTCTCACGATCGAAGTAGATCAGCACGTTGCGGCAGACGATCATGTGATGACCGCCCGGCGGGGGCGACTCGAGCAGGAGATCGCGCCGCTCGAAGCTCACGAGCGAGCGGATCGCCGGCAGCGGGCCGGCCGGATAGCCGGGGGTGAAGTAGCGGTCGCGGTATTCCTTCGGCGCGTCGGCGAACGCGTCCTCCTGATAGAGGCCGCGCTGCGCCGCCTCGAGGCTGCGCCGGTCGATGTCGGTGCCGAGCACGCGCACCCGCTGCGGGCTCACCGGCGTCCGCGCGCGCTCGCCGGCGCGGTAGAACAGCGTCGCCAGCGAGTACGGCTCCTCGCCCGACGAGCAGCCCGCGCTCCACACGCGCACGTGCTCCGGCACCTCCGCGAGCAGCATCGGCACGATGCGCTCGGCGAGGGCGCCGTACGTCTCCCAGTTCCGAAAGAGCTTGGTGACGTTGATGGTGAGCGCGTCCATCAGCTTGTCCCACTCGACGGCGTCGCCGTCGAGGACGCGCGCGTAGTCGGCGTAGGTGTGGACGCCGCGCGCGCGCATCCGCACGGCGATGCGCCGGCGGAGACACTTGTCCTTGTAGCTGTCGCAGCGGAACTCGCGCTCGCGCGCGATCTTCGCCGTGAGCTCGGCGAACTGCTTCTCCTCGAGGTCGGTGCTCATCGCATCACCTTCTTCACCGCGTCGAGGTTGGTGCGGACGATCTGGTTCTCCGGATCGAGCTCGAGGGCCCGCTCCCAGCACTTCACCGCTTCGTCGCGCTCCTGCCGCTTGTACCGGATGTTGCCGAGCTTCATGTAGACGTCATCCCCGAGAGCCGGGTTCAGCTTGATCGCGCGCGAGTAGGCGTCGAGCGCCTCGTCGTACTGCGCGTTTCGGTAGAGGTAATCGCCCATGTTCTTGTGGAGCTGGGCGAGGCTCGCGTCCTCGTGCAGCCCGCGCTCGACGGTCACGGACGCTTCCTGCAGGCTGCCGCGCCGTTCCTGCGCGACGGCGAGATTGTTGAAGAGCGGCGCCGAATGCGCGTGGACGCCGATCCCCTCGCCGAGCAGCGCCGCCGCGCGGTCGAGATCGCCGGCGAGCGCCGCGGCGAGCGCCGCGTAGTGGAACCACGCGGCCGCCGGGGGTCGCTTCCCCCAGAGCGGACGCGCGGCGCGCAGCGTCGCGTCCGCGCCGGCGACGTCGCCCATGCGGAGGGCGAGCACACCGAGTGAGGTCTGCACCCGCGGATCGGTCGCGCCGCCGCGCGTCCCCGCCTCCTCGAGCGCCGCGCGCGCCTCGTCATAACGGCCGAGTCGCTCGAGCGCGTAGGCGAGGTTGTGGAACGCCGCGAACTTCGCGCCGGGCACCGAGGCCGCCTCGTGGAACGCGTTCGCCGCGTCGGGCCACTTGCCCTGCCGCATCAGCACGAGCCCCATGTGGAAGCCGGCGGCCGCGTCGCCCGGTCGCAGGTCGGCGACGCGGCGGAACTCGCGGATCGCCTCCTCGAGCATCCCCGTCTTGTAGAAGGCGATGCCGAGATTCCTGTGCTCGTCCACACGCGCATCCGAGACCGCGGGCTCCGGCGCCTTCGTCTTTCCGACGCGCGTGACGAAGCCGGCGGTGACGAGCCCGTAGAGCGCCTTGCCGACGCTGAACTCGCCGAGCCCGGATTCGTCGATGAGCGCCGAGACGTCGCGGCGGCCGTCCATCAGCCCGACGAGCGTCTCCTGCTCGAGCGTCAGCGATGCCTCGCCCTGCGCGAGCTTGCCGCGGTCGACGGCGAAGACGATGTCGAAGCTCGGGATCTTCTTCTCGATCAGCGACCACTCGTCGACGCGGCGCGCTCCCTCGAGGAGCAGCGCGTCGGGGTTGATCGAGACGAGGAGATCCTGCTCCTCGGGGCGGATGTCCGCCTCGAAGTTGAAGGAGCCCTGCGTCCAGGTGAAGAGATAGTAGACCGCCTCCTCGATCTGGACGCGGATCTGCTGGTGCAGCTCCTCGCGGAGCAGCGCACCCTGCGCGATGAGGATCTCGCCGAGCCGCTTGTCGCGCTGCCTGCTCTGCGCGTCGATCGCCGCCTCGAGCTGCGCCGCGGAGATCACGCCGTTCTTGACGAGGATGTCGCCGAGCCGGTCGCGCCGATTGACGATCGACGCGTAGCAGATGCGGCCCCTGTCGAAGTAGATGTAGCCGAAGTTGTTCCGGTGCGTGACGCTGAGGCAGCCGGTCTTCTTCCCCATCGAGAGAAGCTGGAGGACGTCGGGGAGCGACGCTTCCTTGAGGGAGCCCTTGATCGCCATCGGCTACCTCCACTCCTCGATGGCGCGGCCCGAGA
The DNA here is from genome assembly GCA_036392515.1 of Gemmatimonadaceae bacterium. GTDB lineage: Bacteria > Gemmatimonadota > Gemmatimonadetes > Gemmatimonadales > Gemmatimonadaceae > JABFXC01. The sequence continues at coordinate 2,637 of DASVXU010000154.1, read as the reverse complement.
CGTCGGGCCAGTCCCAGACGACCTTCTCGTCGTCGAGGAAGAATGCGTCCATCGCGCGCGCGTTCGCGGGCGCGGGCGCGGGCGCCGAGCCGACGCCCTCGAGCTCCTTGCGCGCGAGGTCGACGCCCAGCGACACGCCGGCGACGTCCGCGGCCGCGACGAGGCGATTGACCGTGCCGATGATCTCGCGCACGCTCCCCGCGGGGCGATCGCTCAGGTACTCGAGCAGCCCCTCTTCCGGCGGCGGCTCGACGAGGCTCAGGTATCGCGCGTAGAGCTTCTCGCGCAGCGAGCGGTCGGGGGAGTTGATCCCGACGACGAGCCCGCCCTCGAATCGCGAGCGCAGCCGCTCCTCGAGGCCGTCGAGGTCCTTCGGCTCGCGGTCGCTCGTGAGGACGATCTGCTTCCCCTCGCCGTACAGCGTGTTGAAGATGTGGAAGAGCTCTTCCTGGGTGCGCTCCTTCCCGGCCATGAACTGCACGTCGTCGACGATCAGCGCGCCCGCGGCGCGATAGCGCGCGCGCCAGCGCTCGAGCGTGCCGTCCTGGAGCGCGGCGATGAGCTCCTCGATGAACTCGCCCGCGCTGACGAAGGAGACGGCGATCGCGCCGCCGCTCGCCTCGACGATCTCGTTGCCGATCGCGTTCGCGAGGTGCGTCTTCCCCACCCCGCTCGGCCCGTGCACGAAGAGCGGGTTGTACCGGCCGCCAGGATCGGCGGCGACGGCGTCCGCCGCTTTCACCGCGAGCTGGTTCGAGGGGCTGACCTCGAAGCCGGCGCGCGTGAACGCGGACGACGGGCCCGGGGGCGGCACCTCGCCCGCCTCGGCGCGCCTGACGATGTCCTCCGCCTCCTTCACCCGCTCCGGATCGCGGAACACCTCGCTCGCGCCGAGCGCGGGGTCGATCGCGTTCACCTCCTGCTCGAGCGAGCGGAGGCGCTCGACGGCGGCGGTGTACATCCCGAGCAGCCCCTCGATGTCGGGCGCCTTCGGCATGTGCAGCGCGCGCTCGAGCACGGCGGTGCGATACCCCTCGCCCTCCCAGTAGGCGACCGCCTCGCTGAGGCGCATGCGCCACGCCTCGACGTTCTGCGCGACGACGCTCGCGACGTCGGAGAGGAAGCTCATGTACTCGCCGCCCCGTTCCTTGGCGGGCGTCGGCGCACGCCAGGCGGGAGCGGGGTCGCCGAGCACGACGCGCACCTGGTCGGTGCGCACCGGACCGCCCAGCTGCTGCTGGGCGATGATGCGGTTGAGCGCGCCCTGTAGCTCGCGCACGTTCGAGAACTCGGTCTTCGCGAGCTCCTCGAGAACGTTAGGCCTGAGCGTCACGCCGCGCTCCTCGCACTTGTTGCGGAGGATCGCGACGCGGGTCTCGTAGTCCGGCGGCCCGATGTCGACGATCAGCCCGCCGGCGAGGCGCGTCACGAGGCGCTCGTCGACGTCGGCGATCTCGTTCGGCGGCCGGTCGCTCGTCATCACGATCTGGCGCCCCGTGCCGGCGAGCGCGTTGAAGAGACGGAGCATCTCCGTCTGCGTCTCGCGCCGGCCGGTGAGGAACTGCACGTCGTCGAGCAGGAGGACGTCGACGTGCTGGTAGCGCTGCGTGAAGCTCGCCGTCTGCCCGATGGAGATGGCGGCGTGCAGCTGCTCCATGAAGTCGTCGAGGGTGACGTACTCCACCTGGAGCGTCGGCTGCAGCTGCCTCGCGTGGTTCCCGATGGCGCCGGCGAGGTGCGTCTTGCCGAGCCCGGACGCGCTGTAGATGAACAGCGGGTTGTACGCCGCGCCCGGCGACTCGGCGACCGCGCGCGCCGCGGCGACGGCGAGGCGGTTGGCCGAGCCGACGACGAAGTTCTCGAAGCGGAAGCGGGCGTCGGGCTGCACTACCGCGCTCCGGCTCCCGCGCTGAGCTTCTTGAGCACGAGCTCCGAGATGCCGCGCAGCGTCTCGAAGACGCCGTGACCGTGGAGGGCGTCGGCCGCGAAGTTCGGCGCGCCCCAGAAGTTGAGCGCGTCCTCGAGCTCGGGCACTCCCAGGATCAGGTCGGACGGGAGATCCTGCTTGTTGTACTGGATCACGAGCGGGATCTGCCGCGCGTCGATCCCCTGCTCGGCGAGGTTCGCGTGCAGGTCCTGCATGCTCTCGATGTTCTCCTGGAGCTGGCGGGCCTGGCTGTCGCCGACGAAGACGACGCCGTCGGCGCCCTGGAGCACGAGCTTGCGCGTGGTCTGGTAGTAGACCTGCCCGGGGACGGTGTAGAGCTGGAACTTCGTCGTGAAGCCCGAGATCTGGCCGAGGTCGAGCGGGAGGAAGTCGAAGAAGAGGGTGCGGTCGGTCTGCGTGGCGAGCGAGACCATCTTGCCCTTCCGGTCCTCCGGCACCTGCCCGTAGATGTAATGCAAGTTCGTCGTCTTCCCCGACCGCCCAGGGCCGTAGTAGACGATCTTGCAGGTGATCTCGCGGGTCGCGTGGTTGACGAGTGACACGGAGCCGGAGCGTTAGGCGCGCCCGAAGAGCGCGGCGAGGTTGCGATTGAGCTCTCCCTCGAAGTTCTGAGGAAGGACGACGGGTGACGCCTCCACCGGCGGGGCCGCGGCGGCGAGGCGCTCGGCGAACTCCGCGTAGTAGAGCTG
>DASVXU010000153.1:0-7282 GCA_036392515.1 Gemmatimonadaceae bacterium | reverse complement strand
GGAGCGGAAGGAGGGGAACGAGGAGCAGTACCACCTCGTCGAGCGCGTCTACGGCGCCTTCTCGCGCTCCTTCCAGCTCCCGAAGAACCTCGACGAGGGGAAGATCGAGGCGAGCTTCGAGCACGGCGTGCTGACGGTCCGCATCCCGAAGGCCGCGCTGCCGCAGCCGAAGAAGATCCAGGTGAAGGCGGGGGCCTCGGCGGGGTCGGAGAAGGTCGAGGCGAAGTAAGCGCTCGGCAGGGGTCAGGGGCCAGGCGTCAGGAACGGCGTCAACCGCAGTCCCTCACGCCTGGACCCTGACCCCCTGCAGTTCACAGCTCCATCCGCGTGCCTAACCGTTCCTCGCGCTTCGTGCCGTCGGCGGTGACGGTGACGCGCTCGCCGCTCACGACCACGTCGAGCGTCATTCCGCGGAGCTTCACGTTGCGGATCTCGACGTGGTCGAGCCCGAACGGGAACGGGTCGATGGTGATCCCCTGCGCGTGCGGCCTGATGCCGACCACGTACTGGATGATCAGGTCGTTGATCGCGGCGAGCAGGTGATCGTCCGCTCGCGTCGCGAGGGCCGGATGCCCGGTGAAGGGGTTGTAGTCCGGGTAGCAGTTGGGCCGGCCGAGGTCTCCTTCGTGGAAGAGGAGCCGCACGAAGCGGTGGAGAAGCTGCGCGACGTTCCGGCGCAGGTGCGGCGCGTAGGCGACGGCGGCGCGCCCCGCGGCCTCGATCACGTTGCTCGTGATGAAGGGGATCGTGCGACCCCCACGCGGCGCGGCGTCCCCTTCCCCGCCGCGATCCGCGTACGGGCTGAAGGCGAGATCGTCGATCGAGACCGACGGCACCGGGAACGCGGTCCAGAACCGATCGGGGTCGAGGAGGTTGCGCTCGAGCCCCGCGAGATACTCGGCGTTGGCGAGGTCGGTCGCGTAGACGAAGAAGCCGTTCGCGGCGCGGACCGGTGAGCGCGCCGCGGTGACGAGATCGAAGTCGCGGAAGAGCGCCTCGGCGGGATCCCACATCTTCTCGCGGACCGCGCGCTGCGTTCGCTCGGCGAATGTGCGCCAGCGAAGGACGTCGTCCGGCGAGCCGGCGCGCGGCGCGACCCGCTCGAGGACGCGGAAGAGCGAGTAGGCCCACACCGTCGCGTCGATCGCCTTGAGCGGGCTGCCTAACGCGCGGCCGCCGAAGCGCGGCGACGGCTCGCGCGTCGCCGGGTCGGACTGCGCGTCGAACATCCCGGTCGCGCCGCGGTCGCGCTCGCGGATCAGCCACTCGGCGTAGCGCGCGAGCGGACGGTAGCACTCGCGGACGAAGGCGTCGTCGGGCGCGGCGACGTCGAGCGCGGCGAAGGCGTCTCCCCAGGGCGCGGGCTCCCACCCGCTCGCCGCGCCCGGATCGAGCGGGACACGCGCGGGGAGCGCGCCGTCCGGCGCCTGGCGCGCGAGGAAGGCGCGCAGGGTGCCGCGCGCCATCGCCGGGTCGTTCAGCCAGCGCAGCTCGCGGACCGCGGTGGCGATGGCCGCGGCACGCGGCGCGTGCAGCGGACCGATGCCCTCGCACAGCGCGGGCTCGAGATAGGCGCCCGCCGGGGTGGCGATCGCGTTGAGCCAGACCCCGCTCCACCGATACCAGTAGCAGGTCTCGATGTAGGGATCGGAGCAGCGCAGCAGCGGGGCGCGCTCGAGCAGCGCTCCCCAGCGGCGCCGGCTGACGCCACCGAGCGTCCCCTGCCGACCGGCGGAGGGTGCGGGCGCCTCCGCGGGCGCGAGGAGCGGCTGCGACGGGACGACGCGCATCGCGAAGGTCGCCGATGCGCCGTTGCCGCCGACGGTGCACGCGCGGTGCACCGCGGCGAGCAGCGTCCCGCCGGTCGCGTCGCGCGCCGCGCGCAGCTCGCGGGGGAGCCCGTCGCCGCGCCAGCGCTCGGGAAACTGCGTCAGCGCCCAGCGCGGCGGAGGCGGCTCGCCGACGGCGACGTATGCGCCCCAGCTCGTCGGCGCGCCGGGCGTCGAGAGCTCGACGGTGACCGGCGTCGAGCGGCCCGCGGCGTCCACCGCGGGGCGGCGGATCTCGATCGCGCCGCGCCAGTCGCTGCCTAACGCGGCGGCCGTGCCGTCGGCCTGCGCGGTCCACGCGACGAGCTGGACGTCCGCCTTGCGCAGCGCGCGCAGCCGCCACTCCGAGACGAAGACGCCGCCGGGGTGCACCGTGCGCACCTCGGTCGCGGTGACGCCGTTCGAGAGCCGGTACTCGATCGTGAGCTCGGCGGGAGTCCAGCGCCGCGACTGAAGCTTCAGCCCGAGCTCGCGCCCCTCCTCGTCGAGCACCGTGACGGCGAAGAGCGGCGCGACCAGCGTCTGATAGATCGTGCCTCCGTCCCAGAACCCCGGGACGTCGAGCCAGAGCGGGTCGAGCGGAGCGAAGATCGCCCCGTCGCCACACCCGAGCTGCCACTTGTCGTCACGCGCGAGGAGCTCGATCGGCTCGACCATCGCGGGGAGGTGAGAGGAGCGCCGCTACGCGAGCGACGAGATCGCGCCGAGCAGCTCGCGGGTGTCGCGCTTGTCTCCGAGCTTCGACTCGACATGCGACCAGCGCACGACACCGTCGCGGTCGAGCAGGAAGTACGCGCGCTCGGAGAAGAAGGTATCCTCGCGGAGCACGCCGAAGGCACGCGACGCCTCGCGCTTGAAGTCGCTGAGCAGATCGGTCTTCATCGCGTGCTTCGCCTTGAACTCCTTCAGCGTCGGCACCGAGTCGACGCTGATCGGAAGGACGGCGACCCCCTTCCCCGCGAACTGGTCGAAGTTCTCCGAGAACTCGCAGAGCTCCGCGGTGCAGGTGCTGGTGAAGGCGAGGGGGAAGAAGGCGAGGAGGACGGGCGACTTCCCGCGCAGCTCGGAGAGTCGAACCGTGGTGCCGGCGGTGGACTGCAGCGCGAAATCGGGCGCGGGCTCCCCGACGACGGGGATGCGCGAAGAGGCGGAGGTGGCGGTCATGAGCGGAAGGTACGGCCGAGACACCCGCGACGCGACCCCGCCGCCGACTCAGCGGGTGTCCATGACCGCGACGACCGTCACTTTCTGAACCCGCTCGATCGTCATCGGGACGACGACGCCGTCATCGCGACCGGGGACGAAGCGCGCGGCACTGATCACCTGCGTCGCGATGTCCGAGAAGGAATCACCGATGTGGTCGAGCTGGCGCGCCTCGAGCACTCTGCCGTCGGTGCCGACAGTGATGCTGAAGCGAATGCCCTGCGTGCGTTTGTCGACCTGTCGCTGCGTCGCGCGCCCGGGGGGCGCGGCGCGGAGCGTCGCGCTCGGACCCGTGGTGGGGAGATACGCCGGCATGCAGCGTTCGGCGCGGCCGACGCGGTAGCGTGGCACTGAGTCGAGCTCGATCCGCAGGCGCACTCCAGCGGCGCCAAGGGCGGGCTGGGGTCGTAGCGCGCTGAGCACGATCTGCTCGATCACGGGCACCGCGCTGGCGGGAAGCGTCGTCTCGATGACGCGGACGCGAGTCACGGCGCCAGCAGCGTCGAACTTGAGCGACAGCAGCGCGGAACCGCGGAGCGCGGCGATCCCTCCCTGCTCGAGCATGGGCGGGACGACATCGCGAACGATGAGCGAATCGACGTCGGGGAGCACGCCTGGCAGCTTCGCGACCGCGCAGTGTTGCGGCCGTGTGGGAGTCCAGTCGCTGAGCAGCACGGCCGCGCGATCGATGCCGCGCTCGGAACCGTAACCCGGGGGCAGCTCGAGATCCGGCCGCGTCGAATGACACGCGAAGAGCAAAACGCTGGCGAGCGTGACGAATGCGAGAGCGCGCATGGGATCAGAGGAGGTGGCGAACGAGCGCGGAAGGTACCGCGGACCTAACGGTCCTGCCAGTCAGACTGGCCCGTCACCGACCCGGTCACTCCCGCGCGATCGCGTCCACCGGCGAGAGCCGCGCCGCGCGGCGCGCGGGATACGTCCCGAACACCAGCCCTACCGCGATCGCCGACACGACCGCGAGGAGCGCGGTGTCGACCTTCACGACGGGGTGGATGTCGGAGCCGAGGATGTGGCGGAAGATCGCGGTGCCGGCGAATGCGAGCACCAGCCCGGCGACGAAGCCGATCGCCGCGCCCGCACCCGTCACGGTCACCGACTCGACGAGGAACTGCGCCTGGATGTCGCGCGCTCGCGCGCCGACTGCCTTGCGGATGCCGATCTCGCGGGTGCGCTCGGTGACGGCGGCGAGGAGCACGTTCATGATCCCTATCCCGCCGACAGCGAGGATGAGGCCGACGAGCATGCCGAGGAGGAGCTTCGTGAGCAGCATCGCCTGGCGCGTGTTCTCGAGCTGCTGCGTGTTCACCGCGACCTGCAGCTTCTCGACCGCGCGGCCGTAGCGCTGCGCGAGCCAGTCGAGCGTCGAGCGGCGCAGCGTGTCCACGGCCTCGATGCTGCGCGCCTTGAGGCGCAGCGTCGGGAGTCGCGGCGCGGGGGCAGGCTCGAAGAGCGCCGAGCCGACGCGGAAGGGCGCGAAGGCGACGAAGTCCCGCTCGCCGCCGACCGGCGCCGCGAGTACGCCGATGACCTCGCGCCGCTCGCCGCGCACCTTCACGGTCTGCCCGACGAGCCACAGCGGATCGTGGCTCCCCGCGAGCTCCTCGGCGAGCTTGTGGCCGAGGACCACGACGGGGGCGTGATGCGCGACCTCGGGCTCGGTGTAGAAGCGGCCCGCCGCGATCACGAGCCCGGTGAAGTCGGCGAGCCCCGCGGTGCTCGTCGTGAGGAGCACGCTGGCGCGCCGGTCGAAGTACTCGACCGCGCTCTGCCCCGTGAGGGTGAGCGCCTGCCTCACGGCGCCCGGCACTTCCGCGGCGGCGGCGGCCGCGTCCTCCTCGGAGAAGACGGGGTAGCCGCGCACCGCGTACTTCCGACCGTTGATCACGACCGAGGTGATGGGCGAGACGGCGACGTCCTGCACGCTCGACTCGCGCATGATGAGCTGCCGCGACCAGACATAGACGCCGTCCGTGATCGCGAACGCGGCGACGAGCGCGGCGACACCGATGACGACGCCGGTGGTGGACAGCAGCGTCCGCGTCGGGTTGGCGCGGAGCGCGTCTGCACCGACGCGTGCGGACTCGAGGAGAGCGGCGCGATTCATGGCAATGCGACACCAGCGTGAGGGACGGGGAAGCATGCTCTACGAAGCTCTCCCGCGACAGGGTTCATCATGGTGTTCCTGATCCAGTACAGTCAGAACCGCGACACGCAGGCGATGCAGCTCAAGCTCGACGAGCTGCTGCGCGCGCTCGACGGCACCCGCGCGGGAGTGATCCGCGTCGAGGAGGCGGAGGATCAGGAGTTGGAGCGCCTGGAGGGGGAGATGCGCGGTCGGCGGGACGCGGGGCAGAAAGCCGCCGGTTGAAGAAGGCGCGAAGGGCCCGCCGGCGCGATGCCGGCGGGCCCTTCGCTTGCTCCAGTGGAGCGGAGGGGGATCGAACCCCTGACCCCCTGCTTGCAAAGCAGGTGCTCTCCCAGCTGAGCTACCGCCCCGTCACTTCACGCCCGGAATATATTACAGCAGCCCGATCGTTTGGAGGAGAGAATGACCGCCCCCGCCGAGACGAACACCGCCAAGCTCACCGTCCGCTGCCAGTTCTGCCAGTCGTGGAACCGGGTCGACGCGGGCCGCGTCGCCGACAAGCCGAAGTGCGGGAAGTGCGGGACGCCGATGCTCCTCGACCGCCCGCTCAAGCTGGACGACGAGAGCTTCGAGCGCACGGTGAGCGAGAGCGACGTCCCCGTCTTCGTCGATTTCTACGCCGACTGGTGCGGCCCCTGTAAGATGATGGCCCCCGCGGTGGACGCGCTCGCGGCGAAGTACATGGGGAAGGCGCTCGTCGCGAAGCTCGACACCGACCGCGCGCAGCGCACGGCGCAGCAGTTCGGCATCCGCGGCATCCCGACGTCGATCGTCTTCGCCGGCGGGAGGGAGGTCGCGCGGCAGTCGGGGGCCGTGCCCCTGCCCGCTCTCGAGGCTCTCGTGGCGCGCGGACTCTCCGGCGCGGGGGGCTGAAAGCAGATAGCTGGGAGCGACCGCGTGCGGGGGTCGAAAGTCGGCGGCCCGGGGGGATTCCCCCCGGGCCGCCGTCGCTTCCAGCTTCCTGCTTCCTGCTGCGCCGCCGCCGATGGCAGCGCTACTCGTGCGCCGGGATCGGCTCCATCGTGCGCGCGTTCACCGGCACCTGCACCTCGTCGCGGAAAGGGCTCGTCATCAGGAAGACGCGCATCCGCGGGAAGGTGTTCATGAAGGCGAAGTAGCAGACCCCCCACAGGCCGAGCACGCCGAGGGTGATCGCGATCTCCCAGAGGCCGAAGGGAAGCGCCGTGGTCGGGCCGAAGAGCGAGGGATAGACCTCGAGGTAGCGGCAGAGCCACATCCCGACGAGGGAGCCGATCGCGATCGCGTTCATCGTCGGCGACCAGATCTTCGGCTTCTTTCCCATCAGTCCGAAGAAGGGGATCGCGAAGACGAGGAAGACCATCGTCAGCGTCACCGGCAGCCAGGCGCCGATGAGGCGCAGTCGCATGAAGTGCGTCTCCTCGCCCATGTTGCCGTACCAGATGACGAGGTACTGGCCGAAGGTGAGATAGCCCCAGAACGCGGTGAGCGCGAAGCAGAGCTTCCCGATGTCGTGCAGGTTGACGTCGGTGATGACGTGCGGCACGGCGAGCTGGTTGCGCCACCAGCGCGCGAGCAGCGCGAAGCTCATCAGCACGCAGAGCATCCCGCCCATGAAGAACCACCACCCGTAGAGCGTGCTCTGGAAGTGGAGGTCGAGCGTCATCGAGAGGTCGAAGGCGAGCGAGCACCAGCCGAAGCCGAAGAGGATCGCCATCCAGACGGCGAGCTTCCCCTGCAGCGAGTGCGTCGAGTGAAGCTCGCGACGCTCGTCGGCGAAGCCGCGGCGCATCCGCTCGCGGAACCCGCGCCCCCAGCTCGTCCCCCACTCGTTGAGGATGCCGACGTCGAGCCGCACGCTCGTCCAGATGTACCAGAGCTGGAGGAGGACGAGCAGCCCGAAGACGGTGAGCGTCCGGACGGTGAAGAAGGTCGGGTCGAGCCAGATCGCCTTCTCGCGCACCGTCGGCGGGTGATCGTACCAGGGGAAGATCCAGCGCCGGCCGACGAGGACGATGATCGCGAGCAGCACCCAGGCGATCGGGAGGAAGGCGACGTACCCCTCGACGATGCGGATGGTCGAGCGCGACCAGCGCGCGGTGGT
>DASVXU010000152.1:0-8550 GCA_036392515.1 Gemmatimonadaceae bacterium | reverse complement strand
CCGGGTCTTCAGTTGCCCCTCCTGGGATCGAACCAGGACTCTCCTGATCCAGAGTCAGGCGTGTTGCCAGTTACACCAAGGGGCATCGAGACTTGCACGTCCTCGCGGACGGACCTGAAAAATAACGGGCGCCCACCCCTCCAAGCAACCCCGCACCACCGCGCGAAACCACTCTCCAGACCGCGCCCCCGCCCCCATCTTTCCCTCTGTCTTCTGGTACTCCCGTACTCCCGTACTCCCCGACTCCCCTCCGTGCCCTCCCTCGCGCGCCTGGCGCTCCTCGTCCTTCTCGCCGCCTGCGGATCCTCTCCCGCCGCGACGATGGGACGCACCACCGCCGAGGCGCGCGCCAACAGCGACGACTTCTTCCGCGCCCTCGCCCTCCGGCTCGGCCCCCTTACCCGCTCCGAGCGGCTCAAGGTCGTCCGCCCCCGCTACGTCCGCGGCTCCCTCGTCCCCTCCCGCATCTTCGACGACACCGTCGTCTGGACGGCGCGCAGCGGGCCGACGCGCACCCTCGTCGTCGCCGGTACGCCCCTCCCCGACGGGCGCTACCTGCTCGACGTCCGCGGCGACGCGCCGACCCCCGCCCGCCCCGGCGACGCGCGGCACTCGATGCACCTCCGCTCGCTCGGCGACGGAGCCTGGGAGTGGCGCTCGAGCGACGAGCTGGCGGTCGGTGCGGCGACCCCGCCACAGATTGACGCGATGCGCCTACGCTTCCTCTCCTCCGCCGAGGGGAGGTCGGGCCCCGAGCTGCGCACGCTCTGGCACCGCGCGCTCCCGCGAACCACCGCCGCGCTCGGACGTTTGTTCGATGTGGACTCGATCGCGACGACGCTCTACGCCGACCGCTCGACCGCCGTCTCCTTCCGCGTCTCGATGCACGCCGATCGGCTCGAGCACTTCTATCCCGACTTCGCGCGCTACCTCGCGAAGTACGCGAGTCCCGCGCGCTACGACGCGGTGCTCGAGGACTACGCGGGCACTCCCTTCGCGACGCTCACCGCCGCCGACGACGTGCTGCGCGTCAGGCTGCGGACGCGCGACGGAATCCTGCAGCCGCTGAATGGGCAGTCGCGGGCCGTGGCGCCCGACTCGCTGCGGCTGCGGCTCGACTTCGCGAGCCGGGTCGCGATCTTCACCGTCGGCGCGAGCGATCTCGTCGCCGACGTCGCGCCGGTGCGCACGGCGAGCGAGCGTGGATGGAGCGTGCACTGGCGGCGCGAGCCGGACTGGCACTTCCCCCTCGCCGTCGATCACCTCATGAGCGGCGCGCTGCGGCGCCCCTTCGCGGGCGAGGGGATCGGGATGCGCATCGTCGCCCGCGCGACGCCGGACGGCCAGACGCTCGTCGTCCGCGACTTCCACATGGACGTGCAGGAGGCGGCGATCGTCCGCTGGCTCTCCGCGTTAGGCAACTCGGCGATGAGCGACGTCACCGTCCGTGTCGAGCAGCAGAAGGACCGCTTCATGGCCGACGCGCTCTCCGCGCTCGGCGCCGACCTCGCCGCGCAGCTCGGCGAGCCATCGATCAATGGAACGAACGGAGAGAGCAGCCGATGAAGCCGACGCGCACCGTCGACACCGACCTCCTCGCCGAGGAGCTGCGCCGCGCGCTGCGCGGGCACGGACAGTTCGTCGATCCCCTGCGCGCGGTGGACGCGCTCGACTGGAAGCTCGCCGGCGAGACGCCGCCGGGCTTCGAGCACTCGGCGCTGCAGCTCCTCGCGCACATGGTCTACTGGCAGGATCGCTACCTCGCGCGCCTCGCCGGCCAGGACGCACCGACGCCTCCGCACGACAGCGAAGGGTGGCCCGGCCCCGTCGCGCCGGCGAGCGAGCGCGAATGGCTCGACGTCGTGGACGAGTTCCGCCGCGGCCTCGCCGCCGCCGAGACCGCGGTCGGCGCCGCGCCGTTAGGCGACACGGGGCCGACGCTCGCCGGGAAGACGCGGCTCGGCACCCTCAACGGGCTCGCGCTGCACAACGGCTATCACGCCGGCCAGGTCGTGCAGCTGCGGAAGGTCCTCGGATCCTGGCCCCCGCCCGGCGGCGGCGACACGTGGTGAATCGAGCCGCCTGAAACGCCGAACGGCGCGGCCCCGAAGGGCCGCGCCGTTCTTTTCTCTCAGGGCAAGCATGCTTGCCGGAGACGTGCCACGTCCGCTGTCATTGGAACTCTATGTCCTACCGAACAGCGGCGGGCAACCATCATCCGGACAAGGCCAGAAGCGTGCCAGCCGTGCTTGCTGCCGAGTGGAGCTGAGGGGAGTCGAACCCCTGACCTCTGCAGTGCGATTGCAGCGCTCTCCCAACTGAGCTACAGCCCCTCTCATCCCACGTAGCTCGTGCCGGTCGGACACTGCATCGCGGGAAGCACAGCGGCCCCGCTTGGGCGGGGCCGCCGATGCACCAAACTAGCGGGTCCCCACCCTCCGCGTCAAGGACGGCTGACTCGTGATGGAGGTAACAACCATGGGGCATGAGGCTAGTGTCATCACGACCTTGGCATGAGGCACTGGGCAGGACAGCCATGGGTCAGAATGATCGGCGTGCCTCGTGGTCGTTCTGCCACTTGGCTCATGGCTCAGAGTTCATGACACTAGCCTCGTGCCACATGGCTTCAGTGCCAGCCTCGACCGCAGGAACGTCTCCCCTACCCCGGGTGTTGGCAGTCCATGCACCCTCTCGGCTCCCCGTACGTCCGCGACCAGCTCGCCCAGCGCGCCGGTCGCGTCAACGAGATGCGGCTCGTTCCCGAGGGGGAGCTCGTGCTCTATCTCATGCAGAGCACTCAGCGCATCCACGAGAACTGGGCACTCCGCTACGCGACCCTCGAGGCCGACCGTCTCAATCGTCCCCTCCTCATCCTCCAGGAGCTCGACTGCGACGACGAGCACGCCTCCGACCGCACGCACGTCTTCGCTCTGCAGGGCGCACAGGATGTCGCGCGCGCGGCGGCGGCCGCGGGGTACGCCTTCCGCTTCATCCTCAAGCGCCGCCGCAACGAGCGATCGCGCGCCCTCGATCGCGCGATCGCGCGCGCCTGCATCGTCGTCACCGATGCCTGCCCGACCGGCGGCGTCGCCGAGCGAACCGCGCGGCTCGCCGCGACGGCCCCCTGCCGCGTCGTCGCCGTCGACTCGGTCGGCGTCGTTCCCGCGGCGATGCTCCCGCGCGAGGAGTACGCGGCGCGCACCATCCGCCCCAAGCTCGCGAAGCTGCGCGATATCTCCCTCGAGCCGGTCGCCGATCGTCCCCCGCGCCGCGAGCTGCCGCTCTCGCTTCTCGCCTCGCTCGAGATCGACGCGCTCGATCTGACCCGCGCCGACGTCGCGCGCGAGGCGGCGCGCTGCGAGATCGATCACGACGTCCCGCCGGTGGCGATCCGCGGAGGGACGTACGCGGGGCGGGCGCGGCTCGAGCGCTTCGTTGAGACGGGGCTGCAGAACTACAGCGAGCGCCGCGTCGATCCGACCGATCCCGATGGATCGAGCCGTCTCTCGCCCTGGCTGCGCTACGGCCACATCAGCGCCGCCGAAGTCGCGCGCGCGGTGCTCGCCGGCGCGCCGGCGGCGGAAGCGGAGTCCTTCCTCGACGAGATGATCGTCTGGCGGGAGCTGTCGCTCAACTTCTGCCTGCACAACCCCGCGCACGCGACGCTCGCCGCGCTCCCCGCCTGGGTGCACCGCTCGATGGCGGAGCACGAGGGCGACGAGCGCGACGCGATCTACACGCGCGAGGAGCTGGCCGCCGCCGCGACCGACGAGCCGCTCTGGAACGCGGGGCAGCGCGAGCTGCTCGCGACGGGACAGATGCACAACGCGGTGCGGATGCTCTGGGGTAAGTCGGTGCTCCTCTGGACCGACCGTTACGCCGACGCGCTCTCGCACCTGATCTGGCTCAACGATCACTACGCGCTCGACGGCCGCGACCCGAACAGCTACGCGAACATCCTCTGGTGCTTCGGCAAGTTCGACCGCCCCTTCGCGACGCGTCCCGTCTGGGGCACCATCCGCCCGATGTCCCTCGAGCGCGCGCGCGGCAAGTTCGACGTCGGCGCATATGTCTCGCGGTGGAGTGGGGAGCCGGAGCTCGATCTGGCGTCGGCGTAGGTGTCGGCTGGAGGCTGGAGGCTGGAGGCTGGAGGCTGGAGGCTATCGGCTGGAGGCCAGAAGCCATCAGCCTCCTGCCATCAGCCTCCTGCCATCAGCCTCCTGCCATCAGCCTCCTGCCATCAGCCCCACCGCGGCATCGCTTAGAATTCGCGCATGACTGGCCTGGTCGCTCTCGACAGCGTGCGTGAAGCAGCGACGCGACTGCGCGGCGTCGCGCGCCGTACTCCGCTCCGCCGATCGGCGGAGCTCTCGCGCATCGCCGGCGTCGACGTCCATCTCAAGCTCGAGAACGAGCAGCTCACCGGATCGTTCAAGCTGCGCGGCGCGTTCAACACGCTCGCGTCACTGACGGACGAGGAGCGCGCGCGCGGGATCGTCGCATCGTCGGCGGGGAATCACGGGCTCGGTGTGGCGTGGGCGGCCCGGCACTTCGGGATTCGCGCGACGATCTTCGTCCCCGCGACCGCGCCGGCGGTGAAGCGTGAGGGGATCGCGGCGCTGGGCGCACGCGTCGACCAGTCGCGCGCCGACTACGACGCCGCGCACGCCGCGGCGCTCGACTTCGCGACGCGCGAGGGAGCACGCTTCGTGAATCCCTGCGCGGGCGACGCGCTGCTCGCCGGGCAGGGTACCGTCGCGCTGGAGATCCTCGAGGATCTCCCCGATGTCGAGGCGGTGATCGTCCCCGTCGGCGGGGGCGGGCTGCTCGGCGGGATCGGGAGCGTGCTGCGCGCGTCGGCTCCTGCGGTGCGCATCCTCGGCGCGCAGAGCGAGCGGACGGACGCGATGGCGAAGTCGCTCGCCGCGGGTCGCGTCGTCGACATCGGCCACGATCCGACGCTGGCCGACGGACTCGCCGGCGCGATCGACGAGGAGGGTCTGGCGATCGGCCGGGCCGCGCTCGATGCGATCGTGCGCGTGTCCGAGGAAGAGATCGGCCGCGCGATCGCGTGGCTCGCCGACGAGGAGTCGCTGACGGTGGAAGGCTCCGGCGCCGTCGGCGTCGCGGCGCTGCGCGCCGGCCTCTTCGCCGACCTCCCGTCGCCCGTCGCGATCGTGGTCAGCGGCGGGAACATCGATCCGGCGGTGCTCGAGCGGCTGCGCGTTAGGCAGTAGAAAGGGGTCGGGGGTCAGGGGTCAGGGGTCGGGAACTGCCATGTGGCAGTCGCCGACGGCTGACCCCTGACCCCCGACGCCCGCCCTTAGGGGCGGGCGGTGCTTACGTCGCGCGACGGGCTGTCCTGAACGTTGCTCCCGCCGATGCTCGTCTCGCGGGTCTGCGAGGCGCGCGCCTGGTCCGCCGGGAACTCGTCGGCCCGCAGCTGCTGCGTGCGATCGGTGTCACCACGATTGACTGCCGTGCGCGACACGTCCGCCCGCCCATCCGTCGACCGATAGGTGTCGGCGGCCGCGGTCCGCGCGCCCTCCGCACCCAGTCGCGCCGCCGCTCCCCGCGCCGCACTGTTCCGCGCGCTGCTCCCGCGCGCTTCGCCACCCTTGCGGCCGATCGCCGCCATGTGTTCGCGATTGCGGCTCACCGCCTCGCCGCCCTTCCGTCCCGCCGCCCGCGCCTCGTTCGAGTCGAATTCGTGTGCCGTGCCTTTCGCGTGCGCCGCGCGACCGCCCTTGCTGGCGATCTCACGCTGGCGCGCCTGGTCCATCGAGGCGAAGCCACGCCGGCTCTTTCCTTCGCTACGCTCTGCCATCACTCCTCCGCGCGTTGGGGTCCTCCGTCCCGCTGCTGCCGTCCCGCAGCCCCAAACGGGTGCTACCAAGACCGCTGACCGCGACCGACCTCCGTGTCGTCGCGGATAGTGGCGTTTTGCAAGGGAGGGACCAACACACGCAGACGGGCTCGACTAGGCCTGCTACGGTTTCTCACAGGACTATATTGCACCGCCATGTCGCTGTCGCTGCGCCTACTGGGAACGTCCGCTTCCCGACCGACCGTCGAGCGCAACGTGTCCTCCATCGCCGTCGTGCGCGAGGGGGAGACGCTGCTCTTCGACTGCGGCGAGGGAACGCAGCGCCAGATGATGCGCTACGGCGTCGCGTTCGGGCTGCGCGACATCTTCTTCACCCACTTCCACGCCGACCACCTCATTGGCCTCATCGGGCTGACGCGGACGATGGCGCTCCAGGGACGCGCCGAGCCTCTCCGCCTCTGGGGACCGAAGGGGGCGAGCCGCATCCTGCGCAGGGCCGAGCAGTTCGGCGCCGACCGCCTAACGTTCGACGTCGCGATCACGGAGCTCGAGCCCGACCAGCCGGTGGAGCGCGAGGGCTACGCGATCGTCCCCTTCCTCGCCGACCACGGGGGCGCCGCCGCCTTCGGCTACGCGATCGTCGAGGAGGAGCGGCGCGGACGCTTCAACCCGGAGCTCGCGCGCAGCCTCGGCATCCCCGAGGGGCCGCTCTGGGGACGCATCCATCGCGGGGAGCCGGTCACCCTCGACGACGGGCGCGTCATCGAGGCGTCGGTGCTCGTCGGCGAGAAGCGCCGCGGGCGCCGCGTCGTGATCACCGGCGACACGCGTCCCTCCGACCGCACCGTCGCCGCCGCGGAGGGAGCGGACCTGCTCGTGCACGAGGCGACCTTCGGCGACGAGGAGGGGGAGCGCGCGGTCGAGACGGGACACTCGACGGCGCGCGAGGCGGCGACGGTGGCCGCCCGCGCCGGGGTGAAGCGCCTCGTCCTCACCCACTTCTCGGCGCGCTACTCGCGCGACCCCGGTGACCTCGAGCGCGAGGCGAAGCAGGTGTTCGCGAACGTGACCATCGCCCGCGACGGGATGGAGCTCGAGGTCCCCTACGAGGCGGAGCGCGAGCAGGGATCCGTCGCCGGAGAGCGCGAGCGTTAGGGCTCGCGCTCGTTGCTCGAGAACACCGCCTGCGCCGGCATCGGCGCGTTAGGCAGCGGGCCGCCGCGCGAGACGGGCATCGACCGCCGGAAGAGGAGCTCGATGTCGCTCTGCGTCAGCGCCTCGGCGATCTTCTTCGGGTCGAGCCGGCCGGTCACGCTCTTCGCCTCCGGCCCCCTGCTGATGTACCAGTTGTAGCGGTCCTGCTTCGCGCTCTCCCCGTCGGGATGCGAGAAGACGATCATCGCGTTGCTCGCGCCGGGGTTGCGGACGAGGACCGTCCAGGTGGTGCCGTCGGGCGCGCGGAAGGTGGCCATGTGACGCTGCGTGATTGCGAGTGAGTGCTGCGTGAATCAGACGAAGGCGAGCGCCTCGATCGGCTGCCGCCCGGCGAAGCCGCCGGTCACCTCGTGCCAGTACCGTACCTCCGGCTCCCCGAGCCGCCAGCAGAGATAGACGGTCCGGTCTCCGACCCTCGCCGGAAAGTCGACGAGCCCGACGTCGTAGCCCTTGAACTCGGCGCCGATCGTCTCGAGCTCGCGAACGAACCCCGCGATCTCCTCGGCGAGCCGCTGCGCCTCGCGCTGCCGCTCCGCCGCCTCCGCGCTCTGCTCCCCGCCCTTCGATCCGAGCGACGCGAGCTCGAACGCCCGCACCGCCTCCTGCCACCGCTCGTACGTCTCCACGATGTCCGTCACGATCCGCCGGACGAGCGGCAACGTTCGATTGGCTTGCTCGAGGGTGAAGAACTGCATGCCTGAAATCTGACTGACTCGTGACGGGTCGTGAAGTGGGGCGGTTGCTGACTGCCATGTGGCAGGAGGCTAGTGTCATGCCTTCCGAGTCATGAGTCACTTGTCAGACAGGCCACGTGGCACCACCGCCGCCTGTCAGGTGGCCTTTCCGTCCCGTGCCCCATGCCACGGCCGTGATGACACCAGCCTCGTGCCACATGGCCGTTCAGTCCTGCCCTTCCTCGTTCCTCTCCTCGAGCCGCCTCCGTCGCCTTTCTTTCGCCGCGGCGTACCGTCGCCGCTCGATGTCCGTCTCCGGGATCACCTCCGGGATCTCCACCGGCCGACCGTTCCGGTCGATCGCGACGAAGGTCATGTAGCAGGAGTTCGTGTGGCGGCGGCGGCCGGTGATCAGGTCCTCGGCCTCGACGCGCACGCCGATCTCCATGGAGGTGCGGCCGGTGTAGTTCACGCTCGCCTTCATGATCAGCAGGTCGCCGACGTGGATCGGCTCGCGGAAGTCCACGCGGTCGATCGACACGGTGACGCACGCGTTGCGCGCATGGCGGAAGGCGGACACCGCCGCGGCCTTGTCCATCATCGACAGCACGACGCCGCCGAAGACGTGGCCGAGGACGTTCGCGTCCTGCGGCATCATCAGCTCCGAGGTCTCGTGCTGGCTTTCCTGGACGGTGCGCGTCGGACGGGAGGAAGGTCTGGAGCTCATGTCGGGATGTGTCGTCTGCGCGGGCGTTCGGCGCGGGCGCGCACGCGGCGCACGGGAACCACGCGCCCGGCGCGCGGGCGCAGGCGCAGCGCGACCAGCCGCGCCGG
>DASVXU010000151.1:0-35831 GCA_036392515.1 Gemmatimonadaceae bacterium | reverse complement strand
GCGGTGCTCTTCGTGAAGATCGCCTACGCGCGGCGCCAGCTCGTCGCCCACGACGCGACGGGGATCGCCGAGAACCTCACGGTGGGGATCCGCTTCCTGCTCAGGCAGAAGGAGCTCCTCGGCGCGCAGATCCTCGACCTCTTCTCGGTGCTGTTCGGCGGGGCGCCCGCGCTGCTGCCGATCTTCACCTCGGAGATCCTCCACGTCGGCCCGCAGGGACTCGGGCTGCTCCGCGCCGCGCCGGCGGCGGGGGCGGTGGTGATGTCGGTCGTGCTGACGCGGCGGCACCTGCGGAACGCCGGGCGGCTGCTCTTCTGGGCGGTGGCGGGGTTCGGGTTGTGCTGGATCGCGTTCGCGCTCTCGCGGTCGTTCTGGCTGTCGCTCGCGATCCTCGCGCTGAGCGGGATGCTCGACAACGTCAGCGTCGTGATCCGCTCGACGCTGCTCACGATCCGCACTCCGGAGCACCTGCTGGGCCGCGTCTCGGCGGTGAACCAGATCTTCATCGGCTCGTCGAACGAGATCGGCGAGTTCGAGAGCGGAGTCACGGCGCGGCTGCTCGGCGCGGTGCGCTCGGTGGTGCTGGGCGGGATCCTGACGCTGGGCGTGGTCGGGGTTACCGCGTGGCGAGTGCCCGCGCTCCGGAAGCTCGACGAGCTCTCCTGAGCGTTACGAGATCACGGTGCCGATGAGGGCGCCGAGGATCCGGAAGACGCTCGTGAGCACGGCGAGCGTGCCGATCGCCGCGGCGAGGGCGCGGGCCGCGAGAAGGAGGCGGCGCCGAGTCGCGTCACCGGCGACGAGCTCGCGATCCGCGATCCCCCAGAGCCCGTAGGCGCCGATCGCGATGGGAGCGACGACGAAGCTCCACCACGACGGGTGCAGCGCGACGAGCGCCGCGAGGTATGCACACCCGATCGCCGCAGCGAGCGCGAGCGCTCCGTCGGAGGACCGGCGAGCGCGCGCGGCGAGCGCGGCGTAGGGGCCGGGACGCTCGTCGAGGCTCGCGTCGGCCCGCGGCTGCTCGAGATTCTGGCTCATATCCGGTCGAGTCGCTCCCGCGTTCGCTCGTTGCGCACGACGCCGGTGTTGAGCGTCGTTGCCGGCTCGAAGAGCACGACCTCCGCCTCCTCGCCGGCGATCTTCGGCGACCAGTGCTCGGAGAAGGCGGCGAACTTCGCGGCGAGGTTGACCGTGTCCAGCATGACCGTGGCGGCGGAGGAGCGGGGCGTGAGCGAAGCGTGACCGATGCGTATCTTATCTCGAGGCAGGCCATCGGCGCACGAGGGTGAACGTTTGACGAGTCCGGGCAGGTTCGACACACGCATCGCGATCATCGGCAGCGGCTTCGGCGGACTGGGGATGGCGATCCGGCTGCTGCAGCGTGGCGTCCGCGATTTCGTCGTGCTCGAGCGCGCGCGAGAGATCGGGGGCACGTGGCGCGACAACGTGTACCCGGGCTGCGCGTGCGACGTCGAGTCGCACCTCTACTCCTTCTCCTTCGCGCTCAACCCGGACTGGTCGCGCAGCTTCTCCTCCCAACCGGAGATCCTGCGCTATCTCCGCGACTGCGCCGGGCGCTTCGGCGTGATGCCGCACCTCCGCTTCGGCCACGACGTGCGGTCGATGCGCTGGGAGGACGACGCGCAGCGCTGGCGCATCGAGAGCTCGGCGGGGGTCATGACCGCGTCGGTCGTCGTGATGGCGACGGGGCCGCTGAGCGATCCGATCGTCCCCGAGCTGCCCGGCATCGCGCGCTTCGCGGGCACCTCGTTCCATTCGGCCCAGTGGGACACGAGCTGCGACCTCACGGGGAAGCGCGTCGCGGTGATCGGGACGGGAGCGTCAGCGGTGCAGTTCATCCCCGAGATCCAGAGGCGCGTCGCGCAGCTCGACGTGTATCAGCGCACGCCGCCCTGGATCCTCCCGCGGCCCGACCGCGACCACACCGAAAAGGAGCGCCGCCGCTTCCGGCGGCACCCGATGCTGCAGCGGCTGCACCGCGTCCAGCTCTACCTGCAGCACGAGCTCTTCGTCTTCCCCTTCCGCCGGCCGAGGCTGATGGAGCGGGGGCAGCGGATGGCGATGCGCCACCTGAAGGGCGCAATCGCCGACCCGGAGTTGCGCGCGAAGCTGACGCCGGACTACACGATGGGGTGCAAGCGCATCCTCCTCACCAACGACTATCTCCCCGCGCTCGCGAAGCCCAACGTCGAGGTGATCACGGCGGGGATCGCCGAGGTGCGCGAGGGGACGATCGTCGATCGCGAGGGCGTCGAGCGACCGACTGACGTGATCATCTACGCGACCGGCTTCCGTCCGACCGACCCGCCCCTCGCCGCGACGACGACGGGACGTGACGGCCGCACGCTCGGCGAGGCGTGGGAGGGGAGCCCGAAGGCGTACATGGGGACGACGGTCGCCGGCTTCCCGAACTTCTTCATGCTGCTCGGCCCGAACACCGGGCTCGGCCACAGCTCGGTAGTCTACATGATCGAGGCGCAGATCGAGCACGTGCTGAAGGTTCTGCGGCACATGGAGCGGCGCGGAATCACGGCGATGGAACCGCACCCCGAGGCGCAGCGGCGATTCGTGTCGGAGGTGGACACGCGCATGCGCGGCACCGTGTGGACGGCGGGGCGGTGCGCGAGCTGGTACCTCGACCGCACCGGCCGGAACTCCACGCTCTGGCCGGACTTCACCTGGCGCTTTCACCGTCGCGTCTCGCGTCTGCGTGCCGGCGACTACCTCGCGCGCCGGCGCGGGGCCGAGGCATGAGCGGACCGGAGCGCGCGTTAGGCGACCGCCTGCAGCTCGGCCTGGTGCGCGGACTCGCGCGGCTGCCCGCACGGCTGCAGGTGCTCCTCTCCGGCGAGGCGCCGGTGGTGATGGACGGGCAGCGGCTCGACCCGCAGTTCCAGCTCGTGCGGTCGCTGCGGGTTCGCCGTGGGGTGGTCGGGCTCACGAGCCCCGAGGTCGATCTGGCGCGCGCTCGACGGCGCTTCACCCGCGAGGCGGTCGCCTTCGCCGGGCCGACGACGCCGGTGCGCGCGGTGAGCGACCTCACGATCCCCGGACCGGGGTGCGAGCTCGCGGTGCGCCTCTATGCACCATTTGCCGATGACCCGAGGCCACTGATGCTCTACCTGCACGGTGGCGGCTTCGTCTTCGGGGATCTCGACACACACGACGAGCCGTGCCGGATCCTCTGCGCGTACGCGGGGATGCACGTCCTGAGTGTCGCGTACCGCCTCGCGCCCGAGCATCCCTTCCCCGCCGCGTTGAACGACACGCTCGCCGCGCTGCACTGGGCGCGCGCGAACGCCGTCTCGCTCGGCGCCGACGCGTCGCGCGTCACGATCGGCGGCGACAGCGCGGGTGGCAACCTCGCGGCGGTCGCCTCGCGGCTCACCACGCGCGCGGGTGAGGGGCCCGTCGCGCAGCTGCTGATCTATCCCGCGACCGACGCGACGACCGATCGTCCCTCGCACGCGCTGTTCGGAGAGGGGTTCATCCTCACCAACGCCGACCGCCGCGAGTTCACGCGGCTCTACGTCGGGAGCGACGCGTCCCGCGCCGACGACAGGATCTCCCCCCTGCTCGCCCGCGATCTGGGCGGGCTGCCCCCGGCGCTCGTCGTCACCGCCGGATTCGACGTGCTGCGCGACGAGGGGGAGGCGTACGCGGAAGCGCTGCGAGCCGCGGGAAGCGTGGCGCGGCTGCGACGGATCGAGTCGATGGGGCACGGCTTCATCAACCTCGGGGGCGTCGTCCCGGCGGCGCGCCGGGCGACGATCGAGCTGGCACGCGAGTGGCGCGCGTTCGTGGACACCATCACACGTTAGGCATCGCATGCTGCAGCGAATCGACGGGAAGGTCGTGCTCATCACCGGTCCCGCGCGAGGGATCGGCGCCGAGATGGCACGCTTGCTCTCGGAGCGCGGCGCGCTGCTGTCGCTGGTCGGCCTCGAGCCGGGGCGACTCGCCGCGCTCGCCGGGAAGCTCGGCGCCCGGCACCGCTGGTTCGAGTGCGACGTCACCGACCAGCGCGCGCTCGACCGCGCCGTCGCCGGAACCGTGGACGCGTTCGGCGGGATCGACGTCGTCGTCGCGAACGCGGGGGTGGCGAGCAACTGCACCGTCGCCGCCGGACCGGTGGAGGCGCTGGTGCGGACGATCGACGTCAACCTCTCGGGAGTCGTGCGCACCGTGAGCGCGACTCTGCCATGGGTCACGGAGCGGCGCGGCTACGTTCTTCTCGTGTCCTCCGCGGCGGCGCTCGCCGCGATGCCGGGAATCTCGACCTACGCGGCATCGAAGGCGGGCGTCGAGTACTTCGGCAATGCGCTGCGCCTCGAGGTCGCGCACAAGGGTGTGCGTGTCGGCGTCGCGCACCCGTCGTGGATCGACACCGATCTCGTGCGCGACCAGCGCACGGAGCTCGGCACCTTCGACGCGATGCTGGAGCGTCTCCCCGGCCCCTTCGGGCGCGTCACGTCGGTGGAGGAATGCGCGGAGGCGCTCGTTGACGGGATCGAGCGCCGGAAGCGGAAGGTCTTCGTCCCGCGATCGCTCGCCCCGCTCGCCGCGGTACGTCAGCTCTTCATGAGCCCACTCTCCGACTGGATCGTGGGCCGTTCGGCGCGGCGGATGATCCCCGAGATCGAGCGCGAGACGACGACCCTCGGCCGCGCCTTCGGGAAGAGCAGCATGGGGATGGGCGCGCGCGGCGACGACGACGGGCGCTAGCCGAGCGACAGCTCGAGCGTCCTGTCCGGGGGAAGCGCGCGCCAGCGTGCGTGCAGCTCGGCGATCCGCGCCCGGACCGCGTCGAGCTGCGCGTCGGTGAATGGCGAGGGAAGCGGAAAGCGAGCCTCGCCGGCGCGGAGCGCGAGCTGCTCGTTGAAGTCGGAGGCGCTCCAGCGCGGCACCGTCCCGTCGCGCTCGCGGTCGAAGAGGCCGACGAGGTGCTCGACGAGGATCGCCTGGCGGGGGATCGGCCCGCGCGCGCCCTTCCCGCCGGTGTCCGCGATGTCCCACCCCTCGGCCACGAGCCCGAAGAAGCCGCGCGTCAGGCCGAGCGTAGTCTCGACGGCGAAGTGCGTGAGGTCGTGGAGCGGAAAGAAGCGCGCGTTAGGCAGCGTCTGCGTCTGCCAGGTGGCCGTGCCGTCGGCACGCGTGCAGCGCAGGATGTAGCGTCCGTCGGCGCGCTTCCCGAGCTCGACGCGGAGCCCGGGAAGGCGCGCCGCCCGGTCAGAAGGTGACGGCGATCCCGACGCGGGTCGTGAGGGTGTGCTCCTGCTCCCGGACGTAGCCAAAGCGCTCCTCCGCCTTCCACGCGACACCGTTGAGGCCGAGCTTCACCTGGAACCCGGCCAGCGTCTCGAGGCCGAGCTTCGCGCCGTCCCACATCTTGTTGGAGCCGCCGCTCCAGTTGGCGCTGACGCTGCCGCCGGCGTAGGGAACGAAGGACCCGCTCCCGCCGGGCTGCACGGTTGCGTCGTAAGATAGCGAGGTCTGGCTCGGCCCGCTGTTCTCCTGCTTGGTCCAGTCCGCGCCGAGCGAGGTGTTGAGCTGCAGCGGCGCCTGCTTGCCGCCGAAGGTGAGCTGGTAGAGCGCGCCCGCGCCCCACGAGTTGGCCTTCGACGTGGTGCCGTGCATGTAGTCGGCGTGCACGTCCCCGCTCGACTGCTGCGCCGCGGCCGGCCCGGCCGTTAGGCAGATCGCGACCGCGATTCCGACGAGAGCTTCACGCATGACGTTCCTCCTGGTTGGTCATGCATGCGAGGTAGCAGACCGCAGGCCAGCGTGCGTCGCACGTTCGGGAGCGTACGATCGCGGGACGGCTTCGCGTCAGATGACGAAGGGAACGAACCGCCGTGCGCGCCATGTACTCGCGATACGGCGCGCCGATGGTCTCGACGAGCGCGCGCTCCTCGACGCGGCGCGATCGACCCCGCGGCGACGATCACGCGCAGCGAGCCCGCATCCTGCCGGCCGCGCGAGCTGTCTCCGCGGCGCGCGGCGCGGATGATCCGCTGCTCGGGAAGGAAGGCCCACACGTACGCGATCCAGAAGATCGCCGCGTACGGCATCATGAAGACGAGGGAATGCATCATCGCCGGTCTCTTCGCTCAGAATGTCGCCCACAGTCCGCGGGTGACGAGCTCCACCGAGTGGCCCTCGGGATCGCGAAGGTAGATGCTGCGCCCCCCGCGCGGCCACGTCACCTCGCTCTCGATGGCGATCCCATGGCCCGCGAGATGCCGCCGCCAGTCGTCGAGCGCGCCGGCGTCGATGGCGAAGGCGAGGTGCTGCTCACCCGAGCCGCCATGCGGCGGGACGACGCCGCCGGGCGTCGCGAGCGGCTCGCTCGTCGCGCCGCGCTGGAAGAGCAGGAGCACGCTCGCGCCCGCGATGTCGAGCGCGACGAGCCGCTGCGTGTCGAGCAGGATCGCCGCGCCGAGCACGTCGACGTAGAACGCGCGCGCCACCGGGAGGTCGTCCACGTAGAGCGCGGTCTCGAGAATGCGTTGCAGCGGAGGTGCTCGCATCATCCCGACTGTGGTGACGGTGGTCGCATGGAATCTGCCTCGCTCCGCCGGCGCGCGTCAGAGCACGAACGCGACGCGCCTCTTCGTGTATCATCCATCATGCGCTTCCCCGACGATCTGTATCGCGCCTTCGAGGACGACGGCCGCGACGACCCCGAGCTCGAGGCCGGGCTCGACGACGACTTCCCGCTCGGCGACGGCACCGCCGAGATGGAGGCGACGGTCTGCTGTCCCTACTGCGGCGAAGCGGTGGAGATCGCCCTCGATCCCGGCAGCGGTTCGGTGCAGGACTACGTCGAGGACTGCGCCGTGTGCTGCCAGCCCTGGCGGGTCAGCGTCGTCTACTACCAGGACGGCAGCGCCGGGGTTTCGCTCACCGCCCTCGACGACTGACTCGTGCCCCGGCATCCTGATTGCGCTTCACGCGGGCTCAACCAGGAGGGGCGGATGATGACGCAGCTCACGATCGCGGCGCGCCGGGGCGCCGCCGCGATGATGATCCTCGCGCTCGGCGCCTGCGCGCAGCTCGGATCCGTCGGCAACGTGCTCGGCGGAGTGCTCGGGGGCGGACAGAATCAGGTGCAGGGGGTCGTGCGCGGAGTGGACACGCGCGCGCAGCAGATCGTGATCCAGCAGTCCGACGGATCGAACGTCGCGCTCGCGTACGACGCGCAGACGCAGGTGGTGTACAACAATCAGAAGTACTCGGTCACCTCGCTCGATCCGGGGGACCAGGTCACCGCACGCGTGCAGAGCACGAACAACGGCGGCTACTACACCGATCTCGTGCAGGTGGACCAGCCGGTGTCCGGGAGCGGCGGGGCAGCCGGCGGCGCGACGAATGGCACGATCCAGAACATCCAGGGGACCGTGAGGCAGATCGACACCACGAATGGCCTCTTCACGATGGACGTCCAGAACTACGGGACGATCACCGTGTCGCTGCCGTACAACGTGAGCCGCAACGACCAGCTGCGCTTCCAGAGTCTCCGCAACGGGGACTACGTGCGGATCGCGGGAGTCTTCCTCAACAACCAGCGCGTCGAGCTGCGGCAGTTCTATTGATCGGTGCTTCGCTTCGCGCCGCGCTTCGGGGCCGCGCGGCGCGGAGTGAGGGCGGGAATACGCTCCCCGCGCGCCGAATGCGCGATGAGCTGCGCGAGACGCCGCGCCCGCGTCTCCGGCTTCTTCGCGCTGATCACCAGCCAGATGGCGGTCTTCCGGTACCCGGCGGGGGCAGCCTCGAACCAGCGCCACGCCTTCGCGTTCGCGCGGAACTCGCGCTCGGAGGCGCGGTCGAGCTTCGCGAGCTTGCGGTTCTCGTAGGAGTAGACGCCGCTCTTCGCGGTCTTCCGCCGCTCGTACGCCGCGCGCCCCGCCTCGTTCACGCGCCCCTCGGCGAGCAGCCGCTCCATCGTCGCGATGTTGATCGCGCTCCACGTGCTCGTCGGCTTGCGGGGTGTGAAGCGAATGACGTAGCTGTGCTCGTCGCGGGTGCGGCGCAGGCCGTCGATCCAGCCGACGCGGAGCGCCTCGACGACCGACTCCTGCCACGTGATGCTCGGCCGCCCCGTGCTCCTGCGGTGGAAGCCGACCCACAGCTCGCTCTCGGCCGCGTGATTCGCCTCGAGCCAGGCGCGGAAGTCGGCCGGGGTCGCGAAGAAGAGCGGCTCGTCGAGGGAAGCCATGCGTGCCTGCCTAACGTGCTCCGCCGCGGACGACGATGGCCGTCGTCACGAGCTGGCCGACGTGACGCTGGGTGTGCTCGGCGGCGTGGAAGAGCAGCCCGATCACCGTCGAGGGAAGCCGCCCGCGCCCGACCTCGCGCGACTCGAGCAGCGTCCGCTCGTCGGTCGTGCGGAGCTGCGCCAGCGCGCGCTCGACCGCGGCGTCGAACGCGGCGACGAGATGCTTCGCGTTCAGGGCGGGATCCCGCTCCTTCTCCACGGCGAGCGCGGCGAGCTGCTCGCGCGAGAGCTGCTCGCCGCGAGCATAGGTGAAGAGACGGTCGAGGCTTCCCATCGCGTGCCGCGCGTGGAACGCCGCCGAGCCCGCGTTCGAGGGGCGTGCCCAGAGCTGATCGCCGATGAGCGACGGAAGCGTCTCGCGCACCTCGTTCCGGCACTGGAGGAGGCTGTGCGCGACCGGCTGGAGGAAGGGTGGGATCCCCGCGATCGGGCCGCGGAGCCAGACTTCGGGATCGCTCATGCCCAACAGTGGCCGGTCGCTTCCCCGCTGTCCAGCGGCGCGCTACCGCGTGCCGCGCGTCGCGATCCCGGGCGCCAGCTGCCAGAGCTTCGTCGTCCCGTCCTCGCTGCTGCTCGCCATCCACTGGCCGTCCGCGCTGAACGCGACCGACCAGACGTCGTCGCGATGCCCGGTGATCGCCTGTTGGAGCGTACCGTCGGCGACGCGCCAGATGCGGATCCCCGTCGCTTCTCCCGTCCAGCGATCGGCGAGCTGGTGGGCGAAGGTGCCGATCGCGCTGCGCGCGCGCCCCGCGGTCGCGAGCCACTGCCCGTCGGGGGTGAAGGCGACCGAGTAGACGTGATTGCCCACCGGGAAGGCGCGTAGCGGCGCACCGTCGGCGACGCGCCAGAGACGCGCCATGTTGTCGTCACCGCCGGTGACCAGCGTCGCGCCGTCGGGACTGAAGGTGAGATGGACGACCGCTTCGCCGCTGCCCGCGAGCGTGCGTACCAGAGCGGCGCTCTCGACGTCCCAGAGCTTCACCAGCTTGTCGAAGCTCCCGCTGGCGAGGAGACGGCCGTCGGGGCTGAAGTCCACCGACCAGACGTTGCGCGCATGACCGCGGAGGGTGTGGAGCACCGCACCGTCCTCCGCGCGCCAGATGCGCACCGTGCTGTCCTCTCCCCCCGTGGCGAGACGCCGCCCGTCCGGGCTCCAGGCGACGGTCCACGCGGTGCCCCGATGCCCGGGGAATGCGCGCGGGCCGGCGAGGCTGCCTAACGTCCAGATGCGCAGCGCTCCGTCGTAGCCGACCGTGGCGATGCTTCCGCCGTCCGGGCTGAAGGCGAGCGCGGTCGCCCCTCCCTCGTGCTGGAGGGTGCGCACGAGCGTGCCATCGGGGACGCGACGCAGCGTCACGACTCCGTCGGCGCCGCTGCTTGCCATCAGTGTGCCGTCGGGACTGAACGCGATCTCCCGCGCGGGAGGAGCGTGATCCGTGAAGGTCTGACTCGCGGGCACGCGCACCACGGCGACGGTGTGCGCGCCGGGCGGCACGGCGGCGCCCTGCGAGCAGCCGAAGACAGCGAGCGAAGCGAGGAGCGCGGCCGGAGAGGTGCGCGGGAGGGGGATGCGCATCGATGGCGGGGATGGAAGGCCGCACCCCTACGGCTCGCGTGCCCTCCGGTTTCTCTCCTCGATCAGATCTTTCGCAGCACCCGGCAGGGATTCCCGACGGCGACCACTCCCGCGGGGATGTCGCGCGTCACCACGCTCCCCGCGCCGATCGTGGTGTCCGCGCCGATCGTCACTCCCGGGCAGACGATCACCCCGCCGCCGAGCCAGACGCGCTCGCCGATCGTGATCGGGCGGCCGAGCTCGGGGCCGGCGGCACGGGTACGCGCGTCGAGGGGATGGTCGGCGGTGAGGAGCTGCACGTTAGGCCCGATCTGCGTTCCCGCGCCGATCGCGATCGGCCCCGGGTCGAGAAAGACGGCGCCGAAGTTCACGAAGACTCCCGCGCCCAGCGTGATCTGCGTGCCGTAGTCGCACTGGAACGGCGGCTCGATCCAGACGTCGGCGCCGACCTCGCCGAACAGCTCGCGCATCAGCGCGACGCGCGTCGCGGCGTCCCCCGCGTCGCTCGCGTTGAAGCGCGCGAGGAGGCGCCGCGCACGGATGCGCCCCTCGACGAGCTCGGGATCGCTCGCGAGATAGAGCTCCCCGCGCACCATCTTCTCGCGCTCGGTCATCGCCGTTCCCCGCTCGCTTCCGACTCGCGCGCCCGCCGCTCGGTCTCGGCGTCGAGCAGCTCGCGCAGCGCGACGAGCACGGGATGATCGGCGGTGAAGCGGCGGCCGTAGCCGAGGTTGAAGCGATAGTCGAAGTCGGGAGGGTTGCGTCCCTGCGTGTGCTGGAGGATCGTCTCGAGCTTGTCGAGCCCCTTCGCCAGCCGCGCCTCGGGGGACGCCGCGGTCTCGTACTCGTCCCACAGCGCGACGATCTCGTCTCGCTGCGCGGGCGGGAGCGGGGTGAGGAGCTGCAGCAGGTCGCGCCGCTCGTCCGCCGACTTGCTGGCGCCGCGCTTCGCCTGCTCCGGCGCGGGCACGTCGCCGCTGATCGCCTCGCCGAGATCGTGGATGATGCAGATCCGGATCAGCCGCGCGAAGTCGACGTCGGGAAAGTGCGGCGCGAGCACGAGCGCCATCAGGCAGAGCCGCCAGCTGTGCTCGGCGACACTCTCGCGCTCGCCCGCGGAGGTCCAGCCGCTGCGCGTCGCGGTCTTGAGAGCCTCGGCGGCACGAAGGAAGTCGAGGGCTCCGGTGAGATCGGGGGCGGTCATGTGGTCAGCCGGCGGCGGGAGCGTCCCCGGCCCGTCGCGTCTCCAGCGATCGATGGAACGCGTCGGTCTTCCAGTGGCCGATCGCGATGACTAAGGAGAACCAGCACCAGGCCGCGGAGAACAGCGCGAGCATCGCGACGTTCCAGTGATGATACTCGGCGGGGGTGATCTCGCGAACGGTTCGCGCGCCATCCAGCCAGACGTACGCACCGTCGCGCACCTCGGCGCCTCCCTCGCCGAGCGAGGCGAGGTACAGCGCCCACGCGCCCATGTAGAGGCCGATGAGCGCGAACAGGATCCAGAGCCGCCACGCGGGCGGCCCGCGGAACGCGCGAAAGCTCGCGCGCGCCCTCCATCCGCGGTAGTGACCGATGAAGCCGCGGCCGACGAGGCACCAGCCGAGGACGATCACCGCGACGTGCGGCACGCCGGTGACGGCGAAGCCGACGTCGTTCATGCCGAGCCCCGCGAGCGCGGCAAGGTGCATCGCGGCGGCGACGGCGAGCAGGACGAGCGAGGCCCGCGCCAGTGACCCGCCGTCGCGCCAGATCGCGCGGAAGTCGCCCGCGACAGCGCGGAACACCTGCCTAACGCGTCGCGGACGCGGCCGGCGCCGCCGGCGTGAGGACGATGTTGCGATACTCGATCGGGCCGTGGTCCCCCTGGAGCATCAGCGGGCCCGGTGCTCCCTCGTCGGAGTCGAGCGCCCCGCCGGTGATCCCCGGGATCTCGCGGTTGCAGATCACCGTCACCCCATTCGCGACGACGGTGACCATCCGGCCGACGAGGGTGATGTCGTAGCTGTTCCACTGCCCGAGCGGACGCGCGACGATGCGCGTCGGCGCGAGGAAGCCGTAGACGCCGGAGAAGTGCTCGGTGAGCGGCGCGCTCCCTTCATCGTCCTCGACCTGCACCTCGTGCCGGCCACGCAGGTAGATCCCGCTGTTGCTCCCCTTCGGGTAGCGGAACTCGAGGTGAAGCTTGAAGTCGGCGTAGCTGCTCGTGGTGACGAGATTGCTTCCCGAGCGCGGGCTCCGCAGCACGCCGTTCGCCGCCTCCCACTGGTTGGGACCGAGGGCGCGCCAGCCGGTGAGCGTCTTGCCGTCGAAGATTCGCCGCGGCGCCCCCCACTTCGGCGCGGCGGCGCGCTGCAGCGCGGGGGCGCGGACCGCGGTCCACTCGAAGCGCTTCCCATCGGGGAAGGTGATGGAGCCGGCGAGATGCGTGCTGTCCTGCACCCGTCCCTCGACCGCGAGATCGCCCGGACCTCCCTCCCACTGCGGCGGGATCGCGAAATGGAAGCCGTTGCTGTCCGCGTCGATGCGCGAGATCGGACGCTGGCTGCCGACGATCGCGACGAAACGTCCGACGAGCGCGTCGTTCCCCGACTGATCGATCTCCAGCCAGGATGGGCGCGGGCCGTCGGGGGTGGTGATCGTGATGTCCCATCGGCCGATGAGGCGTGTGTCGCGCGGCGGCGCCGTGTTCGGTCCTGTGGTGCCAGCGGCGAGCAGGGACAGCGCAATGATCGAATGGCGCAGCATGGGCATTTCCTGGAGTGGTGGCGCGCTTATCGCGATTCGGCGAGCGGCTCGCTCGCCCTCCACCAGATGTGCCCGCACATGCAGCACCCGTCAAGCCCCACCGAGCTCCTCGCACCACGCACGAATGGACGCGTCCGCGCGAACGGCGCGCGCCGCGAGGGCTTCGTTCGCGTGCGCGGCGCGCGCGAGCACAATCTGAAGGACATCGACCTCGAGATCCCGCGCGACGCGCTCGTCGTCTTCACCGGCGTGTCCGGCTCGGGCAAGTCCTCGCTCGCCTTCGGAACGCTCTTCGCCGAGGCGCAGCGGCGCTATCTCGAGTCCGTCGCGCCCTACGCGCGCCGGCTGTTCGAGCAGCAGGGCGTCCCCGACGTGGACGACATCGACGGGCTCCCGCCGGCGGTCGCGCTGCAGCAGCAGCGCGGCTCGCCGACCTCGCGCTCGTCCGTCGGAAGCGTCACCACGATCTCGAACCTCCTCCGCATGCTCTACTCGCGCGCCGGGCACTACCCGCGCGGGCAGTCGATCATCTACGCCGAAGGGTTCTCGCCGAACACTCCCGAAGGCGCGTGCCCCGAGTGCCACGGGCTCGGCCGCGTCTACGAGGTGACCGAGCAGTCGATGGTTCCCGACCCCTCGCTCACGATCCGCGAGCGTGCGGTCGCGGCGTGGCCGACGGCGTGGCAGGGACAGAACCTCCGCGACATCCTCACGACGTTAGGCATCGACGTCGACGTCCCCTGGCGCGAGCTGCCGAAGAAGACGCGCGACTGGATCCTCTTCACCGAGGAGCAGCCCCAGGCCCCGGTGTTCGCCGGCTACACCATCGAGGAGGTGAAGCGCGCCATCCGCCGCAAGGAGGAGCCCGACTACATGGGCACCTTCACGAGCGCCAAGCGGCACGTGCTGCACACCTTCGCGAACTCGCAGAGCGCGTCGATGAAGCGCCGCGCAGCGGAGTACATGGTGAGCACCGAGTGCCCGCTCTGCCACGGGAAACGGCTGAAGCGGGAGGCGCTCTCCGTGAAGTTCGCGGGGCTCGACATCGCCGAGATGGGACGCCTCCCGCTGAAGCGGCTCGCCGACATCTTCCGAACCGTCGCCGCCGGTCGCGGCGAGGACATTGCGAAGCTGAAGGAGCGCCACCCCGAGCAGGCGATCGTCGCGCAGCGCATCGCGGAGGATCTGATCTCGCGCGTGGACGTGATGCTCGACCTCGGGCTCGGCTACCTCGGCCTCGAGCGCAGCACGCCGACTCTGTCGCCGGGGGAGCTGCAGCGCCTGCGGCTCGCGACGCAGGTGCGCTCGAACCTCTTCGGCGTCGTCTACGTGCTCGACGAGCCGTCGGCGGGGCTGCATCCCGCGGACACGGAGGCGCTCCTCCGCGCGCTCGACCGATTGAAGGCGTCGGGGAACTCCCTCTTCATCGTCGAGCACGACCTCGACGTCATCCGCCGCGCCGACTGGATCGTCGACGTCGGCCCGGCGGCGGGTGAGCACGGCGGACGGATCCTCTACAGCGGCCCCCCGGCGGGGCTGGCTGGGGTCGAGTCGTCGGCGACCGCGCGCTATCTCTTCGACCGCGAGCCGCCCGCCGTGCGGCCGCCGCGCGAGCCGAGCGGATGGCTGAAGCTCGCCGGCGTGACGCGCAACAACCTGCGCGGGCTCGACGTCGCCTTCCCGTTAGGCGTGTTCACGACGGTGACCGGCGTCTCCGGCTCCGGGAAGTCGAGCCTCGTCAGCCAGGCGCTCGTCGAGCTCGTGGCGCGCCACCTCGGCCACGAGCCGGAGGTGGAGGCGGAGGAAGGGGAGGAGCTCGAGGCCGACGCGCCGACGACGAGCGGGCACATCGTCTCGGGGATGGAGCGCATCAAGCGGCTCGTGCGCGTCGACCAGAAGCCGATCGGCCGCACCCCGCGCTCGAACCTCGCGACGTACACGGGGCTCTTCGACCACGTGCGGCGCATCTTCGCGTCGACGAAGATGGCGAAGGCGCGGCACTACGATGTCGGCCGCTTCTCCTTCAACGTCGCCAAGGGACGCTGCGAGAACTGCGAGGGGGAGGGCTTCGTCTGCGTCGAGCTGCTCTTCCTGCCGAGCGTGTATGCGCCCTGCCCCGTGTGCCACGGCACGCGCTACAACGCGAAGACCCTCGAGGTGCAATATCGCGGCAAATCGATCGCCGACGTGCTCGGCCTGACGGTGGACGCCGCGTGGGAGTTCTTCGCCGACGAGCCGCACGTGCACCGCGCGCTCACCGTGCTGCGCGAGGTCGGCGTGGGCTACCTGCGCCTTGGCCAGCCGGCGACGGAGCTCTCGGGTGGCGAGGCGCAGCGCATCAAGCTCGCGACCGAGCTGCAGCGGATGCAGCGCGGCAACTCGCTCTACATCCTCGACGAGCCGACCACGGGGCTGCACCCGAGCGACGTCGACAAGCTGATGGCGCAGCTGCACGGCCTCGTCGACGCGGGGAACACGGTGATCGTCGTGGACCATCACATGCGCGTCGTCGCGGGGAGCGACCGCGTGATGGACATCGGGCCTGGCGCGGGAGACGAGGGCGGACGCGTCGTCGCCTTCGGGACGCCGGCGGAGGTCGCACGGGCGAGGGACAGCCGCACGGCGCCGTACCTGGCGCGCGCGCTGACGAGCTAGCGACAGCTCGTCAGCAGCGCTTCCCGCGCGGAGTGATGTCCACCCCGACGCCCAGGGTCCACGGGGAGATGCGCCGCATGCTCTGCTCGAACGGTAGACGGAGCGAGACGCTCGGCCGGAACGCGCCGAGGGAGAGGCTCGCCGTCCCCGTCGCGACGTGGCTCGCTCGGTCGCCGAAGGGTCCTTCGTTCAGCGTCGCGGCACGACCGATGACCGCGCCCGCGATCCGCAGGCGGTCGATGTCGCGCGACGCCATCAGCCCGTAGTCGATGAGCATGTGGCTGCCGTCGCCGGTACCGCTACCGCTGTAGGCGAGGGCCGTCATGCCGAACCGCAGTCTCGCCATCGTGCTGCCACGATGCGCTATGATGTTCGCCGCTGCGCTCAGCGAAGCGGCGCTCGGGAGGAATGCCTCGAACCGCTCGGGGTCGCCGATCATGCCGACGGTGGTCGAGAGGAAGGCGTCGTCGCTCGTCGCCGAGAGGCGCGCGCCGATCTCGCCGACGACGGCGGTCGGCTCGAGGGCATCGCCGACCTGGAGCCCCACGTACCAGTTGCCCATCGACGCGTCGGCGTACGCCGGCGTCGTCACGGTCGCTGGCATCCGCGCCCGCGCGAAGGGAAGCTCGAAGGCGAACGCGACGCGCTCGCCGACGGGGAAGGTCGCCGAGAAATAGCGCGCGCCCGAGAGCGCGGTGATTCCGGAGGCGCCGGCGAGATGCGGATGCCACCACTCGACCCGCGCATGCATCTGGTGATCGATCGGCACCCAGATGCTCTGCGCGCGCGCGACGGCAGGGGGCAAGGAGAGTAAGGAGAGTAAGGAGAATAGGGAGAATGAGGGGAGTAAGGCACGACCCTTACTCCCCTCGCGTCTTATCCCCTTCACTTGAACTCGTACTCCAGGCTGAGCCCGAGCATCCACGGCACGTCGTTGCGGATGTCGCTGTCGAAGGGGAGGCGCACCGACACGCCGGGGCGGAACCCGCCTAACGCCACGCTCGCCATGCCGGTCGCGAAGTGGTTCGACCGCTCGCTGAAGGTGCCGCTCCCGCTCGCGACGTACCGCCCGGTGAGGGCGCCGCCGAATCGGAAGAGCTGGACGTCGGTGCTCGCCTGCGCGCCGTAGTCGATGAGGGTGTTGTTCCCGCCGTTATCCTTGCTCGCCAGCAGCTCCGACACGCCGACCCGGATGCGGGCGCTGCTCGTCGGGCGCCGCATCACGATGTTCCCCGCCGCCGAGAGCGTGTTCGTCTTCGGGATGAACGCCTCGAGGCGCTCCGGCTCGCTGACGATCCCGACGAGAATCGCCCCGAACTTGCTCTCGCTCGCCGCGGCGAGGCGAAGCCCGACCTCACCGACGAAGCTCGTCGGCTTGTTCAGCGCGCCGACCTGCACCCCGAAGTAGGGGTTCCCGACGGTGCTCTCGCTCCCGTTCGTGCCGGAGAACGGGTCGTCGATGGACGCTCGCGCCCATGGCAGCTCGAAGTTCACCGCCAGCTTCTGATCGATCGGAAAGGCGAGCGAGAAGAAGAGCGGCCCCGAGCTGCTCGAGGGACTGCCGGCGCCATTGCTGTCCTTGAAGTGCGCGTGCCAGAACTCGACGCGAGCCGTCATGCGGTGGTCGAGCGGGGTCCAGATGGTCTGCGCGCGCGCCGCCGGAGCGGCCACGGTGAACAGCACCAGCATGAGGAGCAGCCTGGTCGTGCGTGTCATCGGTAATCGGGGTTCGGGGGAAACCTCGCGGTGTCGCGCTATCGTCGTGCCGCCCGCGCGCCGCTCGCGTACGCGAAGATCCGCCAGAGCACGACGGCGATCGCGATCGCGACGAGAAGGCCGAGCAGGTACGCCGAGAATAACTGCCGGGTCGTCTCCGGCGTCACACCCGCGGGCAGCTCGCAGCGGTTCACCCCCGGGGTCCACCGGCCGCCGGCCTCGAGGCAGCGGTGACCGCGCAGGTACGCGGCGGTCCACATCCCGCCTAACGCAGCGATGACCCCGACGAGGAGCGAGGCGAGGGAGCGGCGGTTCGGGCTCGGCATGGCCGCCATTCTAACATCGGCGGCGCCTGACGGCCAACCGCGCGGCGATCGTCAGTCCTCGTCCTCTTCCGGCCAGGGCTGGAGATTCACCACCCGCGCCGGCAGCGTCGTCGCCAGCGCGTCGGCGACGATCGCGCGGTGACAGTGCGCCGCGTCGGCCTCGAAGCAGAGGAGGCACACCTTCCGGCCGGCGCGAACGAGATCGGCGACCTGCGCGAGCTGCGCCTGCGCCTCGTCCGTCGCGAGCTGCTCGCGGAAGATCCGGTGCATCTCGGCGGTGCGCCCCGCCCGCGCCGCGGCGCGGCCGTCGGCCGGGGTGCCGAGGGCGCGCAGATGCAGGTAGTCGATCCCGACGCTGGCCAGGTTCGCCGCGAGCGCGGTCTTCGCGAAACCGGGACGCCGCGAGCTCGCGACGGCGCGTACGTCCACCAGCAGCTCGATCCCCGCCTCGCGCAGCGCGTCGAGGAAGCGCGGCACCGAGGCGCCCTCGTACCCGATCGTGGCGATGTCCATGCACTAAATTTCGACGATGGACTTCACCAACGCGACCCCGTACGAGATGCTCGGCGGCGAGGCGGGCGTGCGCAGCATCGTCGACCGCTTCTACGACCTCATGGATACCGCCCCCGAGGCGGCGACGATCCGGCGTCTGCACGCGACGAGCCTCAAGGCGTCGCGCGAGAAGCTCTTCATGTTCCTCAGCGGGTGGACGGGCGGGCCACAGCTCTACGTCGAGAAGCACGGGCACCCCCGGCTCCGCGCGCGCCATCTCCCCTTCACCATCAGCGCCCGCGAGCGCGACGAGTGGCTCTGGTGCATGGACCGCTCGCTGAACGAGCACGAGATGCCGGCGGAGCTGCGGGAGTTTCTCCGCGGGAAGCTGCACGCACTGGCCGACCACATGCGCAATCAGCCGGAGGGATAGCGCCGCGGAGACGACCGGGATCGCACGAGTGCTGGCTCCGCCCTTGCAACTCTCAGGCGTGACCTCCCGCTACACTCGACCCGACGAGCCATGACGCACCCGATCTCGAATCCCGAAGAGTTCCCCCGCGCCCGAACGCCGGAAGAGGCCGCGGCGCAGACCCGCGAGCCGGAGCGCGCCGCGCGGCTGCGCGCCGAGGACGACGAGGCGACTCGAGAGCGACAGGACGCTGCCGCGGCGCAGCTTCGCGAGGCCGACCGCGCCCTGAACGAAGGGGAGCGGCGGCTCCGCGAGACGCGGCAGGCGCTCGAGGGGCGCGAAGCCGAGCTCGCGCAGACGGGCGAGCTGACCCGTGAGGTCGCTGAGCGCGCCGCCGAACTGCGCCGCCAGGCAGCGGAGATTCACGAGCTGGGATCGAGTACGACCGGGCGCGAGGAGTAAGCGGTCGGTCGAGAAGACTGATTGGGGCACGCCAGCGGAGATCATCTCGCGCGGCGTGCCCCAATCGTTCGTCCGGGCTCGTGGTGCGAGGAGCTTTCACCGCTTGCCCCGAACCAGAGCCACCTGCCACTTGCGCTCGGAGTCTCGTCCCGCCGAGGAGAACTTCGTGTCCTCCGTGTGCTCGCTGTACCCCTCTGTGATTGACGCCAAAAGCCAACAGGCCAGAGCCAAAAGGCCAAAGCCAGAAGGCTCGGCGCAGACCCCCCCTGCAGTGCCGCCGTCTCTCCCGACGATGGTTTCAGCCGTTCGCCCCCACTCCCCCCGGCACACCGTCGAAGAAGTCCACCTGTCCCGTCTCGAGCGAGTATTCGGCGCCGACGACGAGAAGACCGTCGCGCTCGATCAGGTCTTCCAGCACCGGGGAGCCGTGACGGAGATGATTCGCCGAGGCACGGATGTTGGCGCGCACCGCGAGGTCGACGAGCCTGGCGTCGTCGAGCGGCATTCCCGCGCTGAGCAGCGTCTCCACCGAGGGGCGCACGCGGTCGACGATCGACATCAGGTTGCGTGACCCCGCGGCCGCCGGATCGCGAAGCGATTCGATGGTCGCGGTGATGGCGCCGCACTGGGAGTGGCCGAGCACGACGACGAGTCGCGTCCCGAAGCGCTCCGCCGCGAACTCGACGCTGCCGACGAGCGAGGGCGCGATGATGTTCCCGGCGACGCGCGCGACGAACAGGTCGCCGAGCCCCTGGTCGAAGACGATCTCCGCCGGAACGCGCGAGTCCGCGCAGCCGAGGATGATCGCGAACGGTTCCTGCACGGTGATCAGCTCGAGCCGCCTCCCCTGATGCACCAGGGCATCGGGGTCCTTCAGGCTGGCGATGAAGCGCGTGTTCCCCTCGCGGAGACGGTCGAGTGCTTCGCGCGCCGGAATCATGGTCGTCGGTGATCGGTTCGGGTGGTCGTCGGGCGTGTGGACACGTCCAAGCTAGTCGGCTTCGGCGTCAACGGAACCCTCGGCCGCTGCCTAACGGCGGAGCCCGGGAAGGACCTTCGCGCCGAAGGCCTCGATGTACTGCTCCTGGTTCTTCCCGGCGTTCATGATGTAGACCGCGTCCACGCCGAGCCGCGGATAGATCGACAGCCACTCGGCGTGGCGCGCGAGATCCGACGAGACGCGCACCAGCCGCGCGACATCCTCCTCGGTCACGCGCTCCGCCGCCGCCGCGAACTGCGCCGGTGTCCGCAGCTCGGGAAGCACCGCCCCGCCGAGGACGCTCTGCCGCCACTGCCAGTGCGCCTGCCTGCGGGCACCATCCTCGGTCGGCGCCCAGGAGACGACGTGCTGCAGGTACACCGGTTTGCCTTCGCCTCCGTGCGCGCGGAATGCGTCGATCACCTTGCGCACGTCCTCTTCCTCGCCGCCGATCGTGCACAGCCCGTCCGCCCACGGCGCGACCGCGGCCGCCGTCTCCTCGCTCAGCGCCGCGCCGAAGAGCAGCGGCGCCTCGCGCGGCCGGGTGTACAGCTTCGCGTCCTCGACGACGATCTCCCCATGGTGCGTGACCGTCTCCCCGCGCCAGAGTCGCTTCATGACCTCGGCGCACTCGGCGAGACGCGCCGTGCGTCGCGCCTTCGGCGGCCAGGGCAGCCCCGTGATCCCCTCGTTGAGTGCCTCGCCGCTGCCGACCGCGAGCCAGAAGCGTCCGGGGAACATGACGCCGAGCGTCGCCGCCTTCTGCGCGACGATCGCCGGGTGATAGCGCCAGCCTGGCGCGCTCACCGTGCCGAAGGTGAGCGCGGTCGCCTGCATCGCGGCGCCCAGCCACGCCCACGCGTAGCCGCTCTGTCCCTCCTCGGGGAGCCAGGGATGGAAATGGTCGGAGCACATCCCGCCCTCGAACCCCGCCGACTCGGCGGCGCGGACGTAGGCGAGGAGACGATCGGGAGCGTGCTGCTCGTGCGACGCGTGAAAGCCGAAGCGGGTCATGGCTCGCCAGCTGGCGAGTCTCGTGCCCGCGTCAGTCCATGTCGCGCAGGTCGATCAGCTCGCCGACGTCCCACGACCGCAGGTCGCCACGACGGTCGAGCCACGCGCGCACCGCCTCACGGTCGGCGTCGGTCGCCTGCGACGCCTCGCTCAGCACCGGAAGCTCCCACCACTCCTCGTCGTCCACATGCCCCTCGGACACGAGCCCCCGGCTCGCCAGCAGATCCTCCCATGCGTCGCGGAGCCGATCGCGCTCGCGCTCGGTCAGCGAGGACGCCAGCTCCATCGTCACGATGAAGCCGTATTCCGGACACGGCGCGCTCACTCGCTGCGCGCCCTGAGGCCGCGCGCCTCCGTCTCGATGTACTCCTGGTTGATGCGCGCGGTCTTTCCTCCGAACCAGGGGCCGAGTCCGCCGCGGAAGCGCAGCGAGAGCGTCGCGCGGCTGCCGCGCGGTCCCGGCTCGACCGCGTGCCGCGCCGTCACGTGCATCACGCCGGGGATTCCCGACACCCACGTGAACTCGCGCCCCTCGTCGAGGTGCGTCACGCGCCACATCGCGGGCGGGAACTTCGGCTGCTTGATGAGCGCGCGGCTCCCGACGCGCAGCGGCTTCCCGAACAGGCGAACGCTCGTGACCGTCGAGGTCCACTCCTTCCATCGCTCGACGTCGCGCATGACCTGCCAGACGCGATCCGTCGGCGCGGCGATCTCGATGGTCGTGGAGAACTCCCTCATCGGTGTCGGGTCATGTCACCGCGGCTCCGTGCCGAGTCGCCAGACGCTCAGCGTCTCGTCGCCCGTCGGTGCAGCGGGAGCGGTCGGCTCGATCGCGGCGGCGCGCGTGATCTCCGCGCACAAGTCCGTTAGGCGGCGGTTGCCCGGGCTGTCGGACGCGAGTGTACGCGCTCCCGCCAGCTCGGCGACGTACTGCCGGAAGTGAGTGCTGTCGCCCTTCCGGAAGGCGACGATCCGGGCCGCGTATCGCGCCCCGATACTCGTGTCGCCGGGGGCGACGGGATGCGTGAGCGCCCACGCGGTATCCGCGTGCACGAACCACATCGGGTCCGCGAGTCCGACGGCCTCGAAGGCATCCATGTACCGCCGCGCGACGCGTTCGGGCGGCAGCGGCGAGCTCGCGACATACGACCAGCACGGACTCTCCGCCACCGGCGCCGTCGCGACGCGATGCCGGCAGCCGACGATGCCGAACAGCACGATGATCCCGAGCCCTCTCGCTCGTCGCACGTTGCGGTCGGTCACACGTCGCTCGTTGGTGTTGATCGCTCGTCGCTCGTCGCAGTTACAGCTTCTTCACTTCGGATACCGCCTCGAGCACCACGCCGATCTCCCGCGAGAGAGCCCGCGCCTCCTGCGTCGCGCTCGAGACGTCGGAGAGCGCCGACTGCAGCCCGGACGACCGGAGCTTGATCAGGTCGAGGCGCAGGTTGCCTAACGCGAGCCCGGCGCTCTCGAGCTGCCGCGCCAGCGCGGCGCGCCGCTGCGTCAGCTCCTCGATGGTGTCCCGCTGGCGCCGGAGAAGCGCCAGGCGACGCTGCCCCTCCACCGACTCGCTGTCGCGTGCCGCGTCGGCGATGCGCACGTCGAGGTCGGCGGCCAGACGCGGGTCCATGCTCTGGTCGAGCCGGTGCAGCACCTGCGCCACGCTCACCACGCGCT
Source organism: Gemmatimonadaceae bacterium (assembly GCA_036392515.1). GTDB lineage: Bacteria > Gemmatimonadota > Gemmatimonadetes > Gemmatimonadales > Gemmatimonadaceae > JABFXC01. The sequence goes on along the minus strand of DASVXU010000151.1, from coordinate 13,466 downwards.
CGACGAGGCCGTTCACCGTCGGCTCGAGATCGGGGATCACCGCGCGGTCGGACTTCGAGAGGCTCGCCGCGATCGCGAGGATCGCGCTGCGCTCCTCCACCGCGCGCCGGATCGAGAGCCCGAGCGGACTCTCGAGCACCTCGCGCGGCGCGAGCTTCTCGAGCTGCGCCGTCGTCGGTGGCGTCGCCGGCCGCGGGAGCACCGACTTGAGCCGAGGCGAGAGGATCACACGTCGCAGCCGCAGCCCGCTCTCGCGCAGCGACCTCCCGCGGCGCCACCACTTGTACGACATGTAGAACGACACCGCCGGCCCGAAGATCAGCGGCGGGATACCTTCGTCCACGCCGACCGCGAACCCGACGAAGCTCGCCACCAGCGCCGCGGCGGTCAGCCAGGTGTAGCCGCGCATCGCGCGCACGCGCTCGATCAGCGCGGTGCGGCCGTGCCAGAGCCGCAGGTCGGCGCGCTGCTCGGGGGTGAGCCCCACGAGGTGCGAGGGCTCGACGATCGTCCCGTTAGGCGTCACCACCGGCACCACTGCCCCCGGTTTTCCCTCCGCGGCCGGCGAGCCACGGCGCGGCGACACGGCTCGCGCGTCGGCCCTCGCGGGCTCCGGACGCGGCGACGCGTAGCGCACCGGCTCGCGCGGCTCGGCCCGCCATGACGCGGGTGGACGGTCCGCCGCCAGCGCGTCGCGGAAGGCGGCGGCCGTCGGCCAGCGATCCTCGGGGCTCTTCATCAGCGCGCGCTCGATCACCTCGCGCAGACCCTTCGGCGTATCCGGGCGCAGCTCGGCGATCGAGGGAGGACGCTCGCCCACGTGCTTGAGCAGCAGCGCCATCGAGTTGCCCGCGGTGAAGGGCACGCGGCCGGTGAGCATCTCGTACGCGACGACGCCCAGCGAGTAGATGTCGCTCCGCCCGTCGATCTCGCGCTCGCCGAGCGCCTGCTCCGGCGACATGTAGGTGGGCGTCCCCACCGCGATGCCGGTGAGGGTGAGCCGCGTTCCCGCCTCCATCGCGCGCGCGATCCCGAAGTCGGTCACCATCGCGCGCCCGCGATCGGCGTCGAGGAGGATGTTGTCCGGCTTGACGTCGCGGTGGATCACCCCGCGCACGTGCGCGTAGGCGAGCGCGTCGGCGATCTCGCAGAGCAGCCGCCGCACCTCGTCGATCGGCTGCCGCGGCTCGCGCGCCAGCAGCTCGGCGAGGTTGCCGCCGGCGACGATCCCCATCACGAAGTACGCGATCCCGTCGCGCTCGCCGACGTCGTAGATCGGGACGATGTTCGCGTGCGAGAGCTGCGCCGACGTCTGCGCCTCGCGCGTGAAACGCGTGCGGATCGCCGGATCGTACGCGAGCTCGGGAGGGAGCACCTTGATCGCGACGGCGCGGTGCAGCCGCCGGTCGCGCGCGCGGTAGACGACCGACATCCCGCCGCGCCCGATCTCCCCTTCCAGCTCGTACTGGTCGCCCAGCGCCGCGACGACGCGGTCGTGCAGTGGCTCGCTCATCATGTGCTCCGTCAGGCGCCGGCGGGGTCGAGCTCGAGGGCGCACGTCGTGGCGCACACGGTGATCATGTCCCCCGACTGCATCGTCATCTCGTAGCGGCCGTTGTGCAGCGGACCGCGTCCCTCGAGGATCAGCGCCGAGGGTCCCCACGGCGCCCCGTGCGGGATCTCGATCGACGTCACCCCCGTCCAGCGCAGCCGCGCCGCGCGCGATCCGGGACGCACGCTGCCGCGCACGTCGGCGGTGCAGACGCCTTCCTGCCACTCCACCGTCAGGCGGACGAGCGTCGCGTCTTTCAGCGGGAGCGTGGCGAGGTTCTCGACGGTTTCCATGCGAGGGTGCAGCGGGAGGGATGGCGTTCGATAGTAATCTGCACCGGGAGGGGGCGCCACGCAGCGCCGGCGGCCCTCACTCGGCGCGCTGCACCAGCTCGAGCTCCGACTCCGCGAACTCCGCGAGCCAGAGGGTCCGGCCGTCGTCGGTCACCCGCTCGACGAGATACACATCGTCGCCGACCACCTCGACGATCGTTCCCGTCTCTCCGACGCGTGGCTGCAGCGGAGTCGCCCCACTCCCATCCACGTCGCGCGAAGGGATCTCGAGGCGCGCCACACGGACGACGTCGAACATCTCGAATGGAGATCGCGCGTGCCCCTCGCGCCGCTCGGACTCGATCACGGCGCCGAGGAGATCGCGATGCGGAAGCCGTCGGGATCGCGCACGCGGAAGGAGCGGGCGCCCCACGGCATGTCGGTCGGCTCCATGTCGAGCGTCGTCCCGTGCGCCTTGATGCGCGCCGCCAGCTCGTCCACGCTCTGCGTCGTCGTGAAGTGCAGCGAGAAGCCGTCCCCCTTCGCCCGGTCGAGCCCGCGCGCGCCGTCGTCCTGGGTGATGAGGATCTGCGCCGTTCCCGCCTCGAGCACGATCCCGAACACCTTCCCGTCGCGCTCGTACTGCTTCCCCGGATGGAAGCCGACCGCGTCGCGATACCACTCGAGGCTGCGCTGCAGGTCCTTCACCGTGAGCGACGCCGAGAGCGATCGCGCGCGGAACGTTTCGGGTTGGCCGCGATCCTTGAGCGCGCCGGGCCAGGAGGAATCCGTCATGTGATGGGTGCCGAGAATGTCAGTCGCGCCGCCGTCCGCCGGCCACGAGCAGGGCGATCCCCGCGACGAGCGCGACGCCGCCGGCCACCGGCGAGATGGGGAAGGTCTCTCGCTGCTGCACCGTCGCGCTGATCGGCCCGACGCTCACCGTGTCGCGGCGGCGGGTGTAGGTGATCCCGCCCCAGACGAGGCCGATGACGCCGAGCACGACGAGGACGATCCCGAGCACGCGCATGGTACACTCCAGGGTGAGAGGGCTGGTTCAGCCTAGAGTGTCGAGTACGGGCGGGTGCCGCAAGTGCGCGAGGGGCGAGTGCGCTCGTCAGGCGGCCATTTCTCGGCGTGGCGCGAGCCGCCAGACGAAGAACAGGCCGACGATGAACAGCACCCCGTGGATCGTCGCGTGCACCCACTCCCACTGCATCGCGGCGTAGATCTCGCCGCCGAGATTCATGAGGGCGAACAGGATGGCGACGATCCACAGGATCCGGGCGCGTCGAGTCATGGCGATCCTCCCGGCGTTGCCGCCGACCGTCTCTGGGGGAAAGCGCGGCGCCCAGCGGGGGGGGCGCCACGATGGTGACTCTACGAGGCGCCGCCGCGCCCGGTTTCCGCGCGATGCGCGTCAGATCTGCGAGTAGGAGGTCGGCCGCAGGATGATGTCCGAGATCGCCGAGACGTTGTCGCGGTACTGCGGATCGGAGGAGAGCGACTTCCACTCCGGGTCCTGCCCGAAAGCGCTCCACGCGGCGTCGCGGGCAGGCATGTCGGGCATCGTGATCATGTACGTCAGGCTCGGCATCCCCTGCCCGATCACCGTCTCGCCGAAGAAGACCGGGGTGAGCCCGGCGCGCCGGAAGATCGGGATCTCCCCCGCGTCGAACATCTTCACCTTGTTGATCGCGGCCCGGTCGCTGTGACTCTCGTAGGTGCGCAGCTCGTAGATGCGCGACGTCTTCGTGCCCGCGGCCGCCGACGGCTCGACCGCCGGCATCGACGCGAAGGCGCGAAGAAGCGAGCTCTCGACGCGCACGAACGCCGGGTCGGACATCGGCGCCTCCAGCACCGCGCTCCCCGCCCGCGCGTACTCCGCGTCGGCGGCGAGCCGCTCGCGCAGCGTGACCACGCTGTCGAGCGAGGGATGCACGAGCGCGAGAAGGAGCGTCGGCGCGTTCTCCCCGTACACGACGGTGAACGCGCCGACCTTCGCGACTCCCGCGCGGTTCATCGCCGGGATCGCCGCCGCCCCGACGAAGTCGACGAAGGCGCGCTGCTTCGTGCCCGGCAGCAGATGGTAGCGCCGCAGCTCGATGTACTGTCGCGCCGGCGACTGCGCGAGGCGGTCGAGGTCGGGGAGCGGAAGCGGGCTGGCCGCCGCGAGCGCGCCGGCGGCGAGGAATTCACGTCTGTCCATGAGAGTCTCGAAGATTGTTTTTCGCGGGTGCCTAACGTTGACGCGGCGGCTCCCACAGCTCGAAGCGCGTCCCCTCGGGATCGGTCGCCCAGGCGAAGCGGCCGAAGTCGGACTCCTCGATCTTGTCGGAGACCCACCCGCCCGCGGCACGGAGCTGGCGCACCATCGCATCGAGGTCCGCCACCCGATAGTTCACCATCCATCCCGCCTCTCCGCCGCCGAAGTACTTCGTGTCGGTGGGGAAAACCGACCACGCGGTCTCGAGGGGCATGCCCGTCCCGTCGCGGCCGTCAGTCCCGACGGTGAAGACGCCGTACGTCTGTCCATCCGGGACGTCGACGCCGAGATTCTCGCGATACCACGCCGCGAGCGCCTTCGGGTCGCGCGCCTTGAAGAACACTCCTCCGATCCCGGTGACGCGGGGACGGTCGGTCACGTGTCAGCCTCGCTGTCGACGTTGGAACGAACGGTCGATTGCCCGCGACAATGTGACGCCGCGGACCACGCCGCTCAATAGGCCGGACCGGCTACACCTTCAGCGAGCACCGGAACCCGCGAGCGGCATAGTAGGACTCGGCGCCGTTGTGGTACACGAAGACGGTGTCGTAGCGGCGGTCGCAGAAGAGCGCGCCGCCGAGCGTCCGGATCCGCGCCGGCGTCCGCACCCAGCTCGACGTCGTCGCGTCGAACTTTCCGAGCTCCTGGAGCCGCCGATACCCGCCCACGCCGAGCATCGACGCCCCCATCGCCGCCGCCATCTCCATCGCGCTGCTCTTCGGCTTGTGCTCCTTCCGCGCGTCGAGCGCCGCGCGGTCGTAGCAGAGGCTCCGCCGGCCGCTCGGGCTCTGCGCCGAGCAGTCCACGAAGACGACCTCACCCGTCGCCGCGACGAGGTCGACGACGTCCGGCTCGCCCCCCGTCCGCTCCATCTCCCCGAGGGACCACAGCTTGCCGGGACGCGAATCCAGTCTCGCGCGGACGGCGGTCCACTCGAGACCGCGATGCCGCTCCATGTGCGCCTCGAAGCGGTCCTGCAGCGTGGCGAGCAGCGCCTCGCGCTGCGTCGCGGTGAGCTCTCTCGATCCTGGCATCGTGATGAGGGCGTGTCGTCGGGCTGCCTAACGTGCGTGCGCGGCTATTCCCCGAGGAGATAGTACACGTCCGTCCGCGGCGGCGCATCGGGGCTCCGGTGCCCATGGACCTCCCATGGTCGTGAAGGGCTGGGGCGTGAGGCGCTCGACCTTCTGCAGGCGCAGCTCCGCCCCGCCGCTCTCGAGCGAGACGGCGAAGTCATCCTCGACGAGTGCAGCGTCAGGCGTCGCGCGCCGGGAGCTGGCCGAACCGCCGCCGCGATCGCGCCTGCGCCTTCTGCCGCTCCACTTCGCGATCGCGCGGAGGCGCCGAGCTCTCGAAGCGCTCGAGCATGCGCCGCGCGGCTGCCGCGACCTCGTCCACCGCCTGGTTGAACGCCGCCTCGTTCGCGCGCGACGGGCGCGTCGTGCCACTCAGCTTGCGCACGAACTGCAGCGCCGAGGCGTGGATCTCGTCCTCGGTCGCCGGCGGCTCGAAGTGAGCGAGAGTTCTGATGTTCCGACACATCGCGATCTTCCTCAGGGTTGTCGAGCGTCCGAGCTCCGTCGGACGCTCGTTGCGTGCGACTCAGGCAGCTCTCCATCCCGGATGCCGGCCCACTCGAGCGCCTGGGCGCGTGCACCGAAGGAGCGGTACTCCGTGATCCTGCCGTCGCGGAACACGAAGCCATCGGCGAAGCGGCCGTCGATCCACTCGGTCGCATCCTTCAGGCGTACCCGCGCGTGGAGGTAGACGACGACCTTTTCCCCGTTGACGAGGAACTTCTCGGGCTCGCAGCGCCCCTCGGCCCACGTTCCGCGCCCCTTCCCGACGTGCGCCTGCACCTCCGCGATGCCGCGGTAGGTGCCCGCCGTCGGAAAACCCTCGGGCTCGACGCGCAGGATCTGCGGATCGAAGTCCTTCGTCATCGCCTGCATGTCGTTGCGATTTATCGCGGCGAAGAACCGCTGCAGCGCGTCGACTTCGGGAGTCATGCGGTCGTGTCCAGTTGTTGATGAATCGCGTGCCGTTGTCCGGTTCGACGGCGATCGTCACCTGACATCCCGGCGCGCCGCGCGACGAGTGCGATGCGTTGCGCGGATCGGTTCATCGGGGGCTCCTCACGGCAGCCGGCGGGCCCGCAATGACTGAGCCCCGGTGTGCGGCAGACGCCTCACGCGAGCTGCGAGGCTTTCCAAATGATGCGCAGCGCGGCGGCGCAACTCCAGAGGGATAATCCGCCAGCTTCAGCCCCACGCCACGGGCCGCGAGGCTACCGCGTAGTCCACCACATCCACAGCGGTCCCGCGATCAGCAGTGCGCCGCCGAGCGCGAAGAGAGCGACCGGTCCGGCCACGGGATCCGGACGTTCGAGGATCGCCTCGCTCGGATGCTCTGGATCATAGAACACGAGGACGTCCGAGCCCACGGGATATCGCGCGAGCACCCGCTGCGCCACGCCGCGCGCAAGGCCGCTGCCGCCGACGTCGACGAGGGAGCGGCGCTGGCTGCGGTACTCGAGCCCCGCGACGACGTACTGATAGCTGATCTGGGGATAGTACGCCGTGGTGCCGTCCTCCATCCGCGTATGGTCCGTGACCAGCGTGCTGCCGGTGACCCGGCCGCGCACACTCGGCCACGCCGTCATGCGCCGCGCGCGATCGCGCAGCTCGAACCCGCCCCAGAGGGCCGCGAGGCCCGCCGCAGAGAGCGCTATCGGGCCGATCGAAGTCTCGAAGAGAAGCACTGGGCAAGCGCTCCCACCGAACCGTCAGCGCACCCGAATGGTGTCTTCGACGACCGACACCAGCGAGTCGCCGAGGACGCGGCGGAAGGTCACGATGGCCTGTCCGGCACGCACGGCTCGAAAACGGAATCGCTGCGTCGGTCCCGCGGGCGTATACGGCGGCACGACCTCGACGCCGAGAAAGGTGAGAGCGCTGGATGAAATCGCCGGCGGGCTGGCATATGTCGCTGGTCCCACGTTACCAAGCGTGACCGCGATTTCCTGCCCCTGCACGGCGACGATCGTTTGGTTCCGGCCTCCGACTTCGAGCCCCACGATGGACGGCCCACCGCAGGCGAAGGCACCCGCGGTACTCAGCGCAACGAGCCCACGCGCGAACCGCCGGGGCAGATACCCAGCGGAAGTCGATGGAAGTCTGATGGACATGGGAATTCTCTCTTGGTCATGCTCCGTTGTTCGTGCCACCTGACGCCCGCACGGAGGTGCGGAGGATTCTGAATCATGCGATGCGAGCGCCCATGACTCCATGACAGTCGCCCGTCGCCTTCAGCGCCGCCTTAGCCCGCGGGCTCACCCAACTCCGCTGCCCGACCGGCGGCATTGAATCGTTGATGGATCGCCGCCCGGAGCTCCGACACCTTCTCGCGCTCCGTCTCGGTGAGATCGCGGTCGCCCAGCCCGCGCAGGTCATTCACCGCCTGCCAGAGTTGAATCCAGCCGTCCGTGAGCCCGTTGAATCCGAGGTACGCTCCAAGAACTGTGTGGAGCGGGTGAAGTGCGCGGCGCGCGCACCACCCGTCGATCAGATCGCTCAAGAGCTCGAAGATGCGGGATTCGGACATCCTGCCGTGGGTCGGTCGCTGGCTAACGCCCTGCTCGACTGGGGCGATTTCAAGACAATGCGGTGCGAAGCGGCACGAATCCATAGCGACACACTCTTGGTTTCGGCGCCACGTCAGTTGGCTGGCGGCTCGCGCGATGGTGGTTTGTGGCCGTCGGGCCAATCCTCATCGCGATCCAACCCGTGCCGGAGATCGAAGGCCAGCCCGTTCCCGAACCAGTTCGGGCGCCAGTTCCGCGGCGGCCGCACGGGCTGAGTGGGACCGTGCTCGTCCCACTCGCCCTGCACGAGGCGGTGGGAAGGCTTCATGACGCTCCCGCTCGAGCAATTCTCGACTGCCTGACGCTCACGCTGGACGTCAGGTCGTGGAACCTAGCGTCGAGTCGGGAACGTAGCGGATGTCCGTGTCGTCATGGCGCGACTCCCGCGTGAAGACGCGCGCCTTCGGATGGTACCGGATCTCCACCGTCCGCCCGTCGAGCCAGCGCACGACGACTGCTGGCCCGCCCCCGGCGCCGGCCGGCGCTGCATCGTGATCGGTATCCGAGGTGAAGACGTTGCCGCCGCCGCTCGGCTCTCGCGTGCCGGGCAGGATCGAGACCTGAGTGCTGAATCCCGTGGTGGCACCACAATCGCGCGTGAAGACCACCGCGTGGCGACGCCCGTCCGGGGACGGCAGATCGCGGAGGATCGTGTTCCTGCAGTCGGCGTCGCTGCAGGCGAGACTGCTCGACAGACCGAGAGCGGCTGCGGCAGCTCGGAGCGGACGTGTGGGGACTCGCTTCATGGAGTGCGTGGTGACGTGTGACGCCCCGGGGAAGCCTGCGGGGCTTTCCAGACAAGGTGCGCCCGAAAGCCGCACCACTCGAGAACCGCCGCCTGACAGCCACAGCGCCACGCCAGGCGGCGGTCCCCGTCACGGAACATCGCGCAGCGCACCGTACGGTCGAGGTGTTTCGGGTGCACAGAAGTCGAGGCAAACGAGCGGCGTTTCCAGGACTACACGGACTGCCGCACCGCCGCCGGCGGGCATCTCGATCGCACCGTACATCGGACGAAACCCGACCCGCCGCACCGTCAATCGGTGCGGGCCTGCCGACACCGCCGCGAGCTCGAAGCGGCCCAGCGAGTCAGTCCGCGTTTCCACCCGCCCGTCGTCGAGGGTCACGACCGTCTCGGCGAGCGTATCTCCGGGGCGATCTGCCTCCACATGCCCTCGCAAGACCCCGACGGGAATCGTATCCCGTGCGCGGAGCGTGACCGGCGGCAGCGGGATGGGACCCGCTTCGGTTGGGCGCGCGGCGTGACACGCGATGGTAGACACCGCGAGTTCGATGAGGGCGAGGAACCGAAGGCGATGCATGATCACACGATTCCGGTCCGGCGAAGACCCACGCTACGCTGCGAGGCATTCTCATGATGCGCGGCCGAGTGAGGCGCCGACGCGCGGAGCGCATGCCGGATGCGGACGCCACGCGCTCCGAGGAAGAACGCTACGCCGACGAGTAGCCCGACCGCCATCACAGGCGGCGGAGCATGCGCGAGCTGCCAGGCGAGGAGAAAGCCAAAGGGCCACACGGCGAGCATCAGATAGGCGGGCCACCGGTATCGGCCATAGCACAGGACGACAGCGATGAGGAGGCTGCTCTTGAAGAGGGCCAGACCGAGCCGCACGGGGTCGAGTGGCCCGCCGCTCACTTGCCAGACCACGGTGGTGAGACGGGCGACGAGCGTGGCCGCGGCGGCTCCCCAGCCGATCCGCATCTGCCATGTCGCGGCGCGCCAAGCGTGACTGGAATCCATCGGGTGCGCGATACTCATCGCGGCCCAGCACCCACGCTGGGCTGCGGGCGTATGTCATCGCGCGCCGGCGCAGCCGGCGCGATTCCGCAGTGTAACGCGTCCGCTTCAGTGATACGTCAGGCTCCCGGCGGAGCGACGCTTGCGACCCACGGACACTGAAACTCACTGCCGGCGGGCGTCGCGGCGAAGACTTCGGCCGTTACCCGGCACTGACTCCCGTCCCGGGCGATCAATCTGTCGGGGGCTCGCTTCGCCATGACGACGCGCGTGGTTGGCGTGACGAGCGCCGGCTGCGGCGCGGTATTGGCGTCACCGGGATGGTCCCCGATCGGCCCATGTGCTCGGCACGCCGCGCTGAGGCTGGTTGCGACCGCCAAGCCGAGGAGTGCACGCGAGAGCATCCATTCTCCGGTAAAATGACCGCTCCACCAAACTCCGGTCCGCACGCCGGCGTCACTCGATGGTGCGCCTAACGCCCACGCCAGGCTGCGGACGAGCCTCAACTACGATCGCCTGACAGCTTCAGCGCCACGTTCGACCGCCCCGGGCCGCTCGCCGCAGCGCGCACAGGGTGCCGGCGTCGGGCGCCGTCACGCGATGCGCGTAGCGCTCTGACGCCCCCGCTGAGCTGCAAGGTCTCCTCATAATGCGGGCGCGGCGGGATCGGCCACCTCCCACACGAGACGCTCGAGTTGGTCTGCGGCCTGAGCGATCGTCAACGCGGTCGTATCGATGACCGGCAGCGCCAACGCATCCGCCTGGCCGCGCAGGTAGGCCGCCCACTGGTCCATGCGGGCGGTGGCCAACTCGGCCTGGCCCCGCGGACCCCGCAACCGCGCGGCCCGAACCTCCGGTGCGCAGTCGAGAAGCACCACCCTGGCGCGCCACGCCGTGCCCGCGCCGGGGGCCGCGATCACGGTGCTCGGACGAGTCTGGGCGTCGAGAATCGCGACCTGGACGCTGTCGCCGAGTCCGGCGAGGCGCGCGAGCCACCGATGCGTCGCCTGCGCTTGCCAGCGTTCCGGCCCGCCGTGTTCGCGTTCCATCGTCTCGAGGGTCGGAACGCCGATGGAATCGAAATGGAAACACCGGACACCGGGGAGCGCTCGGGCGTGCAGCGCCTCCACGGCCGCGGTCTTCCCGGCGCCAGACGCCCCGGTTACGACGAGGATGGCAGTGGGCACGCTCGGGTGAGTGCGTCGCCGCGATGTGACGGCGGGTCAATGCCCATAGCTGATCACGCGCGAGATCTTCCAGCCCGTCTTCCCCCGCCGCCAGATGTGCACGAACGAGAACGTGCCGCATTCGTCTCTGCCGTTTTCCATATGGCAGAACCGGTGGCGGCCCACTTCCATCGCTCCGTAATTCTTGATCGGGTACACTTCCAGGCTGCCGGGTACGAGCTCGCGACGAATGGGTGCCGGCTGGCTGAACATCTGACCGAAGTCTCTGACGGTCTGTGCGTAGTTCTCGACACCTTCATTGTCCTGGTAGAACTCGAGATCGCGCGCGAAGAACGATCGCAGCTTCGGCAGGTCGCGCTGATTGAACGCCGTGAACAGCGCGCTGTCGGCGGCCGCGATGGCGAAGTACAGGCTGTCCGGCGATTGCCTTTGGGCGGAAACGCGGAACGCGACTCTTGGCTGGGCCTGCGCGGGGGCGTGTGCCCAAAGAGCTAGTGCCGCCAGGACGGTCATGCGGGCGCTCGCAATCATCGCTCCACTCCGGTGCCCTGAGGTCCACGGGCATGCGTGGCCCGCTGGTCTGCCTAACGCCCACGCTGAGCTGCACGGGCGTTCTCATAACATGCCGCCGTCGGCCGCACGACTCAATGCCCACGCCCTGACAGCTTCAGCGCCGCGTTGGACGGCTGGTCGCGATCATGGCTCCTGGAAGCGCAGTCCTGCTTCCTGTTCGCGCTTCCGGCGCGCCACATATTCGACCGACGTCCCAAAGTGATGCTCCCACTCGCGCACGGACCGGCGAAGCGTAAGCCAGGCGAAGCCGAGCACCACGGCAAGGCTTGCCGCAACCGGCGGGATATGACGTCGTTCGAGCGCGCCGGAAGCGAGCACCGCGCTGGCAATGACGGCTCCGAGGCCAAAGCTCGGCACGGCGACGATGACGACGGCGCGCCACGGGAACGGCGTTGGGCGCGTGTCGGTTGTCTGGAACTCTTCCTCGAGCATATGGCTCTCCCGACCGCGATACCCGGAGCCGTCTGACGCCCACCGCCAGGCTGCGGACGATTCTCATAATGTGGCGGCGAAGCCGCCACCACTCCCTGGCAATCGACCGTCAGCTTCAGCGTCACGTCAAGTGGCCGGCGCCGGACGTTCCCCGAGAAACGGCTCGGCCGCGACGACCTCGATCCCGTGACACCCAAACTGGCGCCGACACCACTCGCGTCTCGTGACGGAGGGCTAGCGTGCCGCCCGGAGTGACCCGGTCGGTGATCTCGAACGTTCGGAGCTCCGCCGTCAGGACTGGCCCATCCATCGAAGCACTCCTCCGATCGAGGGTGATCCGAAGGACCTCCGCATCGTGAAATGACGGCCAGGAACCGAAGATGTCCGTGAGACGCTCGACGCCGCGGATGCTCGCCATTCTCGAGTGCTGCGGGTCCACCTGAGGCCCCCGACTACGCTGCGAACGAGCCGAATAGGAGCGCCGGCGTAAGCCCGCGCAGCTCCGCGAATCGTTCGTCAGCTTCGACATTCCTCAGGTGACACGGTCATCGACCTCTCCCTTCGGCAGGCGCGCGCGGAGCCATCGGATCTGACCTCGATGATGGATCTCGTGTTCGGCGACATGAAACCACGCCCAATGCGCGTTCAGCTTGGGCGCCGGCGCCACTGTGCGCTCGAGCCATGTATCATCCCGTGCCGCGAGGCCTTCCAACGTGGCCTGCCGCGCCGCGGCCAGTTCGTCGAGATAATGCTCGACCCCGTAGCCGCGCAACGTGCGTCGCGCGGGCGCTCCCAGCTTGAGCGCAATCGACCAGCGCCCGTTCTCCTCCGCCGACAGCAAGCGCTCCTCGAAGGTGAGGACCTGGTATGAGCGCTCGGTGACGGCAAGATGGGCGAGGAGCGCCCCGATGGAGTTGCTGTCCTCATCGTGGACGTGATCGAGCTCCGACATTGTCAGCCCCTCGACCGCTGCAAGGGTCGTCGACCTGGCATAGGTAAGCATCCCGACGAGCCGGCCGATCGTCGGCGTGTACCCTGCGATCGGTTCGATTCGCAATGGCGAAGGCTGGATCATGTCGGAGATACGAGTGTCGCCTAACGCCTGAGCTACGCTGCGGGGCGATTCCCATGGTGCGGCGGCGCAGCGGCCACTACTCCATGACTATCGCCTGACAGCTTCAGCGCCACGTTACACAACCCGTGCAGAGATGTCGGCCACCGTCGCAGCGGGCGTCTCGAGCGTCACCGGCTCCGCCAACCACACGCGCGCCAACTTCCACGCCCCCACGAGCGCCAACACATTGATGCCGTACGCGCGGAACTCCTCGCCTCGCACGAGGTATTGCCGGAATCCCAGGTCGAGCGACGACCCGACGTGGCCAGCGATTGGGCCCGTCAACAGCGAGGCATCGCACAACCCTCCGGCCCCGATCCCGACGCTGAAGCCCGAGCCGGGCACCAGTGCGCGGAGATAGGGACCCGCGAGCAGGAGCAGGTTTGTTTCCGGCCCGATGACCACGAGGACCTGCGGCAGTTGGATCGCGAGCGAAAGGGGTACGCCTGCTGGATGGCGACGCCAGAGCAGGAGGCCGGCGACGATGCAGAGCGCGAAATACAGCGCGGCGACGAGGCCGGCTACGGGCCACAGGCCACCTGCGTTGAGGACTTGCCAGACGCGGAGCCCGAGAAAGCCGGCGACTCCACCAGCGATCTGCGCGACCGCGAGATAGCGACGCCATACCTCCGTCATTGCGCCCTCACCGTGTGGTTGTCTAACGCCCA
>DASVXU010000150.1:0-19347 GCA_036392515.1 Gemmatimonadaceae bacterium | reverse complement strand
CCGATCATCTCGGCCGACTCGCACATCACCGAGCCGCCCAACACCTACCTCGACTTCATCGACCCGGCGTACCGCGACCGCGCGCCGCGCATGGTCGACGGCGACGGTGTCGCGGCGCATGTCGAGCGCGGCGCGGGCGAGGAGCTCGCGCCCCGCGCCGCGCTCGAGGGAGTCGAGCCATCGCTCGTTGCGCAGCAGACGCTCGACCTCGCTCCAGCCGCCCCACTGCGCCGCGGCGCGCGCGGCGAGCAGCACCACCTCCGGCTCGCGGCGGGTGGTGTCGGCGAGATACGGGGTGAGCAGCAGCGTCGCCCGCCAGGGGCGCCCGCTCGCGAGCGCGGCGCGCGCGTCGCGCACCGCCGTGGGCTCGTCGGCGAGCTGCGCGGACGCGTCCGTGGCGGGTGGACCGGGAGCGGCCTCGCCGCAGGCGACGAGCGACGCCGCGAGGGCGAGCAGGATCAACATGTCGAGGGTGCCTAACGGTAATGGATGACGCTGCCTGTTCAGGCAAGCAGCGCGCCGCGGGGACCTCAGAAGGACCAGGCCGCTCCGACACCCGTCGTGCCGATCCCCAGCGTCGGTGCCGGGATCCGTCGCAGCGGTCCGGGTCCGCGCCGCCGCAGCCAGCGCACCGTCGCGCCGCTCGTCGCGATGGCGAGCGCCGCGCTCGTCGTGACGTCGCTCGTCCAGTGCGCGCCGGTGTAGATCCGCTGCAGCGCGACGAGCCCCGCCGTGCCGTAGCCCGCCGCGGCGACCCATCGATTCCCCGATTCGATCGCCAGCCCGGTCGCGAGCGCGAAGGCGTGCGTCGTGTGCGCCGATGGGAAGGAATGCCACTCCTCGGTGCGCGCGCAAGGATGGAAGCGCCACGCGCTGCCTCCGTCGCGGGGGCGGTGCCGCCCGACGAGTGGCTTCAGCGTGCTCTCCACCGCGTCCGCCGCGAGATAGCCGGCGGCGACCCGGATCGCCGCGTTCGAGAGCTCGCGCTTTCCGGCGATCCGCGGCGCGACGATCGCGACGGCGAGCGTCGGCAGGATGTAGCGCGCGCGGCCGATGGGGTCGAGCCCCGGCGCGAGGTCGCTCGCCGCGTCGCGCTGGTGCGCGGCGGCGGCGCGCCGCATCGTGGGATCGAGCGCGGCGCTCGCGGCGACGATGGTCGCGCTGGCGATCCAGAAGCGCGCACGCGACGGCTCACCGTCTTGGGCACGCAGGGGCGCGCCATGAGCGAACGCCGCGGCCAGCGCGACCGTCAGGCCTAACGCGCGACGAGACCGCATTCGCGCGCGATCAGCTCGTACGAGCGGCGTCGCGCCGCGTGGTCCCAGGTGATCGTCACGATCATCACCTCGTCGGCGCCGTAATCACGGGCCACCGCCTCGAGACCGGCGCGCACCGTCGCCGGCGAGCCGACGATGCGCCGCCGCTGACGCGAGAGCAGGGGGAGCGACCCGGGCGGCCGCCCCTTCTCCTCCTCGCGCCAGCGCAGCGCGCGCTCCACCGGCGGCACGGGAATCAGCTCGCCGCGCGTGAGCAGCGTGAACGTCATCTCCGAGCTCGACGATAGCCGGTCGGCCTCCTCGTCGGTCTCGGCGCACACCACCCACACGGCGACGACCACGCGCGGCGTCTCGCGCCACGCCGAGCCGACGAATTCCTCGCGGTAGCGCGCGACGATCTGCTCGCCGTGGGGCGATATGAAGTCGGCGAACGCGTAGGGCAGCCCGAGCTCCGACGCCCAGATCCCGCTCTGCGGCGAGGAGCCGAGCAGCCACGGGTCGGGACGCTCGGGAAGTCCGGGGAGGGTCCGCGCGAGCCGCGCGAAGGGATGTCCCGCGGGCATCGTGTCGCTCAGGTACGCGAGCAGCTCGGCGAGATGGCTCGGAAAGTCGTCGGGCGACGCGGTGCGGCGGTCGCGCTGCAGCGCGAAGGTGGTCGTCGGATCGGTGCCGGCGGCGCGGCCGAGGCCGAGGTCGATGCGCGAACCGTGCAGCCCGGCGAGCATGCTGAACGCCTCGGCCACCTTGAAGGGGCTGTAGTGCGGGAGCATCACCCCGCCGCTCCCGACGCGGATCCGCGACGTCGCCGACGCGATCGCGCCGATGAGGACCTCGGGCGTCGCGCCGGCGATCGTCGGTGAGCCATGATGCTCGGCCACCCAGTAGCGCGCGTAGCCGAGCGATTCGGCGAGGCGCGCGAGGTCGATGCTGTTGCGCAGCGCCTGGGCCGGGGTCGAGCCTTCGGCGACGGGCGACTGGTCGAGAACGGAGAGCGGGACGGGAAGAGGAGGCATGCTGTTCAGAACTTCGACGGCGTACCCCGGGTTCCACCCCGGGGCCGCCTGGCGTGCTGGACGGTGGCCGAGTCCGACGCTACGTTAGGCGGCACTTCATCACCTTAACTGTCGGAAGGATTCATGCGTCGGAATTCTCTCGTCGCGCCCCTCGCCGCGATGCTGTTCGCAGTGGCCGTCGGTTGCAGCAAGAACACCAACGAGCCCCTCGCCGCGGGAGCGCCCAAGGCCATCCTCATCTCGTCGGGCAACCTCCAGACCGCGGTGGCCGGAAGCGCGCTCCCGAAGCCGCTCACGGTGAAGGTGATCGATTCGCTGGGGACGCCGGTGCCGAACGTGGACGTCTACTTCTACATCGCGCAGGGGACCGGCAGCCTCTCCGCGGACGTCGCGACCACCAACCGGTCGGGGAACGCCAGCGCGAGCTGGACGCTCGGATCGGAAGTGGGGCCGCAGGCGGTGGTCGCCGAAATCTACGACGCTCAGGATGTGTCGATCGGGGCGGTGATCTTCCAGGCCACCGCGCTCGCGCGGCCGCGACAGGGTACCTCGACGGCGCTCGCCAGTCGGCCCTACGCTCTGGCCATCTCGCATGACGTGGTGTACGTCGGCCAGCTCGACGCGGCGCAGGTCACGCGCTTCAACGGCACCTCGACGACCGCGGCCGCGACCGTGGCGGTGGGGAACACCCCGACCGAGCTCGCGTTCAATGCGGCGGGGACGAAGGCGTACGTGACCAACCAGTTCTCCAGCAACGTCGGCATCATCGATGTCGCGACGAACACGCAGACCGGCACGATCCCCGTCACGGGCAATCCGTTCAAGGTCATCGTCTCACCCGACGGAAACACGCTCTACGTGACCACGAACGCGAACTTCGTCTACAGGATCGACATCGCCTCCAGGACGGCGACCGACTCGGTCCCGACGGGGCAGACGGCGAACGGGCTGGCGCTGAACTCCGACGGCTCGAAGCTGTACGTCTCGACGCGCGACGGCGGGTCGGTGCTCGAGGTGAACACGGCGACGATGACCACGACGCGGACGTTCACCACCGGTGGGCGCACGCAGGAGGTGGTCGTCGGCCCGAACAATGCGGAGCTCTACGTCGCGAACGAGTCCGATGGGAAGCTGTACATCTTCAACCTCGCGAGCGGCGCGCAGGCTGGAACGGTCGCGAACCTCGGCAACGGGCCGTGGGGGATGGCGCTCTCGCCTGACGGGACGAAGCTCTGGATCTCGGTGCTATGGACGGGCGAGGTGAAGGTCGTCGATCGCGTGGCGCGCACCATCTCGCGCTCGCTGTACACCGGAGGCACGCCGCGTCGCATCGGCTTCCTGAGCAACGGCACGGCGGTCGTGGCGAACGAGGCAGGATACGTGACCTGGCTGCAGTGAGGATGGCAGTGCTGATCCGTCGCGGCGGCGCGTGCGTGCTCTTCGGGCTCGCCGCGCTCGCCGCGGTCGGATGCGCGAAGCCGGGCCCAGCGCCCGTCCTGCCCGCGGCGCCGACGCGGGTCGCGCTCGAGCCGCTCCCCGACACCGCGCGCTTCGCGAGCGAGATCAACGCCTTCGCGAAGGCGGACAGCGCGTCGCCGCCGCGGGCGGGTGCGGTGCTCTTCGTCGGGAGCTCGTCGATCCGCTTCTGGGACACCGTCGCCGCGGACTTCCCCGGCCTCACGGTGATCAACCGCGGCTTCGGCGGATCGCGCATGGACGACCTCCTGCGCTACGCGGACCGCATCGTCTTCCCGTACGATCCGCGAGCGATCGTCCTCTACGAGGGGGACAACGACATCGCCGACAACCGCACGCCGGCGCGCATCGCCGGCGACGTCGCGGAGTTCCTGTCGCGGGTGCGGACGCGTCTGCCCGGGACGCGCGTGATCTACCTGTCGATCAAGCCGAGTCCTTCGCGGTGGAGCATGGTGGACCGGATGCGCGAGACGAACGCGCTCGTCGAGCGGATCGTGGAGAACGACACGGCGGCGCGCTACGTCGACGTCTTCACCCCGATGCTCGGCGCGAACGGGCGTCCGCGGCCCGAGCTCTTCCGCGACGACTCGCTGCACATGACGCGCGCGGGGTACGAGCTGTGGCGGGGGATACTCGATCCGGTGGTGCGCGCGGCGGCGACCCGCCCGTGACGCCGGCGGCGCGACGGCCGCCCTCTCGCGCCCTCATCGGCATCAGCGGGTACGACTACAAGCCCTGGCGCGGCAGCTTCTATCCGGACGACCTCCCGGCGCGCCGCTGGCTGGAGTACGCGAGCCGCACCTTCTCGAGCATCGAGCTGAACGGCACCTTCTACAGCCTGAAGTCGCCGCCGGTGTTCGAGCGCTGGGTCGAGGAGACGCCGGCGGACTTCGTCTTCGCGGTGAAGGGCGGGCGCTTCATCACGCACAACCTGAAGCTGCGCAACGCCGAGCGCGCGATGGGCAACTTCTTCGCCAGCGGTGTCCTCGCGTTAGGCATGAAGACGGGTCCCTTCCTCTGGCAGCTCCCCGCGACCTATCGCTTCGACGCCGAGCGGATGGACGCCTTCATGCGCCAGCTCCCGCGGACGTCGCGCGAGGCAGAGGCGGTGGCCCGCCAGCACGACACGCGGCTGCGACGCGGCGCGCTGCTGGAGGCCGCGGCACGCGTCCCGTACCGCCACGCCTTCGAGGTACGCCACGAGTCGTATTTCCACGAGGAGTTCTACGCGATCCTCCGCGAGCACCGCTGCGCCTGGGTCGTCGCCGACACGGCGGGGAAGTTCCCGTACGCGGAGGAGGTGACCACGGACTTCGTCTACGTGCGCCTGCACGGCTCGCGTCTGCTCTACGAGAGCAGCTACACGGACGCGGAGCTCGACGAGTGGGCGAAAAAGATCGCCCGCTGGCGACGCGATCAGCGCGACGTGTACGTCTACTTCGACAACGACATGAAGACGCACGCGCCGTTTGATGCGCTGAGACTCGTCGAGCGAGTGAAGTGACGAGGGACGTGGGATTCGACGTGGGACGGCGGAGCGATGAGTAAGGCGGGGACGACGAGGGACGAGGGACGACGTGGGACGCGGTAGCGACATGGGACGTGGAACCGACGCGGGATGACCGACCGGGGATCCGACCTCCCACGTCCCACGTCGTCCCCGGATTCCCGACTCGCTCCAGCGCGTCCCCCGTCCAATCCCACGTCGCAGTTGAACTCCCCATTGCCCCTCGCGTCGCGCGATCTATCTTCGCCTCATCACCCTCGCGAGGCTCCAATGCTCCTCGGCCATTTCGGAGTCGCTCTCGCCGCGAAAAGGGCGGCGCCGCGGGCGTCGCTCGGCTGGCTGCAATTCGGCGCGCAGTTTCTCGACGAGCTGTGGCCCATCCTCGTGCTCGCCGGCGTGGAGACGGTGCGCGTCGTGCCGGGGCTGATGGACGCCAACCCGCTCGACTTCGAGTATTACCCGTGGTCGCACAGCCTGCTGATGGCGCTCGTGTGGAGCGTGCTGGTCGGCGCGCTGTACTCCGGATGGCGGAAGTACCGGCAGGGCGGCGTCGTCGTCGGGCTGCTCGTGCTCAGCCACTGGCTGCTCGACCTGCCGATGCATCGCCCCGATCTCCCGCTGTGGCCGGGCGCGTCGTCGCCGAAGGTGGGGCTCGGCCTCTGGAACTCGCTCCCGGCGAGCGTCCTCGTCGAGCTGGCGCTCTTCGCCGTCGGCGTCGTCGTCTACGAGCGAGCGACGCGCTCGGTGGACCGCATCGGACGGTGGGGGTTCTACGCGATGGTCGCCGTGATCGGCGTGATCTATCTCGGGGGGCTCTGGAGCCCGCCACCGCCGGACGGGCACACCGTCGCGATCGGGGCGCTCGGCCTCTGGCTGTTCGTGCCCTGGGCGTGGTGGGTCGACCGGCACCGCGTGTTCGCGGTCGGTGAGGCGGGATACCGGCACGTCGACGCGCCGCGACGCGCCGCGGCGGCACCGCTCAGTCGCAGCGGATCCTGATTCGCTGCGCGCCCGGGTCGAACGACACAGCCTGAACGCAGACGCGGGGCCGCGCGGGGCGCGGGAGGGCCACGGACCGCCACCGCGCGACCGGCGGGCTCGCACGGCGTCCGGCGACGAGCTGGCCGACGCTGTGCGCGGCGCCCGGCAGCGCGGCGGCCGTTATGAGGATCAGCGCGAGCCGAATCCGGATGACCTGCCCGCGCAGGGAAGAGGAAGTTGGTGAAGAGCAGCCAGACATACGAGATACCATTCGCGAAGTGGTGTCCGTTCGCTTCGTGAGGTTGGACAGCGCATCACGACGAATGGTTTGCTCACGGCTCGGCAGCTCGCCCTCGCTCCGTGCGCGGTTTGCTTATCCAACGGCATTGAAAACACGAAGGCCACGAAGGGCCACGAAGTGTGCCCAGGCAACATCTCCGTGGGACTTCGTGGGCCTTCGTGTTTCGATTACGAGAGCGACAGCCGGCTCGTTGCGACGGAGCTCACACCCCACACGGTGTGCCCCCTCGCCCTCACCCCGCCCGCAACGTCACCTCGACCCTGTGCGTCGCGCCGTCGTCGGCGAGATGGATCACGCCGTCCGGGCAGGCGGCGCCGTCCACGCTCACCTCGCTGCGCCCGCGCATCACGCCGTCGGGATTCCGCACGGTGATCTCGTAGGTGCTCGACGCGTGGCGATACGAGATCGTGTACTCCTTCCACGCGCGCGGGATCGTGGGCTCGATGGCCAGCGTCTCGCCGCGCTTGTGGAAGCCGAGGATCGCCTCGAGGGCGACGCGGTACATCCAGCTCGCCGAGCCCGTGTACCAGGTCCAGCCGCCGCGGCCGAGGTGGCCCTGCGCGGTGTACAGATCGGCGACGACGACGTAGGGCTCGACCTTGTAGACCTCCACCGCCTCGCGCGTCGCGCTGTGCGTGAAGGGGTTGATGTACTGGAAGAGCTCGAAGGCGCGGTCGCCGTTCCCCTGCAGCGCGGTCGCGAGCACCGTCCAGAGCGCGGCGTGCGTGTACTGCGCGCCGTTCTCGCGCACTCCCGGGAGATAGCCCTTGATGTACCCCGGGTCGTGCGACGTCCTGTCGAAGGGCGGCGTGAGCAGCATGATCAGCCGCGCGTCGTTGCGCACGAGATACTGCTCCGTCGATTGCAGCGCCTGGCGCTGCCGCTCCGGCTGGCCGGCGCCGCTGATGATGCTCCAGCTCTGCGCGATCGCGTCGATGCGGCACTCCTCGCTCTCCGCCGAGCCTAACGGCGTGCCATCGTCGAAGTAGGCGCGGCGGTACCAGGCGCCGTCCCAGGAGGTGGTCTCGATCGCGCTCACGTACGCGTCCGCCTGGCGGCGGAACTCCGCCGCGGTCGCGCCGTCGCCGCGCGCGTCGGCGCGGATCGCGAAGGCGCGCAGCGTCGTCACGAGGAACCAGGCGAGCCACACCGTCTCGCCCCTCCCCTCGACGCCCACGCGGTTCATCCCGTCGTTCCAGTCGCCGATCCCGATGAGTGGAAGTCCGTGCGCTCCCGTCGTGCACGCCCGGCGCAGCGCGCGGACGCAGTGCTCGTAGACGCTCCCGACCTCGCCGCTCTCCCGCGGGAGATCGTAGACCTCGTGCTCGTCGGACTTCAGCTCGCGCATCGTCAGGAAGGGCGCCTCTTCGTCGAGGACGCCGACGTCGCCGCTGACGCGGATGTAGTGATCCACGACGAACGGCAGCCACGCCAGGTCGTCGCTGAACTTCGTGCGCACCCCGCGCCCGCTGTGCGGGTGCCACCAGTGCTGCACGTCGCCCTCGACGAACTGCCTGCCCGCCGCGCGCACGATGTGGTCGCGCGCCACCTGCTGCTCGGCGTACACGAACGCCATCGAATCCTGGAGCTGGTCGCGGAAGCCGTACGCGCCGCTGCTCTGGTAGAGCCCCGAGCGTCCCCACATGCGGCAGGAGAGCGCCTGGTAGAGCGACCAGCGGTTCACCATCGCGTCGAAGCTCGTCTCCGGCGTGCGCACCGTGATCGTCGAGAGGCGGCGCTGCCACGCCTGCACCGTCGTCGCGACGGCGCCCCGCGCGACGTCCACCGGCCGGTACCGCGCGACGAGGCGCCGCGCCTCCTCCTCGCTCGCCGCGGCGCCGAGGAGGACGACGATGTCGCGCGTCTCGCCCGCCGCCAGCTCGATCGCGCAGGCGAGCGCGGCGCAGGGATCCATCCCCGCGCCCGCGGCGCCGGAGAGTGTCGCCGGCGCCTCGGGGCGCAGCGCGTACGGGTTCGACAGCGTGCCGTTGCGCCCGATGAACTCGCGGCGATCTCCCGTGTAGCCCGCGACGGGCTCGCTGATCGACCAGAACGAGACCCAGCTCGCGAACTGCGGATCGAAGGTGTTGCGAGCGAAGATCGTCCCCAGCGCTTCGTCGTAGAAGGTCGTCACCTGATGCTGCGTGTGCTCGCGCATGACGCCGAGCGTCCATTCCGCGTAGGCGGTGATCGTCAGCCGCCGCGAGTGCGGGCCCGAGTTGGTGACGCGCAGCGTCGCCAGCTTCACCGCGTCGGTCTCGGCCATGCCTAACGTCAGGCGCGTCGAGATCCCGGCGTGGTCGTGCTCGAAGGTGCTCGCCCCCGCGCCGTGCCGGACGACGTACGGCAGCTCGGTGCGCACCGGCGCGGGCGTGGCGCTCCAGAGCTCCGCGGTGTCCTCGTCGCGCAGGTAGATCACCTCCCCCGGCGGATCGCTCACCGGATCGTTCTGCCAGGGAGTGAGGCGATAGAAGTAGCTCGTCTCCGCCCAGGTGCATCCCGCGCCGCGCTCGCTGACGAGGAAGCCGCCGCGCTCGTTGGCGACGCAGTTCACCCACGGCGCCGGGGGCACCTCGTCCCCGGCGACGCGGATGTAGTAGTCGCCGTCGCGCGTCAGCCCGCCGTAGCCGTTGTCGAAGAGCAGCTGCTCCTTCTCGCGCCGCGGCGCGAGCACGGGGATCCCCCGCGAGGGCGTCGGGCGGTCGCCGCGGACGCGGCCGTCGCCGTCCTTCGGCGCCGCGGGCGCGACGGCGCGCGACTGGCGCGGGGTGAGGTGCAGGCGAGCGCGCTGTGCGGCGAGGGTGTCGGAGAGCGAATGGCGCAGCGTGTCGCGAACGGGCGCCTCCTCCTGCGCCGGCTCGGTCACGAGCAGCTCGTCGGGGGTGCGCGCCGCGTCGAGGATCTTCGCGATCGAGCGCCCGTCGCAGGGGATCGTCACGCGCGCCGTCGCGCGCAGCATCCGCAGCACCTCGTCGCCGAGCAGCTCCTGCCGCCTGACGAAGACACCGCCCGGGCGATCGACGGCGCTCGCGTCGCCCGAGGAGAAGATCGCCGCGGTGATGCGGTCGCCGAGGTCCTGCAGGTAGGTCGGCGGATGCGTGTTGATGACGACGAGGTCCACCATCATCCCGCGACGGCGCCAGTAGTGGTGTGCCGTGAGGAGCTGCCGCAGCGTCGGCAGCCCCTCGAGCGAGGATATCGTCGCGATGAGGATCGGCCAGTCGCCCGAGAGTCCGGTCTCCCAGAGCATGGGCTGCGAGCCGCGGTTCGCGAGCAGCTCCGCGTGCGGGGGACGCAGCGCCGACGTCGAGTAGAAGAGGTGGCCGGCGAGCTCCTGGAAGATCGCCGCGTCGGTCGGGGTGATGCCGAGCTCGCGCAGCTCGACCTGTGTCGAGGTCCACGCGAGGTCGAGGGCGCGCTGCGCCGCCGTCGGATGGTGATAGCGGTCGGCGAGCTGGAAGGCGCGCTCGCGGCTGTCGGCGACGATCGTCGTGAAGGCGACGGACGCCGAGCGTCCGGGCATGACGCGAACCTTCGTGCGCAGGGCGAAGATCGGATCGAGCACCGCACCCGTCGTCATCGAGAGGGGACCGTCGTTCTCGAGCGCGATCGGGTCGCGCGTCGACCGTCCGCGGCCGATGAACTTCGCGCGGTCGGTCTCGCAGGTGACTCCGCCGATGCGCTCGTTGCCGCCGCTGTCCACGACGTGCACGCACCAGAGCGGCTTCTCGTTCGAGCCGCGCGGGCGGCGCGTCGCGGTGATCGCGGTGCACCACTCGTGGTACTCGGTCTCGACGAAGAGATTCGCGAACGCGGGATGCGTGCGATCGGCCGCGGGGCTGGTGAGGACGATCTCCCCGTAGCTCGTGAGCTCGATCTCGCGCGGCTCGTTCGAGTTGTTCGTCACCGTCACGCGGCGCACCTCGGCCGAGTCCTCGGGGACGACGGTGATCTCGGTGCGCGTGTCGATCCCGTGCTCGGCGCGATGGAAGGTGACGCGGTCGGTGGCGAGGAGCGCGCGGTACCAGTCGGGGTGCGTGACGGTGGGCTGGTGCGTCGCCGACCAGACGGCGCCGCGGCCGGTGTCGCGCACGTAGCAGAACTGCCCCGTGTTGTCGCGCGTGCCGTCGCCGCGCCAGCGGGTGACGGCGAGGTCCTCATAGCGGCTGTACCCCGCGCCGCAGCTCGTGACCATGATCGTGTACGGCAGGTGCCCGAGCAGCGCGACGCGCGGCTGCGGGGTATCCGGCGTGTCGATCTCGCGGACCGCGGGGCGCTCGAGCTCCGGGTCGGGGAGGGACTCGTCGGGACGCGCCTCCTGCGGCTCCTGGAGGACGAGCCGGCGCGGGATGCGCTCGTGCAGCAGCAGCTCCGCCGAGCGGACGAGCGGGTCGGCGTGGAAGCGGCGCTGCCACATGTTGTCGCGCAGCGAGTTCGCGATCGCGAGGAACCCCATCCCGACGTGGTGCGCCATGAAGGTCTTCACGAGCGCGAAGCGCTCGCCGGGGTCGGGGCGGGTGTAGTCGAGGGCGTCGTAGAAGCCGAACCTGCCTAACGCGCCCTTCTTCTCGAGCTTCGCGAGGTTGGAGAGGGCGACGCGGGAGTCCACCATCATCGCCATCGCCGCCGCGTAGGGGGCGATGACGAGGTCGCGTCCCAGCCCGCGCTTGAGCGCGAGGTTGGGGACTCCGAAGGCGCGGTACTGATACGTCAGCGCGCGGTCGCGAAGGTTGTACGCGCTCTCGCTGATTCCCCACGGGACGTCGCGCGCCTCGGCGTAGGCGATGTGGCGGCGCACCGCGCCGTGGTACGTCTGGTCGAGCACGGTGAAGGGGAAGGACTGCATGACGAGCACCGGCATGAGGTACTCGAACATGCTCCCGCTCCACGAGATGAGCGCGGTCGAGCCGTCGGCGTGGGTGAGGGTGCGGCCGAGCCGGAACCAGTGCTCGACGGGGACGTCGTTCTTGGCGATCGCGACGAAGCTCGCGAGGCGCGCCTCGGAGGCGAGGAGGTCGTAGTACGAGGCGTCGCGCGAGTGCGTCGCCATCGAGTAGCCGATGGAGAAGAGCTTGCGCCGCTCGTCGAAGAGGAAGCGGAAGTCCATCTCCAGCGCGTAGTCGTAGGCGCGGCTGGCGATCGCCTCGAGGCGCGCGACGATCTCCGCGGCGGCGGGCGCCGTCTTCGCGATCTCGCGCAGGGAGGGGAACTCGCCCTTCGCGTCGGCCGGGGCGACGCCGGCCGCGGCGATGCGCGTCAGCCGGTCCTTCTCGTCGGCGAGGCGCTTCGCGGTCCACTCGATCCACTCGATCGACGGATCGAGCCACTCGGGATCGAGGCCGGAGGCGCCGAGCGCGAGGCTCGCCCGCTCGAGGGGCCCGAAGACGGAGTCGATCTCCGCGGTGCTCGGCGCCGCGGTGGGGACGGCGGCGAACGCCTTGCGCGCCTGGCGGACGAGCTGCGCCGCGTCGGCGATCGCGCCGAAGCTGAGCGGGTTGTCGGCGGCGCCGCTCGTGGCGAGCGCGGTGAGGCGGTCGTGCGCGATGTGCAGCGCCGCGGCGATCGAGCGCCAGACGCGCGCGCTCGAGATCGGCCGGTCGGCGATGTGCAGGCACGACTGGCGGAGCGCGATGAGGTGCCCGGCGAGGTTGCCGCTGTCGACGGTCGAGATGTAGCCCGGCTCGAGGACGCGGAGGTCGCGGAGGTCGTACCAGTTGTAGAAGTGGCCGCGGTGGCGCCGCATCCGCTCCATCGAGCGGAAGGCGAGCTCGAGGCGGCGCGTCATCTCCTCGATCGAGATGAACCCCAGCTCCGCCGCGCTGGCGATCGCCATGAGCTGGAGCCCGATGTTGGTCGGGGAGCTGCGCAGCGCGACGACGGGGCTCGGGTCCTCCTGGAAGTTGTCGGGGGCGAGCCAGTTCGACTCCTCGGTGACGAAGGTGTCGAAGAAGTGCCAGTGGAGGAGCGCGTAGCGCATCGACTCCGCCTGCGCGTTGGGCGAGAGCTTCGTCTCGCGGCGGATCGCGGGGGCGCTGAGCGCGCGGGCGACGGCGGGGGAGAAGCCCCAGAGGAGGACGAAGGGCGTCGCCGACGCGGCGATCCCGAGGAGCAGGCGCTGCGCGCCGGCCACCGGCCCGAAGGCGTCGGCGAGGATGTAGCCGCGCGCCGCGGTGAGCCCGACGAGCAGGAATACCACGAGCGCGATCGCCACCGCCGGCCACATCTTCCGCCAGATGTCGCCCTGGTTCGACGCGCTCATCCGCTCGACCTGCGATGCGGTCTGCCACTCGAGGAGGTTCCTCCGCGAGACGTAGAGCCGCCAGAGCGTGCGGACGATCGCGTCCGCGCTGACGTACGCCTGATGTGGGAGGAAGGTCACCGCGAGGAAGAGCTGCTGCCCGCTGGTGACGAGGTCGCGCCCGACCGCGGCGTAGTACGCGCGCCAGCTCTTGTCGAAGGGCGGGCGGAGGATCGCCAGCAGCGCCGACATCACCCACGGCGCCGCGACCGCGCCGAGCGCGATCAGCGTCCAGCGCGCCGGCGAGCCGGGGAAGAGCGTCCACCCCGCGACGAAGAGCAGGAGCTGGGCGATCTCGTTCAGGCTGCGCCGCAGGTTGTCGAGGATCTTCCAGCGCGAGAGGAGGGAGAGCCGGTTCGGCTCGGGACCGTTAGGCCCCGGGATCTTCGGCGTCAGCCAGTCGAGGAGCTGCCAGTCGCCGCGGATCCAGCGGTGCTTGCGGCGCGTGAAGGTGAGGTAGCGCGTCGGATAGTCGTCGTACACCTCGATGTCCGTCGCCAGCCCGGCGCGCGCGTAATTGCCCTCGATCAGGTCGTGCGAGAGGAGGGTGTTCTCCGGGAAGCGCCCGTGGGTCGCCAGCTCGAAGGCGTCCACGTCGTAGATCCCCTTGCCGGTGAAGCTCCCCTCGCCGTAGAGGTCCTGGTAGACGTCGGAGACCGCGGTGGTGTACGGATCCACGCCGGGATGGCCGGAGTGGATCGCCGCGAAGTGCGAGCGGTGCGCGCTCGGCAGCGCGACGCCGACGCGCGGCTGGAGGATCCCGTAGCCCTGCGTCACCCTGCCTAACGCCGGATCGTAGACCGCGCGGTTGAGCGGATGCGCGATCGTCCCGATGAGCAGCGGCGCCGCGTCGGGGGGGAGGACGGTGTCGCTGTCGAGGGTGATGACGTACCTGCTCTTGCGGATCGTGTCGACGTCGCCGACGACGGTCGTGAAGGCGGGGCCGCCCGTCCCTTCGTCGTCGACATGACGGAACTCGCTCGCGGGGCCGGTGGCGCGCAGGAACCGGTTGAACTCGGCGAGCTTGCCGCGCTTCCGCTCCCACCCCATCCACACGCCCTGCTTCTCGTTCCAGAGCCGCGGGCGGTGGAAGAGGTAGAACGCCGCCTCCTCCCCGGGGGCGTAGCGCGCGTTGAGCGCCTTCACCCCCGCGACCGCGGCGGCGACGATCGCGCCGTCGGTATCGCGCGTCTGCTCCCTGTAGTCGGTGAAGTCGCTGAGGATCGCGAAGTGGAGGTTCGGCTCGCGGTTCGCCAGGAACTGCACCTCGATCGTATCGAGCGCCTCGCGCACCGCTTCCACCGAGCCGAAGAGCGTCGGGATCACGACCGCCGTACGGAGGTTCTCGGGGACGCCGTGCTCGTGGAGCTCCAGCTTCGGCAGCACGCGCGGCGGAAGGAACGCCGACACGAGCTGGTTGACCACCGTCACCGCCATGTCCACGGCGGGGAGGAAGGCGAAGGCGAGCAGCACCGACACCACCGTCCGCGCCCACGGTCCGGCGAGGGCGAGCACGGCGAGCAGCGCCACCGTCGTCACCGCGACGATCCCGCCGACGAAGACGACGTTCGGGTGGCGGAGCACCGCCCGGTGCACTTTCTCGCCGAAGGTCGGCTCGTAGCCGGCGATCCGCTCCAGCTCGCGGCGTCCCGCGTCGATGAGGTAGTAGCCGACGTGCCCGCGCCGCTCGTCCGCCGGCGCCATCTGGCGTGCGGCGCGCGCCAGCTCGACCGCCGCGCGCGCGACGTCCTGCTCGCGGCGCTTCGTCCGCTTCGCGACGCGCTCGACCACGTGGCGGTAGTGGTCGCGCGTCTGGAAGGTCATTCGCGAGTAGTACTCCGCCGGGTCGTCGCGGAGCACCTGCTCCATCGCGCTCTGCCGCTCGACGAAGGCACGCCAGTCCATCCGGCCGACGGCACGGAGGCTGGTGATGCTGTTCGCCGTCATCACCTGCGTCAGCGCGAGCCGCTCGGTGGAGCGCGAGGCCGCCTCCTCCGACGTCGGTCCCTCTTCGGCGATCCACTGCTCGAACCAGAGCAGGGGAGGGAAGGACTCCTTCGCGAGGCGGAGCTGGTGCAGCAGCCGCGCGACGAACTGCGGCGAGAGTGGCGGGGTGTCGCGGACGAAGTCGTCGAGCGCGTTGCCCCCCGCGTGCGGCGACTCCCGCGCCGCGGACACGAGGCGGGCCGCCCAGCGGTCCGCCGATTCGACCTCGTCCAGCCGCTGCACGGTGCGCAGCGCCATGCGCCGCACGCTCTCGATGAGCCCCATGCGCAGCATCGCCGGGATCGCCCACAGCTCGCCGATCGAGAGCGTCGAGCGCTCCTGGAAGGCGGCGACGAAGAGCTGGACGTTCTCGAGGTCGACGCGCGCCTCGGTGTGCGCGATCAGGGTGATCGCGAGCTCGTAGACGCGCGGGTAGCCGGCGAGAGTGCCGGCGGCGAGCTCGGGCAGCTCGCGGTAGTAGCCGCCCGGGAGGCTCTCGCGGACCTCGCGGATGTGCTCCTGCACGACGTGGAAGTTGTCGAGCAGCCAGTCACCCGCCGGCCCGACGTCGATGTCCGCGTCCGACGCCTTCGTCAGGCGCTCGTGCGCGGCGGCGAGCACGGCGCGCGACTCGTTGAGCCGGGCGAGGAGCGGCGTGCTGCGCCGTCTCCGCCGTCGCGGCTCGACGACGCGCTGCGAGCGCGCCAGCTCGCGGGCCCGCGCCGCGAGCAGGTCCGGGCCGAGCAGCTCGCCGCGGATCGGCCCCGCGAGGAGCTCGTCGCGCCCCTGCGAGCCACGGTTGAGGATGCGCGAGAGGAGGGGAACGCCGGGAGGAGCGGATGTGGCCACGGGTCGGGGACGGGTGGTCGGGACGTGCAACGGTGACTGACCTCCTAGTATGATATTGCGTGCCCCGATTCCGCGACCGCGGTCGTCCCGAGTCCTCCGATACCCCGCGGCCCACGATGGGCGCGCGGCTGGCGCTGCGCATCCTCCAGCTGGGGGCGATCGCCGTCGTCCTCGTCGCCACCCCCTGGAAGCAGTTCGACCTCGACCGCTTCTTCGTTCCGAAGGAGCTGGTCCTGCACGTCACGGCGCTCCTGGCGACCCTCGCCCTCCTCGCCCGTGCGCGGCGGCTTCCGCTGGCGCGGGTGGACCAGTTCCTCGCGGTCTTCCTCACCCTCGGCGCTCTCGCCGCGCTCTTCTCGACGAACTGGTGGGCGGCGGAGCGCGCGGTGATGGTCTCGCTCTCCGGGGCGGCGTGCTTCTGGGCGGCGCGCGCCGTCTCGCGCGCCGGGCTGACGCGCCCGCTCGTCGCGACGCTCGCGGTGACGGCGGTGGTCGGCGCGGCGACCTCGCTCCTGCAGGCCTACGGGGTGCGGACCGAGTACTTCAGCCTCAACCGCGCGCCCGGCGGCACCTTCGGCAACCGCAACTTCATGGCGCACCTCGCCGTGATCGCGATGCCCGCGATCGTCTACGCCGCGCTCGGCGCGCGGACGCGGCGGCGGTGGATGGGCTGGTGCGTGGGGCTGGGAATCGTCGCGGCGGCGCTGATCCTCTCGCGCAGCCGCGCGGCGTGGCTCGCCCTCATCGCCTGTACGGTGGTGCTCCTGCCGTTAGGCTACGCCGTGCTGCGGCGGTCGTCGGGCGCGGTGCGGTGGCGCCGGACATGGATGCTCCCTTTCTCGTTCGGGCTCGGTGCCGTCGCGGCGCTCGTCCTCCCGAACACGCTCGACTGGAAGAGCGACTCGCCGTATCTCGACACGGCGAAGAGCGTCGTGAACTACAAGGAGGGGAGCGGGGCGGGACGTCTCGTCCAGTACTCGAACACGCTGCGGATGTCGTCGCACCATCCCCTGCTCGGCGTCGGACCGGGGAACTGGGCGATGGTCTACCCGAAATTCGCGTCGCGCAACGATCCCTCGCTCGCCGACAACGGGATGACGGCGAACCCGTGGCCGAGCAGCGACTGGATGACCTTCCTGTCGGAGCGCGGCTTCGTCGCCTTCGCGGTGCTGCTGCTCGCGATGGTCTCGCTGCTCGCCGACGGACTGCGCGGGCTCGTGGCGACGAACGAGGAGGAGCGGCTGACCGCGGTCGCGCTGGTGGGGACGCTCGTCGTGCTGCTCGTGGTCGGGACCTTCGACGCGGTGCTGCTGCTTCCGCTTCCGGCGCTGATCGCCTGGTCGCTGCTCGGCGCCCTCTCGCGCGCCGGCCGCGAGCGCTTCGCGATCGAGCTCGCCGGCGAGCGACGCGTGGCCGTGGTGGTCGCGATCGTCGTCCTCGGCGGGATCGCGATCGCGCGCAGCACGACGCAGCTCCTGGCGATGGAGCTCTTCAACGGCACGACACGCCGCACGGTGCTCGAGCAGGCATCCGCGTACGACCCCGGCAGCTACCGCATCCACCTGCGCCTCGCGCAGGCCTATCTCGCGCGCGGCAGCTGCAAGAACGCGACGTCGCACGCGAAGGCGGCGCGGAAGCTGTACCCCGAGGCGGGTGAGCCGAAGGTCGTGATCCGCGCGTGCCAATAAGGCCATGAGGCACGAGGCTAGTGTTGACGCCATGTGACACGAGGCTAGTGTTGGCGCCATGTGACACGAGGCTAGTGTCATCACTTCCGAGGTAGGAGGCAGGTGGCAGACCGGCCACGTGGCAGACCGGCCACCTGTCAAGTTGTAGTTCTGCCCCGTGCCTCGTGCCTTAGAAGTCATGACACTAGCCTCCTGCCACATGGCAGTTGCCCTGTCCCCGCACCGGGCAGATCTTTCCGGTTCCCCCAACGCCAGACCACATGCTGACTCCTCTCTCCGCGCTTCTCCTCGCGTCCCTCCAGCTCGCCCCTCAGCAGGGGACGGCGCTGCCTCCCTCACCCGTGGAACGGATCGAGGTGTCGCCGCGGCCACGCGAGATCACGGCGGGGGACTCGGTGCGGCTCACCGCTCGCGCGCTCGATGCGCAGGGGAAGCCGGTGCCTGACGCCACGATCCGCTACACGCTGCGCAGCGGATGGGGAGAGGCGGCGATCGACTCGACGGGGATGCTCGTCGCGAGCTCGGTCGGGAAGCCCATCGTGACGATCACCGCGATGGTGCCGGGGAGCGCGCCGAAGATCGAGGTCGTCGAGATCCGCACGGTTCCCGGCGCTGCCACGCGCGTCGAGGTGCCGGTCCGTCAGCTCAAGCTCGTCGCCGGCCAGAGCTATCAGCTCACCGCCGTCCCCTTCTCGAAGGCCGGCGACCGCTCGCCGACCGCGGTGAAGTGGAGCTCGGGGATGCCGGCCGCGGCGCGCGTCGACGCGAACGGCTTCGTCACCGCGGTCGCTCCGGGAAAGGCTGTCCTCACGGCGACCGCGGGGAGCGCCACCACCACGGTGCCCGTCACCGTCGTCGCGCCGCTGCGCTCGCTCGCGATCTCACCGTCGGCGCCGAGCGTCAGGCAGGGTGACGTCGTGAAGTTCGCCGTCAGGGCGACGGACGCGTCGGGGCGCGCGGTCAGCGGCATCACGCCGACATGGACCTTCTCTCCCGGCGACGGCCAGATCGACGCCGAGGGATCCTTCGTCGCGTACCGGCCGGGTGACTACGTCGTCACCGCGGTCGGCGGCACGCGCTCGGCGAGTACCGTCGTCCACGTGACCGAGCGCGACGTCCGCCGCCCGGTGAGCGTCGTCGGCCGGCTGCCGCGCACCGCGTTCCCCACGTCGGAGGTGTGGATCCATCCTGACGGCAAGGTCGCGTACCTCGGCACGCATGGCGGCGGCGACCGCGTCTACTCGATCGACATCAGCAACCCCGCGAGCCCGCGCGTCGCCGACTCGATCGTCGTGAACACCCGCCTCGTGAACGACATGCAGACGACGGCGGACGGGAACTGGATGGTGCTGACGCGCGAGGGCGCCGCCGATCGCAGGAACGGCATCGTCATCGCCGACACGCACGATCCCTTGCACCCGAAGCAGGTCGCCGACTTCACCGAGGGGCTCACCGGCGGCGTGCACTCGGTCTACCTGTACGAGACCGCGAAGTTCGGCCGCTACGTCTTCGCCACGAACGACGGCACGGGCGCGATCGACATCGTCAACCTCGACGACCCCGCGCACCCGAAGCGCGCCGGCTCGTGGAAGACCGACCGCCCCGACGCCGCGCGCTACGTCCACGACCTCGACATCGTGGACGGGCTCCTCTACGCGAGCTACTGGAACGACGGGCTGATCATCCTCGACATCGGCAACGGCAAGTGGGGCGGGACGCCGACGAAGCCGGTGCTCGTCTCGCAGTTCAAGTACGACCTCGATTCGCTCTACAAGGAGGTCGAGGACGTCTCCGGCCCCGGCTTCGCGCGCGGCACGCACACCGCGTGGCGGCAGCGCGACGGCAAGTACGTCTTCATCGGCGACGAGGTCTACCTCAACGGCTCGGTGAAGGGCGCCAAGGATGCGTCGGCGAGCCGGATGTACGGCACGCTGCAGGTGATCGACGTCAGCGACATCGAGCACCCGAAGT
>DASVXU010000149.1:0-35640 GCA_036392515.1 Gemmatimonadaceae bacterium | reverse complement strand
GGCCGGCGGCGATCGATCGGCTCGTGGACGAGCTGCCGCCGCTCTGGGAAGTCGATCGGCGCGGGGCGGGGAAGTAGGACCCCTCACAGCCTCCGAAACGCCCGCATGTTCGTGTGCAGGTACTTCACCCTCCCATCACCCGCCGCCACGAACGCCACCCACGCTCCCCCCTCCTCCGTCTGCGCCACGAACCGCCCGTCCGCCATCTTCCGGATCGGCATCGCCACCATCCCCTGGTGCAGCGTCAGCACGCCGCCATCCACGCTGACCTCGACCACCATCCCGGCCGCGTACCGCCCGACGTAGCGCGCCATCTCCGATGAGTCCATCGCCACTTCCGCCGGCGACGCCGCGACCGGCTCGAGCGCGTTAGGCAGCACCGCCTCCAGCGCCGCATCCGCGACCGCGTACGGCCGCCTCCCCGCGCGGTTCGCGAGCACGATCACCGCCACCCGCCGCGAAGGGACCATGTAGAGGAGGCTTCGATACCCATTCTGCCCGAATCCTCCGTGCTCGACGACGTCGACGCCGCGGTGGCGGTAGACGCGGACGCCGTATCCGTAGTCGCCCTCTCCGCTGCTGAAGGGCGCGACGGGACGTGAGATGCGCGCGATCGCGGAGGGCGACAGCACCTGCTTTCCCTTGTACTTCCCTCCATTCATGAACGCGATCGCGAAGCGCGACAGATCGAGCACGTTGGAGTACAGCCCGGCGAAGGGCCAGGTCGTCGGACCCCAGCCGACCGTCGCCGGCGTCGGCGGGCCGGCGGTGCCGCTCGCCAGTCCGATCCTCGCCGCGGTCGCGGAGTCGAAGGTCGTCCCCTCCATGCCGAGGGGGGCGAGGATGGTGCTCCGCACCTGATCGGCGTAGGGCTGCCCGCCCGCGACTTCGATCATCCGGCCGGCGAGCTGGTAGCCGAGGTTGGAGTAGGAGAAGATCTCTCCCCGCTGCGCGAAGGCGGCGCGCGGCATCACCCTCGGCATCGCCGCGGCGAGGTCGACGTCGGAGTCGGCCGGGGCCGCCGCCACCGGCGCCATGATGAGGCCCGCGGTGTGGCTGAGAAGCTGGTGCGGGGTGATGGCGCGCAGCGAGTCGGGGAGCGCGCCGAGCCGGTCGCCTAACGGGGCGTCGAGATCGAGACGGCCGGACTCGGCGAGCGCGACGAGCATCGCGGCGGTGAAGACCTTCGTCACTGAGGCGATGCGGAACTCGGTCCCGGGCGTCACCGGCGTCTGACCGTCCGCACTCGTCCGGCCGAAGCCGCGCGCGTAGACGACGCTGTCGCCCGAAACGATCGCGATCGCCGCGCCGGGAGTGTTCATCCGCCGGAGCTCGTCGAGCAGCGCGGAGTCGACGCGCGCGAAGGAGGCGGGTGCGTGCTGCGCCGTGAGGCGGGCGACCGGCGTCAGGGCGAGGAGCAGCGCGAGGCCGGCGCGGGTAGTCAGGGTCGTCATCGGCATGATGATACGCGTCGCTCGCGGGAAGTCCATCACACACCCTCGCGAGGCAGTCCCCGATTTCCGCCTGTTCTCGCCGCCTCCCAGCCCACACATTGATCGTGTGTCGCGGACCTTCCCCCCTCCGCGCCCATTCCAGCGAGGTCCCGGATGCCCGACCCCCTCCCCCCCGACGACGACCCCATCATCCGCGGCCTCCGCGCCGCCGGGATCCGTCCCCTCCCGCCGTTAGGCTCCCGCTCCCTCGAGATCCACCCCCGCCGCTTCCGGGGCCTCGTCGCCGCGCTCCTCGTCCTCCTCGCGCTCTTCCTCCTCCTCCCCACCGTCGCCACTCGCCTCGCCGACTGGCTCTGGTACCGCGAGATCGGCTTCGAGCGCGTCTTCTTCACAAAGATCGTCGCCCAGTGGGCGCTCGGCCTCCCGGCAGGGCTCCTCACCTTCGCCGTCCTCTACGCCAGCGCGCGCATCGCCGCCGGTGGTTCGACGACCCAGGCACTCGCGACCCGCTTCGGCGACTTCTCCGCCCGCGCCGGCATCACCGACGCCGCACACTCCGCCCTCAATCGCGCCGTCCGTCTCCTCAGCGCGCTCACGGCACTCCTCGTCGCCCTCGTCTTCGCCCTCTCCATCGCCGCGCAGTGGCGCACGATCCTCCAGTTCTGGTATCGCACCCCCTTCTACGTCCCCGACCCGGTGTTCGGGCGCGACGTCGGGTACTACGTCTTCACCCTCCCCGTCCTCGAGCTGGCGACTGGCGCGGCGATCTGGCTCATCGTGCTCGCCATGCTCGCCGCGCTCCCCTTCCACCTCAGCCGGCCGCCCGGGCGACGCAACAGGTGGCGGCCGGTGCTCGGTCCCCGCGGTGACGCACAGCTCGCCGCGCTCGCCGCACTCCTCCTCGTCGTCATCGCCCTCCGCATCCACTTCGTCGGCATCCCCGCGCTCCTCTTCGGCGAGCATCTCCCGCTCACCGGCGCGAGCTACGTGGACCTGCACGTGCGCATCCCGGCGCTCCACGTGCTCAGCGTCGCCGCGCTCGTCGGCGGGGTGCTGATCGTCTGGGGCGCGACGCGCGAGCGGCTGGTCGCGACGGCGGCGCGCGTCGTCGTGGGGTACCTGGTGATCGCGGTCCTCGCCGCGGCGGTGCCCGCGCTCGTGCAGCGGCTCGCCGTGCAGCCCAACGAGCTCGATCGCGAGACGCCGCAGATCGTCGACCACATCCGCGCCACGCGTCAGGCGTGGGGGATCGACGGCGTCGAGCCGGCGGAGCTGGGGACGGCGACGCCGCTCACCGCGGAGCTCGTCGCGCGCAACCGCGCCACCATCGACAACGTTCGACTCTGGGATCGCGAGCCGCTGCTCCAGACCTTCGGGCAGATCCAGTCGATCCGCACCTACTACGACTTCGTCTCCGTCGACGACGACCGCTACCGGCTTGGCGGACAGCTGCGACAGGTGCTGCTCTCGCCGCGCGAGCTCGACACGCGCTCGCTGCCGACGCGCGGCTTCATCAACGAGCACCTCACCTACACGCACGGGATGGGGCTGGCCCTCGGTCCCTCGAACGCGGTGACGGCCGAGGGGCTGCCGGTGCTCTTCATCAAGGACCTGCCGCCGGCGTCGAGCGTGGACGTTCGCGTCACTCGGCCGCAGATCTACTACGGCGAGCTCTCGAACGACTTCGTGCTCGCGCCGAGCAAGCAGCGCGAGTTCGATTTCCCCTCGGGGGAGGGGGACGCGGCGGTCTACTCGCAGTACGACGGGCGCGGCGGAGTGCCGGTGAGCTCCTTCCTCCGCCGGCTGCTCTTCGCCGTCAGGTTCGGGTCGCTCAACATCCTCCTCTCGCGCGACCTCACCAGCGCGACGCGCATCCTCTACTACCGTGACGTCCGCGAGCGCGCTCGGCGCGCGCTGCCATTCATGCTCTTCGACCGCGATCCGTACCTCGTCATCCGCGAGGACGGCAAGCTGTCATGGCTACTCGACGCGTACACCGCGACCGACCACTACCCGTATGCGCGCGGCGTGAGCGGCGGCGTCAACTACATGCGCAACAGCGTGAAGGTCGTCATCGACGCGTACGACGGGAGCGTCACCGCCTATCGCGTGGACGATCGCGACCCGATCGTGCGCACGATCGACCGGATGTATCCGGGACTGCTGAAGCCCTTCGCGTCGATGCCCACAGACATCCGCGCGCACGTGCGCTACCCGGAGGATCTCTTCCGCCTGCAGACGCAGCTCTACGCGACGTACCACATGGTGAACCCGGAGACCTTCTATCACCGCGAGGACGAATGGCAGATCCCCGGCGGCGCGGGGACGACGTCGCCGATCGGCGATCCGCGGCGCGGCGAGGGGGAGGCGTTCCTGCGGCACATGGTGATGCGTCTCCCCGGCGAGCGGGATCCGGAGTTCATCCTCATGCGTCCCTTCACGCCGAGGCAGAAGGACAACCTCGCGGCGTGGATGGTCGCCCGGAACGACGGCGCGCACTACGGCGAGCTCGCTGTCTACCGCTTCCCGCGCCAGCGACTGGTGTTCGGCCCGAATCAGGTCGTCAACCGCATCAACCAGGACACCGAGGTCTCGCGCCAGGTGACGCTCTGGGACCAGCGCGGCTCCGAGGTCCTGCGCGGCGAGCTGCTCGTGCTCCCGGTGGAGGGCTCGCTGATCTATGTGCAGCCGCTCTATCTCCGCGCACAAGGCGGAAGGATCCCCGAGCTGAAGCGCGTCGTCGCGGTGCACGAGGGTCGCGTGTCGATGGGCGAGTCGCTCGATGCCGCGCTCTCGGGGCTGTACGACGAGGGCACGGCGACGGCGCCGCCGGCGCTCCGGCTGCCGGAGACGCCCGTCACTGGCGAAAGCGCGTCGCTCGTCCGCCAGGCGCGCGAGCACTACGACCGCGCGCGAGCCGCGCAGCGCGCCGACGACTGGGCGACTTACGGCGAGGAGATGCGGAGGCTCGGCGAGGTGCTGCGGGAGCTGGAGCGGGGCGCGACCGCGAGGCCCTGAGCGAGCGTTAGGCACTCTCGGCGGGACGAGACTCGTGGTCCGTCCAGCTCCAACAGTGGGACTGCAATCTGCACGGATTTTCACGGATACGGCAATGCCGTCTGGTGAAAGACGCCACAGCGCAGTATCCGAGGAAAATCCCTGTCGATCCGTTTGATTGTCGTTCAAACCGTTAGGGGTCCCCGGCCGATTGAAGCTCGCCCCGCCCGTTGAGACTCACGCGACGACCCGATAGAAGCGCGGCTTGCAGCTCCCCCTGTCGATGCCAGCCCGCGCCGAAAATCAGCTTCGCCGGCACGAGCTCCGAAAATCGCCCCGCAACCTTGCGCCACCCCTCCGCTCCGGTGCATAACCGATCCATGGCGCACCGCGAGCTCACTCCTCCCGCCCCGATCCACCGCGCCCCGCCGACCCTCCACCCCGCGCTCCGCCAGCTCTTCGCCGCCCGCGAAGCCGGGGTGCTCGCGGCGCTCGTCGCCCTCTGCGTCGCGCTCTCCTTCGCGAGCCCGTACTTCCTCACTCTGCGCAACGTCTTCAACGTCCTGCAGGGGATGAGCACCATCGGCATCATGGCGGTCGGGACGACCATGGTGCTCGTCGCCGGGGGGCTCGACCTCTCCGTCGGATCGGTGCTCGCCGTGGGGGCGGTGCTCACGGCGCGGCTCATGACCTACGAAGGGGTGAACCCGTGGCTGGCGGCGCTCGTCGGGCTGCTCGCCGGGCTCGCGTTCGGGCTCGTCAACGGGCTGCTCGTCACGCGCGCGCGCATCGTCCCCTTCATCGCGACGCTCGGTACGCTCAGCGTCGGACGCGGGCTGGCGTTCCTCCTCGCCACCGGTCCTGCGGGGGTCGCCAGCAACGTCCCGATGCGCGACCCGGGCGTCGGCTTCCTCGGCGCCGGCTACGTCGGACCGGTGCCGATGCCGGTGATCCTCATGCTCGCGATCGTCGCCGTCGCCGCGGTGTTCCTCGCGAGCACGGTGCTCGGCCGGCAGATCTACGCCGTCGGCAGCAACCTGCGCGCGGCGCGGCTCTCGGGGATCGACGTCGGACGCGTGCAGTGCTTCACCTACGTCGTCGCCGGGGGATTGAGCGCGCTCGCCGGCATCGTCAGCACCGGGCTCCTCTCCACCGCGTCCACCAATCTCGGACAGGGCGTCGAGCTCGACGTCATCGCCGCCGCCGTGATCGGCGGGACGAGCCTCGTCGGAGGCGAGGGGAGCGTCCTCGGCACCCTCGTCGGCGCGGCGATCATGGCGGTGGTGCGCAACGCATTCGTCCTGCTCGGCATGCCGCTGCACTTCCAGACGATGATCATCGGCGTCGTCATCCTCCTCGCGGTCGGGCTCGACCGCCGGCGACGCTGACTCGCGCGACATCTCCTCCAACTTCCTCTGAAGACGATGCCTGACGCTCGACGCCTCCGCGCTTCCGCGCTCACGATGATGCTCGTCGCCACCGCCGCGTGCAGCACCTCGGCGCCGGGGCATGACGCGGGACGACCCAGAGGCGCGCCCGCGTTCGCGTCGGCGGGGAGCGTGCCCGACGAGGGGACGGTGCGTCCCGTCGACCAGCGGCCCGCGAAGCCGCTGCGCATCGCGGTGCTCGGCCTCGAGAGCAGCCCCTTCTGGATCCCCGTGCGCGGCGGGGTGCAGCGCGCCGCGAGCGAGCTCGCCGGCCGCAACGTCACCGTCGACTGGATCGTCCCCGGCGAGCTGCACACCGCCGAGGTGTTCGGGCGCGCGATCGACGGCGCCGTCGCCAAGCAGTACGACGCGATCGCGACGATCGCCGGGGACGCGGGGGTCGCCGCGTACATCGACCGAGCGGTGGCCGCCGGAATCCCGGTCGCGACGTACAACTCGGAGACCGACACGCCTAACGACCGGCTCTTCTTCGTCGGCGCCGACAGCTACGCGCAGGGGAAGGCGGCGGGGGAGCTGATGTGCCGCCTCGTCGGACCGTCGGGGAAGGTCGGGATCATCACCGGCTTCTTCGCCGTGGAGGCGCACCAGGCGCGCGTGAAGGGCTTCGAGGACGCGCTCCACGCGGGATGTCCGCAGGCGACCGTCGTCGGCCGCGTCGAGAACCAGGACAAGGCGGAGACCGCGTACCAGGAAGCGAAGGACTTCATGACCGCGCACGCCGACCTCGGCGGGATCATCGCCATCGCCGGCTCCCCGTTCGGCGCGGCGCGCGCGGTGGAGGAGGCGGGGAAGGCGGGGAAGGTGCACCTCGTCACCTTCGACGCGGTGGACGAGACCATGGACTACGTCGACAAGGGCGTCATCGACGCGACCATCGGCCAGGATCCCGACGCGCAGGGGCACGATCCGGTGATCCGGCTCTACAACTATCTCGTCGCCGGCCAGCTTCCCGCCTACGGACGACTGCTGACGCGCGCCGAGGTGATCACGAAGGAGAACGCGGCGAAGTTCAGAAGCGCGCGATGATCGCTGCGCCGCTCCTCGAGGTGCGCGAGCTGCACAAGCGCTTCGGCGGCGTGCACGCCCTGCGCGGCGTCGCGCTCGAGCTGCGCGCCGGCGAGGTGCACGCGCTCGTCGGGGAGAACGGCGCCGGGAAGAGCACGCTGATCGGCATCCTCGCCGGTGCGGTCAGGCGCGACGCGGGCTCGATCGTCGTGGACGGACGGGAGGTGGACTTCCACTCTCCCGCCGAGTCGCAGGGAGCGGGGATCGCGGTGATCCATCAGGAGCTCGCCACCCTTCCCACGCTCAGCGTCGCCGAGAACCTGTTCATGGGACGCATGCCGGCGCGCGCCGGGTGGGTGGACCGGCGCGCGATGGGCGCACGGGCGCGGGCGCTGCTCGCGGACGTGGGGCTCGACGTCGATCCGGACACGCTCGTCCGCGATCTCGCCCTCTCGCAGCAGCAGCTCGTCGAGATCGCACGCGCCCTCTCCACCGGGGCGAGGCTGCTCGTGATGGACGAGCCGTCCTCCTCGCTCACCGAGCACGAGACGCGGCGACTTCACGAGCTCGTGCGCCGGCTGTGCGCGCGAGGAGTGGCGGTGCTCTACGTGTCGCACCGGATGGCGGAGGTGTTCGCGATCTCCGATCGGGTGACGGTGTTCCGCGACGGTACATACGTGGGAACGCTCGAGACCGCGGCGACGACTCCCGCGGCGGTCGTCGCGCTGATGGTCGGTCGCGAGCTCGCCGCGGCGGCGCGCCACGAGTCGCGCCCTGACGGCGAGACGATGCTCGAGGTGCGCGGCCTGACCTGCCGCGCGAGCGCGGCCGATGGCGCGGGCGTCGCGCTCGACGACGTGAGCCTCACGGTGCGCCGCGGCGAGATCGTCGGGCTCGCGGGGCTCGTCGGCGCCGGCCGCTCCGAGGTGGCGCGCGCGGTGTTCGGCGCGGCGCCCTTCGACGCGGGGGAAATCCTCCTCGACGGACGACAGGTGCGATTCCGCTCCCCCGCCGACGCGATCGCCGCCGGAATCGCGATGGTGCCCGAGGATCGCAAGGCGCTCGCGCTCTTCCTCGAGAAGCCGGTGCGCTGGAACGTGACGATGGTCCGGCTCCCGTCGCTGGCGCGTGCCGGCATCGTCGCGCGCTCGCGCGAGCGAAGCTTCGTGCGAGAGTGGGTGGAGCAGCTGCGCGTGCGGACGCCCGACATCGAGACGCCGGTGCGCGCGCTCTCCGGGGGAAACCAGCAGAAGACGGTGCTCGCGCGCTGGCTCGCCACTCGCCCGAAGCTGCTCATCCTCGACGAGCCGACGCACGGCGTGGACGTCGGCGCGAAGGCGGAGATATGCGAGCTGGTACGCGCGCTGGCGCGCGACGGGGTCGCGATCCTGCTCATCTCCTCGGAGCTCCCGGAGGTGCTCGACCTGAGCGACCGCATCGTCGTGATGCGCGCCGGGCGCGTCGCGGCGACGCTCGATCGCCGCGAGGCCGACGAGCGCGTCGTGATGCTTCACGCGACCGGTGCCGGCGGATGAGCGACGCGGCGCGCGGCACGTGGGAGGAGCGATGGCACCCGCTGCGCGAGGAGTGGGTGATCGTCGCCGCGCATCGCCAGGCGCGGCCATGGCTCGGCCAGACGGTGAGCGCGGCGGAGGATCGCGTCGCCACATACGATCCGCAATGCTACCTGTGTCCGCGCAACGTGCGCAGCAGCGGCTTCGTGAATCCGGACTATCGCGGGGTGTTCGTCTTCGACAACGACCATCCCTGCGTGGCCCCCGACGCGCCGGCGGCGTCGGAGATTCCTCCCGCGCCGTACATCTCGCGTCGCGCGGAGGGCATCTCACGGGTGATCTGCTATTCGCCGCGGCACGACCTGACGCTGGCGAGGATGCAGGCGCCCGACGTCGCCGCGGTCGTCGACGCGTGGCGGCGCGAGACGCGCGACCTCGGCGCGCGGTCCGAGGTGAAGCAGGTGCTCGTTTTCGAGAACAAGGGCGAGGTCGTCGGCGTCTCCAATCCGCATCCGCACGGGCAGGTCTACGCGACGAACTTCACCTGGAAGACCTTCGACGTGGAGCTGGACGCGCAGCGGCGGTACGCGCGCGAGCGGGGGCGCGCCCTCTTCGCCGACATCATCGACGCCGAGCGCTGTGACGGGCGGCGCGTCCTCCACGAGGACGAGCACGTGATCGCCTTCGTGCCGTACTTCGCGCGCTATGCCTACGAGGTGTACGTCGCGCCGAAGCGGAGCGTGCCGCACGTCTTCGCGCTCTCCGACGCAGAAGCGGAAGCGCTGGCGCGCGCACTCAAGGACGTGGCCGTCCGCTACGACAACCTCTGGCGGCAGCCCTTCCCGTACGTGATGACGCTGCACCAGGCGCCGACCGACGGGGGAGACTACCGCGACTTCCACTTCTTCGTCGGCTTCCTGCCGCCGCTGCGCCGCCCGAATGTCGTGAAGTATCTCGCCGGTCCGGAGATCGGCGGAGGCAACTTTCTCAGCGACACCGCTCCCGAGGAGAAGGCGGCGGAGCTGCGCGCGCAGCCCACGGTGCACTACCGCGATGACGAGCCCCGTGTGGAGAGTTGACGCGTCGCGCCTCGACGCGCACGCCGGGTTCTTCCGCGCCGGCGAGCGGGTCGCCGTCGCGCGCGCGCCGGGGCGGCTCGATCTCATGGGAGGGATCGCCGACTACTCCGGCTCGCTCGTGCTCGAGCTGCCGCTCGACGCGGCCGCGATCGTCGCCGCGCAGGCGAGCGACGAGGACCGCGTCACCGTCCGCACCCTCGCCGTTCCCGACGCCGGCGCCGAGACGGAGGTGACGGTGCCCCTCGCGGCGCTCGCGCCGGGCGGCTTGGCCGTCGACTACGATGCCGCGCGCGCACTGCTCGCCGCCGATCCGCGTCGCCGCTGGGCGGCGTACCTCGTCGGCGCGCTCGTCGTGCTCGGACGCGAGCGGGGAATGCAGATCACGCGCGGTGTGAGGCTGCTCGTCGACTCGACGGTCCCGCCGGCGAAGGGGGTGAGCTCGTCGGCCGCGCTCGAGGTCGCGGCGATGCAGGCGCTGTGCGCGCTGCACGATGTCACGCTCGACGGGCGCGAGCTCGCGCTGCTCTGCCAGCGCGTCGAGAACCTCGTCGTCGGCGCGCCGTGCGGCGTGATGGACCAGATGACAGCCGCCTGCGGCAGGCGGGATCGCCTGCTCGCGCTTCTCTGCCAGCCCGCCGAGCTCCAGGGCCACGTCGCGCTTCCGCCGGGGCTCGAGCTGTGGGGGATCGACTCCGGGATCAGGCACGAGGTGAGCGGCGCGGACTACGGGAGCGTGCGCGTCGGCGCGTTCATGGGATGGCGCATCCTCACGGAGCTCGCGGGGCCGGAGACCGCAGCGCGGTGGCGCGGCCATCTCGCGAACGTGACGCCGTCGGAGTGGGAGGGCGGCTACCGTGAGGCGGTGCCCGAAATCATGGAGGGCGCCGCCTTTCTCGAGCGCTACCACGACACCGGCGACAGCGTGACGCGCGTCGATCCGGCGCGCACGTACGCCGTCGGGCAGCCGACGGCGCATCCGATTCACGAGCACCATCGCGTGAGGCTCTTTCGCGCGCTCCTCGAGGCGGAGACCAGCGCGCCCGACGAGGAGCGCCGGCTGCTGCTCGGAGAGCTGATGTACCAGTCGCACGCGAGCTACGGCGCCTGCGGGCTCGGCTCGAGCGGCACCGATCATCTCGTAGCGCTGGTGCGCGCGGCGGGGCCCGCGGCGGGTCTCTACGGCGCGAAGATCACCGGCGGGGGGAGCGGGGGCGTGGTCGCGCTGCTCGCGCGCGCCGGGTCGCGCGAGATCGTCGACGC
The DNA here is from genome assembly GCA_036392515.1 of Gemmatimonadaceae bacterium. Taxonomy (GTDB): domain Bacteria; phylum Gemmatimonadota; class Gemmatimonadetes; order Gemmatimonadales; family Gemmatimonadaceae; genus JABFXC01. The sequence continues at coordinate 24,883 of DASVXU010000149.1, read as the reverse complement.
GATCGCGCGGCGCTACGAGCGCGACACCGGCCGCGGCGCGACGGTGCTCGGCGGCTCCTCCGACGGCGCGATCGGCTCCGGGGTGCGCTGGCTCGACCCATGACTCCATTCATCCTGTCAGGAGGACCTATGAAGAGACCGACGGTGCGAAGCGTCGGGCGTCTGGGAATCGCGGCCGCGCTTCTGCTCGCCGCGTCGGGTGTGGCGCAGGCGCAATCGCGTGTCACCCGCGACTTCGACGCGGGATGGAAGTTCCAGCTCGGCGACGTGAGCGGGGGACAGGACAGCTCGCGCGACGACTCGCGCTGGCGAGCGCTGGACCTGCCGCACGACTGGAGCATCGAGGGCGACTTCAGCGAGACCAATCCGGCCGGCGCCGGGGGCGGCGCGCTCCCCGGCGGGGTGGGGTGGTACCGCAAGCACTTCACGGTGCCGGCGTCGGACAGCGCACGCCTGACCTTCGTCGAGTTCGACGGCGTCTATCGCGACAGCGAAGTCTGGATCAATGGGCACTACCTGGGCAAGCGGCCCTACGGGTACAGCTCCTTCCGCTACGAGCTGACGCCGTATCTCCGCTACGGTGCGCAGACCAACGTCATCGCGGTGCGGGTGGACGACTCGAAGCAGCCGAACTCGCGCTGGTACTCCGGCTCCGGGATCTACCGCAACGTCCGCCTGGTGAGCACGGGCCGCGTGCACGTCGACCAGTGGGGGACGTACGTCACGACGCCGGAGGTGAGCGCGCGCTCGGCGCGCGTCAGCGTGCGCACGACGCTGCGCAACGCGACGCCGGGGGATCGGCCGGTCGTCCTGCGGACGATCATCGAGGACGCATCGGGGCGGACGGTCGCGTCGGCGGCGGTGAGTCGCGTGCTGCCGCGCGACACCATCGCCGAGGTGGCGCAGGAGCTGGTGGTACGGCAGCCGGCGCTCTGGTCGCTCGAGCGGCCGGCGATGTACCGCGTCGTCTCGCGGGTCGAGTGCGGGGGAAGGCTCTGCGACGAGTACGCCACGCCGTTAGGCATCCGCCGCTTCGAGTTCCGCGCCGACAGCGGCTTCTTCCTGAACGGCAGGCACGTGAAGATCCGCGGCGTCTGCCTGCACCACGACCTCGGCGCGTTGGGCGCGGCCGTCAACGTGCGGGCGCTCGAGCGGCAGCTCCGGCTCATGCAGGCGATGGGGGCGAACGCGATCCGCACCTCGCACAACCCGCCCGCCCCCGAGCTCCTCGATCTCGCCGACCGCATGGGCTTCGTCGTCATGGACGAGGCGTTCGACATGTGGCGGAAGCAGAAGACCGAGTTCGACTACCACCTCGACTTCCCCGAGTGGCACGAGCGCGACATCGCCGACATGGTGCGCCGCGACCGGAACCACCCGAGCGTCTTCATCTGGAGCATCGGGAACGAGGTGATGGAGCAGTGGACCGACGGCGACAGCACCGCGGCGCCGATCGCGCGCGAGCTGGCCGGAATCGTGCGCCGGCTCGACCCGACGCGGCCCATCACCTCGGCGAGCAACAACGGGAGCAGCGCGAACCCCGTCTTCACCTCGGGCGCGCTCGACCTGCTCGGCCACAACTACCACCACGAGAAGTGGGCCGATTTCCCGACGCAGTTCCCGGGGCAGAAGGTCATCATCACCGAGGCGATGTCGGCGTACAACTCGCGCGGCTTCTACGAGCAGCCCTCGGACAGCGTCGCCGTCTACTTCACCCCGTACGACACGACCCACGGCCAGAAGCCGAACGCCAACCACCGCATCTCGTCGTACGACAACCGCCGCGCGTCGTGGGGCTCGCTGCACGAGGAGTCGCTGCGGATCTTCGAGGCGCATCCCTTCCTCTCCGGGATGTTCGTCTGGCAGGGGATCGACTACCTCGGCGAGCCGACGCCGTACCAGTGGCCGGCGCGCAGCTCGTACTTCGGGCTCGTCGACCTCGCGGGATTCGAGAAGGACCCGTACTTCCTGTACCAGAGCGTGTGGAGCGCGCGGCCGATGCTCCACGTCTTCCCGCACTGGAACTGGAAGCAGGGGGACACTATCGACGTCTGGGCCTACACCAACGCGGGCGACGAGGTGGAGCTGTTCCTGAACGGCACGTCGTTAGGCACGAAGCGCAAGGAGGGCGACGTCAGCCACGTCTGGTGGCGCGTGCCGTACGCGCCGGGGACGCTGCGCGCGGTGGCGCGCAAGGGCGGCCGGGCGGTGATGACGCGCGAGGTGAAGACCACCGGACCCGCGGCGCGGGTCCAGCTCACCCCCGACCGCTCGGCGATCCGTGCCGACGGCCGCGATCTCTCCTTCGTCACCGTCACTGTCGTCGACGCGCACGGCGTACCGGTGCCCGACGCGGAGCCGCTGGTGCATCTGAAGCTCACCGGCGGCGCGACGATCGCCGGCGTCGACAACGGCGACCAGGTGAGCCACGAGCGCTTCCAGCGCGACAGCGTGCGTCTCTTCGCGGGAAAGGCGCTCGTGATCGTGCGCCCCCGGCACGCGGGAGGAACCGCGAGCCTGACGGCCACCGCCGACGGGCTCCAGCCGGCGACGGCGAGGCTCACCATGCGTGCGCCGCGGTGAGGGGGAGGGGCGGCCGCGGCGGCTCGGCAAACAGCCAGGGCAGCAATCCCTGCCGCTGGATGAACCCGTAGCTGCCGGAAGAGCTACGGGTTCAGCACCCGCTCCGTGCCTTTCGTCACCACCTTCACGAATGGGCTCGCGCCGCGCGACATGAGCTGGATGTAGTTCCCCTCGGGCTCGCCGCCGAGTGCGAGCGCGGAGCCGTCCTCGGTCGCCGCGAGCTTGACGTTAGGCGCGCCCTCCGAGTCGGAGAGGCGGAGCAGGACGGTCTCCGGATAGCCTCGCGACCCGTCGGGCAGCTTCACGTTCGGGTCGGCGGGAAAGATGCGGATCTCCGCGCGCACGTGGCCGCGCGCGTCGACGATCTCGAGGGCACGGGCCCGCAGCACCGGGACGACTGTTCCTGAAACGCTGGAGCTCGAGCCGAAGGCGGTGCAGGCGAGGATCACCACGTTCAGGATCGAGAGGCCGATGGCGAGTCGTTGCGTCTTCATGATCCCTCCATGCTCGGCATGGTCCGGTACGAGGCGGGCGGCCCGCGGGGCGGGATGGCGGCGCGATCGCCGTCCGTCTGGGATGCGACTACGGTATGAGCTACGTGTGCCGCATCCCACGGGTTGCGGGCGACGGAGCTGCTACCGGACTCGGCGACCGAGCTCGGCAACGACTGCTCGGCAACTGCACGGGGCTTCGCCAGGGTAACGGCAACTGCTCTCTGGTACGCCGAGGCGGGAGGCTGGGGAGAACTGCAACTGCACACCCATCGAAGAATTTCCCCTGGCCCTTCTCACTGCCTCACCGTCTCGGGCGTTCCTCGAATGCGGTTGCAGTCACCCTGTGAAGCCCCACGCAGTCGCACGAGCCGAAGCGGCTCCCCCCGGCCATCGCCGCCTAACGCCGATCCGCCGCGCCTTCCATCTTCGTCATTCCCTCCATCATCGTCATCCGTCCCCTGATCACCGTCGCCGGTGCCGCGCGCGCGCCGGCGAGCAGCCCGTTGAGCCGCGTCGTGTCCGACGCCGCGACGATCTTCCGCGTCAGCGAGGAGATCATGTAGTCCTCGCCCGGATAGTACGGATGGAGCACGATCACGTACGTCCACGTGCCGTCGGCGTTCGCGGCCGCGGGGGTGACGACGTGCGCGCCCATGAAGCGGCGCTTCACGCTCGCGTCGCTCGACCGCATCCCGGCGCTCCAGAACTCCTTCAGCCACTGCTCGTAGTCGGCCCGCTTGTCGGCCTTGATGGGATTGAGGACGACCCACACGGAGTCGCTCATCCCGGCCATGCACGCGTCGCCGGTGCAGGGCATGTGACCCGCCATCTCGTGCGTCGCGTCGTCCTTCATCGCCTGTGGGTGGTCCATCCCCTGGGCCATCTGCGCCATGGAGACGTCGGAGTTGAAGATGTCGCGGAAGAGCTGCCACCCGGCGCCGGGGCTCCGCTTCCAGAGCACCATGTACTTGCCGCTGTCGTGCACCGGCGCGCCGCCCTCGGACATCGGCATGTCGAGCGCGTAGGTGCCGGTCTCGGTCGCGAGATTGCCCTCGACGTACACCTCGGTCGAGGTCAGGGCGAGGTTGCGGAGCCCGGCCTTCCACCCGCCGTTCCACCAGTCGGCGATCGCGGTGGCGCCGCGGATCGCCGCGCCGTTAGGCGGCATGACGACCGCGTCCGTCGCGTAGGCGCGGGCCATCGTCTCGGGGTGGCCCGCGTTGTACGCGGCGACGAGCTTCGTGACGAGCGCGGGGATCTCCTTCCGCGCGTCGCCGCGCTGCGCCCGCGCCGCGACCGGAAGGAAGAGGGCGCCGAGGAGCGCCAGGTGGGGGAGTGCCCGCTGCATTGCAACCGACATGGTCCACCTCCGGGAATGGATTGTTCGTCGAACGTACAACGGCGTGGCGGCGATGCAAGGACATCGGGTCCGGCCCGACGGGCTGTAGGAAGGGTCGAGGATTCACCTCCGCGCCGGCGCGCTGTACCCTTCGGATGGGTGTGACCGATCCGTCCGGCCGAGGGGCAGCGAGAACGCATGAGCGACCACGACCCGCACGCGCACGACGCGCACGACGCGCACGACCATCACGCGCATGACGAGCATGCCGGCCACGACAAGCACGCCGGCCACAGCGTCGCGATGTTCCGCAACAAGTTCTGGATCACCCTCCTCCTCACCATCCCGACTCTCGTCTGGGGGGAGATGATCCCGCGCCTGCTGCACTTCACTCCGCCCGCGGTGCCCGGAGCGCGATGGATCCCCGTGATCTTCGGCAGTGCGGTCTACTTCTACGGCGGGTGGGTGTTCGTTCAGGGCGCGTGGCGCGAGTTGGCCGACCGCAAGCCGGGGATGATGACGCTCATATCCCTCGCGATCACCGTCGCCTTCGTCTTCAGCGTCGCGGTCACGCTCGGCTTCAGCGGGATGCCGCTCTGGTGGGAGCTGGCGTCGCTCGTCACGATCATGCTGCTCGGGCACTGGATGGAGATGCGCTCCATCACGCAGGCGGAGGGTGCGCTCGAGGAGCTGGCGAAGCTCCTGCCGAATACCGCGACGCGGATCGAGGGTGGTCGCCAGGTGGACGTGCCGCTCTCGGCGCTGCGCGACGGGGACCTCGTGCTCGTGCGACCCGGCGCGAGCGTCCCCGCCGACGGCGTGGTGCGCGAGGGGCACAGCTCCGTGAACGAGTCGATGATCACCGGCGAGTCGCGACTGATCGACAAGGACGCCGGCGCCACGGTGATCGCGGGGACGGTGAACGGCGACGGCTCGCTGCGCGTCGAGGTGACGAAGACCGGCGACCGCACCGCGCTCGCGGGGATCATGCGGCTCGTCGCGCAGGCGCAGCAGGCGCGCTCGCGGGCGCAGATCGTCGCCGACCGAGCGGCGTTCCATCTCACCATCGCCGCGATCGCGTCCGCGCTGATCACCGCCGTCGTCTGGTTCGCGCTGGCGGCGCCGGCGTCCTTCGCGGTGGAGCGTGTCGTGACCGTGCTCGTGATCTCCTGCCCGCACGCGCTCGGCCTCGCGGTGCCGCTCGTCGTCGCGATCTCGACGACGATGGGGGCGCGGAGCGGGCTGCTCGTGCGCGACCGGCGCGGGCTCGAGGAGGCGCGCAACGTGACCGCGGTCGTCTTCGACAAGACGGGGACGCTCACGTTAGGCGAGCACCGCGTCGTCGGGATGCGCACCGCCGACGGGATGGCGGATGCGGACGCGCTGCGCCTCGCGGCCGCGGTCGAGCAGGACGCCGAGCATCCGGTCGCGCGCGCGATCGTGAAGAGCGCCGAGGAGCGCGGCATCGCGTTGCCGCGGGCGACGGACTTCCAGGCGATCCCCGGCCACGGCGTGCAGGCGGTGGTGGAGGGACGACGGCTCGCCGAGGGCGGCCCGAACCTGCTGAAGCGGCTGCACGTCGAGCCCGCACCGGCGCTGCGTGCGTTCGCCGAGGAGGCGGCGGGTCGCGGCGAGGGCGCGGTCTATCTCGTCGAGGGAGATCGCGCGCTCGCCGCCTTCTCCGTCGCGGACGCCGTGCGCCCCGAGTCCGCGGAGGCGATCCGCCGGCTGCACGACGAGGGGATGGAGGTGGTGATGCTCACCGGCGACGCGAAGCCGGTGGCCGACGCGGTCGCGAAGGAGCTGAAGATCGACACCGTCTTCGCGCAGGTGCTCCCCGGGGAGAAGTCGGAGAGGATCAGGGAGATCCAGGGTCGCGGGAAGCGGGTCGCGATGGTGGGCGACGGAGTGAACGACGCGCCGGCGCTGCTCACGGCCGATGTCGGCATCGCGATCGGCGCGGGGACGGATGTCGCCGTCGAGGCCGGGGACATCGTGCTCGTGCGCAGCGACCCGCGCGACGTGCCGCGGATCATCGCGCTGAGCAAGGCGACGTATCGCAAGATGGTGCAGAACCTCTGGTGGGCGGCTGGCTACAACGTCGTCGCGATTCCGCTCGCGGCGGGGGTGCTCCAGAAGTGGGGGATCGTGCTCAGTCCCGCGGTGGGCGCGGTGCTGATGTCGCTGAGCACGATCATCGTCGCGATCAACGCGCAACTGCTGCGACGGGCGCGGCTCTGAGGCGCAGCGAGGCGGGCTCGATCCGCCTTGCTCCCCGGGCGTCAATATTGCGTACCCGTCCGTACGGTTCGGGACCGACGGCACTCCGCCGTCTCCCGGTCCTGTTCGGCTGACGCAGCCGCGATCTCCCGCCGGTCTTCAGGTGCCCATCCGGGCTTGCCGACCATCCTGAGAGACCACGTATCCGTCAGCGCCAGGCACGCCCCCCGTGCGGAAAGCGCTGCGATGAGCCAGGACCATCCCTCGAGACTCCGCGACACCGCCGACTGTGACGGCTTCGTCGAGTTCGTGGATCCCGCCTATGTCCAGTGGCGGGTGAGCGAGCGCGACGCGCGCCGCGACCCGGGGGCGCGTGCGGACATGTGCCTGATCTTCGCCTGCAGCGGGATGGTACGCCGCGTGTGGGACTATCCCACCGACTGGCGAAGGCTGTCCGCCGCGGAGCTCCTCGCGCTGAGCTTCCGCCGTTAGGCAGGGGCGACGTCGTCCACCCGCGCGGCCGCGCGCCCGCGGCCGTCGGCGGCGGGCACGGGGGAGAAGTACTCGTCGATGCAGATCCTGACGAGGAGATCGAACAGTGCCCGGTCGTGCGCGCGCCAGTCGATGCTGCCGCGTTCGGCGAGACGACGAGCCGCCGTCTCGGGGGGAAGCATCGCCCACAGCTCCTTGAGCAGCACGATCAGCTGCTCGACCCTCGCGCCGCGACAGCGTGCGTCGTCGCACACAGGTCGGAGCACCGCGCGGACCTCGGCCGCGCTGACGGCGAGCCCCCAGCTATGCGCGCGGCGCTGCACCCCCAGCCACTTCCACAGTCTCACGGTCCCACTCGCGGACAAGGGACCGGCGCGGAGCAGCGGCTCCAGCGGATCGCTCGTGCCCGGATCGATGCGCCCTTCGCTCACGAACCATCTCCTTGGCTGCGTACACCGCGATGGTCGTGAGGCTCGCGGCGTCAGAAACAAATGGTATGGGCGCGGATGTTAGAGACGCGGGTCACACTGGTCAACGATTGGTGGTAACTGGTTGACAATAAATCGGGGGCGGCCGGCAGAGAGTGTCGGATATCGAACGGCCGCTTCTCGACTGCTGCTCGGCAACAGCAGGGCTTCGATACGATACCTGCAACCGCATGTTGGTACGCCGAACCGGGGAGGTTGGGGAGGTCGGGGAGCATTGCCATGGCTCCGAAATCTCCCCCACCTCCCCGGCTCGGGCACTCCTGTATGCAGTTGCAGTTACCCTGTGAAGCCCCTGCTGTTACAGGAGCCGAGCAGTCGAGCTCCGTCCCTCCGACCCGCCTAACGGCCGCGGAAGTCGAACTGCATCCCCGCCGAGATCACGCTCCGCATCCCGTTGCCGCCGAGGTAGACGCGGTCCGTCGCGCGGAGCATGAAGCTGCGGACGCGGAGAAGCAGCGTCGGCTCGACGAAGCCGCCGCCGGGGATCCTGAGCTTCTCGACGTGGCAGTCGACGCAGTTGTCGATGCTGCGCTTGCTCACCGTCGCGCTCGCACCGACGTTCACGGCGAGGCCGAGGGGGAAGGACGCGGGAATCCCCGAGCGGAGACCGACCGAGCCGGAGAAGTAGGTCACCGACGCGCTCGACTTCATGTCGCCGGCCGTCGTCGATTGGGTGAACTGCGCCTTGTCGTCGAGGAACTGTCCGCCGAGGTCGATGCCGAGGACGAGATGCTTGTGCACGACGACCCCGCCGTCGAGCTGCAGTCCCCACGCCTGGTCGCCGACGCTCGAGCCGGCCGCGGCGTCGGGATCGATGGCGAGGGTGCCGATGGAGAAGCCGAAGGTCGGGACGACATTGCGGGTCTTCGGAGCCGCCTGCGCACCGGCGGTGCCGGCGGCGAGCGCGACGAGTGCCGCGGTGGCGACGAGTTGACGGATGTACATTGGGAGTTCCCTGTAGCGAGTCGGACGGCGTGAGGTGGTACGTTGGTGAGATAAGACGCCGGACTCGTCCACTGGGTTACGCCGCCCGGAAACGGCGGCCTTGGTAACTGCAACCACGCTTCGGTACGCCGAGCCGGGGAAGTCAGGGAGGACTGCCAGCAGCTGTTGCTCGCACGGGTTTCTTGGGCTGCCCGGCGCGCTGATCTCGCCCTGCGCACCCACTAGTGGCCGATCCAACAGAAAGCGCTCCAGGATCTCCCCGAACTCCCCTGGCAGTTGCCGGCACCACGGTCATCGACCGGATCCCACCGCGACGCCACCCGCGTCGACGATGCCTAACGGCTGCCTCGTCCGCCACGCCCCGCGCGTGAAGTCGGGCATGTTCTGCGGCGCCCCTCGCCCCGCGATCGAGGCTTCGCTCATCATGATCACGCTCGTGCAGGCGGCGCCGTCGTAGACGTCCATGTCGGTCGGGGTGCCGCTCCTCAGGCTCTGCACCAGCCGGAAGTCCTCGATGTAGTCCATCCCGCCGTGGCCGGCGCCGGCGGAGCGCTCCTCGAGGGATTTCCAGATCGGGTGGTCGTACTGCGCCTTGTAGGCGGTCGTCGGCTCCCACTGGTCGTTCGGGCTCTTTCCCTCGAGGTAGATCTTCTCCTCGGGGTATTTGCGGATCAGCCCCTTCGTCCCCTGGAGGAGGATGTTGCGGCTGTAGGGACGCGGGTTGCTGGTGTTGTGGGTGACGACGATCGTCTGCCCGCCCGTCGTGCGGATCACCGTCGTCACGACGTCGCCCAACGCGTAGCGCTGCCGCGCCTCGGCGCTCGCCGGACCGATGTGCTCCGCCGCCCAGAGGTTGAGCCCGCGCGACTGGCTCGCCATGGAGACGAGATAGTCGAAGCGGTTGCCGCGGTTGACGTTCATCCACTGCGCGACCGGTCCGACGCCGTGCGTGGGATAGAGGTCGCCGTTGCGGCGGATCGAGTGCTGGATCCGCCAGCGGTTGACGTAGTAGTCGGTGAGCTTGAGGGTGCGGAGGTCGTGCAGGTAGCCGCACTCGCCGTGCAGCAGCTCGCCGAACGCGCCCTCGCGGACCATGCGGAGGATCATCATCTCCGTCCGGTCGTAGCAGCAGTTCTCCATCATCACGCAGTGGCGCTGCGTCTTCTCCGCCGTCTCGACGAGCTCCCAGAGCTCCTCGAGCGACACCGCCATCGGCACCTCGGTTGCGGCATGCTTCCCGGCACGCATCGCGGCGAGCATCACCGGCGCGTGCAGCTCCCACGGCGTCGCGTTGAAGACGAGGTCGACCTGCGCCTCCTCGCACATCCGCCGGTAGTCTTCCGGCCCGCGCGAGTACCCCTCGGGCTTCGGCCGGCCCGCGTCGGTGACGATCTTCTGCGCCCGCTCGACGTGCTCCGGGAGGAGGTCGCAGATCGCCCGGATCTCGACGCCGGGGATCTTCGTGAAGTTCTCGACGTGGCTCGTCCCCTGATGGCCGACGCCGACGAAGCCGATGCGGAGGGTCTCGATCGGCGGCGCGGCGAAGAGCTGCGTCGGGGCGACTCCCGGCGCGACGCGGAGGGGAGAGGTCGCGGGCTCCGCGTTAGGCGCGGCCCCTCGGGCGTGGCACCCGCCGAGCCCGAGCCCGGCCCCGGCGACGGCGATGGTTTTCAGGAAGTCGCGGCGTTCGATATCGCTCATCGTGGAGCTCCGAAGGTGCTCGTTGGCGTCCCGCGCGCGGCGCGCGGGTCCGCGCCGGCCAGCGTCTCGAGGGTGATTATTCCTTTCACGGGCGGGCCGCTTCCCGCCGACCAGGGCGCGTAGGCGACCACCGTCGCCCCGTCGTCGGCGTCGCACATGATGCGGCGGTCCCATGGAAGCTGCACGCACGGCGCGTCGAGCACGGCGAAGCGAACCGCGCTCGAGTCCGGGAAGAGGCCGACGATGTATCGCCCGGCCGGCAGCCGCCAGCGCCGGGTCTCCCCGCTCTCCAGCGTCACCGGCGCGGCGACCCCCGGCTCCCCGGCGCGGGGCGCGGCGAGCGTCGCGACGCGGTCGTACACGATCACGCCGGTACCGACGCCGCGATCGCCGACGTGCACGGTGACGTACGTTTTCCCAGGCGCGCGCGGTGTGACGCGCAGCCCGGTGAGCGTCGCCACCCTGTCGTCCTGGATCGTCGCGACTCCGGCGAGCTGCGATACGGGCATGCCGTCGAGGCCGAGTGCCTCGAGAGGGATCGGCTGCGCCGAGTCGCCGGTGACGAACCGGAGCTCGGACCCCGCGCGCAGCGTTTGAATCGGCCGGCAGAGGAGGTGGACATCGGTAGAGACGGCGCCGAGCGACGCACGGACGACGGCATCGCCGGCGCGATTGCACATGACGACGCCCTCCGGCGACACCGTCGCCAGCGTCCCCGACAGCCACTCGAAGCGCACGCCGGTGTCGGGCAGCGCGTGTCCGCGCGCGTCGAGCACGCGCACTGCGAGCCGCATCGCGCGCCGGCTGTTGACGACGACGCTATCCGAGTCGCCGACAACGAGGCGCGCCGGCGGCCCGTTGCAGCCGCTCGCCGCGATCAGCGCCAGCCCCGCGAAGAAGGTGCGCATGCGCTAGAGGGTAACGCCGATCGGCGCGAGGCGCGAGGCGACGGCCGCGATGTCGGCCCGCTGCGAGAGATCGAGCACCGGCGCATCCACAGGCAGCACGTGCACGTGCGCGCCCGTCGTGTCGATCGCGAGCTGCACCGCGCTCGGCAGCTCCAGCTCGCCGCGTGGCGAGGGAGCGATCCGCCGGCAGGCGTCGACGATCGTGGAGTCGAGGAGCCAGCAGTTCATGCTCACCAGCGCGTCGCCGAGCTCGCGTATGGTGGCTTCATCGGGCTTCTCGACGATCCGGCGCAGCAGCCCGTCGGGGTTGACGTCGAGCAGGGCGTAGCGGGCGATGCGCTCGGGCGAGATCTGGCCATCGCGCAGCAGGCCGGCCCGGCTGAAGCCGGTCGTCGCCGGTGCGGGCGTCTCGCGCAGCGCGGCGAGCACCGTCGGCGGATAGTAGTTGTCGCCGTTGAGTACGAGGAACGCATCGCCCCCGGCGAACTCCGACGCGGCGAGCACGGCGTCGGCGGTGCCGCGCGGCTCGCGCTGCACGGCGAAGGTGAGGCGCAGCCGGCGAGGGACGACATCCCCCGTGTAGCGCCGCCGCATCGCCTCGTGCTCCGGCGCGACCACGAGGCACACGTCGTCGAAGCCGGCGTCGGCGACGGCGGAGAGCACCCAGTCGAGGAAGGGACGGCCGCCTAACGGGATCATCGCCTTCGCGCCGCGCTCGGCCGCCGCTGCCTGCTCGGGCGCGAGCGCCACCGCGTCGTCGCGAGCGCGCATGCGCGTGCCGAGCCCGCGTGCGAGGATCACCGCCTTGCGCGGGAGCGCCGTCATTCGAGCCGCAGCGCCGCCGGCCCCGGGCGCGTGACGAACGCCTCGGCGTGGGCGCCATGGCGCGGGAACGCGGCGACGTACTCGTCGCGCCACGCGCGCGCGAACTTCTCGGCATCCGGGGCGCGCACCATCGCCCAGACGCTGCCCCCGAACCCCGCGCCGAACGCCGACGCGGCGACGGCGCCGAGCTTTCGCGCCGAGCGCGCGAGGTGCACGGTCTCCGGCACCTGGTTGCCGAGCAGGCGCTCGGCGTTCTCCTGCGAGCGGTCGACGAGCGCGCCGAAGGTGTGCAGCTCGCCGCGCGCCAGCGCCTCGCCGGCGAGGGGGATGATGGACGTCGTCTCCTCGACGAAGACGTCGAGCCGCGCGCGCAGCGTCGGGTCGGTGACGACGGCGCGCAGCCGCTCCACGGCCTCCGGCCCGTGCGCGATCACGCTGCCTAACGACGACGCCTGCGCGCCGGTCGCGGCGTTCCAGGCGGCGAGCACGGCGTGCGCGTTGCGGGCCGAGCGGTTGTACGCCTCGCGCATCGCCCCCGTCTTCTCCGCGACGACGCCGCTCGTCGCGATGACGAGGGCATGGTCCACCGGAACCGGCATCGAGCGCTCGAAGCTCGCCGGGCAGAACCCGTACTGGCAGAGCAGGCCGGGCTCGCTGCAGAGTATCGCGACGTGATCCTCGCTCCCGCCGAAGGTACCGACGCCGCGGTCGCCGGCGAGCGGGCCGAAGCTCTGGCCGTTCTCGACGCAGCCGAGGTACGCGGCGAGATCCTCGCGCGTGTGGATCGCCGCCTGGTACGACGGGAGCTGGTCGAGCGCGTTGAGCTCCGACAGCGCGAGAAAGACCGCGACGATGAGCGCGCTCGAGCTGCTCATCCCCGCCGCCTGCGGAAGATCGCTCGCGAAGGCGATGTCGGCTCCTCGCGAGAGCTGGGGAAAGTTCCGCGCGATCCGTCGCGCGACGGTCATCGGATAGTTGGACCACTGTCCGATCGCCGGATCGAGCGCGGGATCGATCGCGAAGCCCGTCTCCTCTCCGGAGCGTGCGTCCACGAGGCGCATCATCAGGTCGCCGCGCGGCGCCGCGACGAGACAGATCCCCCGCTCGATCGCGGCGAGGAGACTGCGTCCGCCGGCGTAGTCGGTGTGCTTGCCGAGGATCTCGACGCGGCCGGGAACGAAGACGGCGAGCGAGTGCGCGGAGCCTCCCGCGCGGCCGAGCGCTCCTCTGGCGCGAGCGAAGAGCTCGGCCTTCGCGCGCGCGGCGTCGAGGCTCATTCCCGCGGAGAGGAGGGCGGAGGTGGTGGTCATGCCTGGCGGGGGATAACAGGAGCCACGGAGGGCAGTGAGCAGTTTCCGGCTTGTGCTTCCGCGGAAACGTACTTCACCCGTGGTCCCCTCATCGATCGCGGCCGGAAAAAGGGCTTCGCCGTGTCCAGATGACGTTCGGCTGACACTCGGACTGACCGTTCCTGCCTGTCATATCCGGACGATCTTCCCGCTGACGACCCGGGCACCCGACAGATCATCGGAGCTGCCATCGAGGTCCATCGGCTCATGGGGCCCGGGCTGCTTGAATCCATGTATGAGCGATGCCTCACGCGCGAGCTCGAGCTGCGAGGCCTCAAAGTCCGTCGACAGGTCGATCTCCCCCTGCACTACAAGGGAGTCGATCTCAACGCCGGCTATCGGATCGACCTGATCGTCAACGATGCCGTGATCGTCGAGGTCAAAGCCGTCGAGCAATTGCATCCCGTCGTGGCAGCGCAGGTACTCACCTGCATGAAATTGTCGCGAATGTCGGTGGGACTGATCTGCAATTTCCATGTGGAGCTAATGAAGGACGGAATCCGACGCCTGGTCCTGTAACGGGAAAGCGCGCTGGAGCGCGATAGCTCCCGCCCCAGCCACCCCTGTGCCCTCTGTGGCTCCTGTTGACGGAAGAGATCACTCTGCTCGTCTCCACATCCTCGGCAGCAGCCGCAGCAGTCCCGCTCCGCTCACCACGAACACCACGGCCCAGACCATCCCCTGCGCCATCCGCCCATACAGAAAGCTCCCCGCCCCGAAGAGCGCCGCGTACACGAAGGCGCAGCCTAACGTCCAGCCGAGGAACATCATCGGCAGGCTGTCGGGGGATGGAGGGAGCGTCGAGCCGGAGCGGATCGCCGCCCATCCGCGGCCGGGGGGCCGGACGCGCTCGTAGAAGGCGACGAGCGTCGCGCGGTCGGTCGCGGGGGCGAGATAGGCGACCGCGATCCAGACGATCGTCGTCGCCGCGACCGAGATGATGAGGGTGATGTGGGCGGGGAAGGTCGTGCCGCTCTTCGCGAGGGCGAAGAAGAGCACGGCGAGGAGGAAGGAGCTGACCATCGCCGCGATCTCGCTCCAGGCGCTCACCCGCCACCAGAACCAGCGCAGCAGGTAGAGCAGCCCCGTCCCCGCGCCGATGGAGAGCATCAGCTCGAAGCTCTCGCGCGCCGACTGGAGGACGAAGGTGAGCAGCGCCGCGAGGAGCATCAGGACGGCGGTGATCACGCGACCGATCATCACGTAGTGCCGCTCGTCGCGCCCGGGTCGCACGAATCGCCGGTAGAAGTCGTGGACGAGATACGACGTCCCCCAGTTGAGGTGCGTCGAGAGCGTCGACACGTACGCCGCGAGCAGCCCGGCGATCATCAGCCCGAGCACGCCGTGCGGGAGGAAGGTGAGCATCGCCGGGTAGGCCATGTCGTGGCCGATCAGCGAGGGCTCGACGTACGGGAGCGCGCGATGGATGTCGGCGAGCTGCGGGAAGACGAGCATCGAGCTGAGCGCGACGACGATCCAGGGCCAGGGCCGGAGCGCGTAGTGCGCGACGTTGAAGAAGAGCGTTCCGGAGAGCGCGTCGTTCTCCGTCTTCGCGGCGAGCATCCGCTGCGCGATGTAGCTCCCGCCTCCCGGCTCGGCGCCGGGATACCACACCGACCACCACTGGATGGTGAGGGGGATGATCAGCACCGAGAGCAGCAGCCCCCAGTCCCCGAAGTCCGGGACGAAGCCCAGCGTGCGCGCGTCGATCCGCGTCATCAGCCCGTGCAGACCGCCGACCTCGGGGCGCTGCACGGCGTAGTACGCGGCGGCGAAGGAGCCGGTCATCGCGATCCCGAACTGGATGAAGTCGGTGACGAGCACGCCCCAGAGCCCCGACGTCGCGGCGAAGGCGACGTTGAGCAGGGCGCAGATGCCTAACGTCTGCCACATCGGCCAGCCGAGCAGCACGTTGGCGATCTTCGCGGCGGCGAGGTTCACCGTCGCCATGATCACGAGGTTGAAGAACAGCCCGAGGTAGAGCGCGCGGAATCCGCGGACGAAGGTCGCCGCGCGCCCGGAGTATCGCAGCTCGTAGAACTCGAGGTCGGTGAGCACCCCCGACCGCCGCCACATCCGGGCGTAGAAGAACACCGTCGCCATTCCCGTGAGCAGGAACGACCACCACGCCCAGTTGTTCGCGACCCCGTGCTCGCGGACGAGGTTCGTGACGAGGTTCGGGGTGTCGGTGCTGAAGGTCGTCGCGACCATCGACACCCCGATCAGCCACCACGGCGCCGCGCGTCCCGAGGTGAAGAACTCCGCCGTGCTCGACCCGGCGCGCCGGGCGAGGAGAAGGGCGGGGAGAAACGAGATCCCGATCGAGATGACGACGATCAGCCAGTCGAATGCTGTGAGGCGCATCGAGGGGGAGTTGGCTCTTGCAAGGGTGGCTCTTGCAACTGCTAGGGCTTCGATGGGTCACTGCAACCGCTCTTCGGTACGCCGAGCCGGGGAGTTCGGGGAGGACTGCCAGGCGCTGTTACGTTTGCAGATGCCTCTGATGGTTTGCTCGGCGCCGTGCTCTCTTCACGCAAGTCCCACGGAACGTAGAATCAGAGCAGAGGGCTCCCCGACCTCCCTGCACTCCCCGGCTGTTGCCGAGCCAAGTAGTTGCGGATGCTGTTGCCGAGCCCGGAGCGCGTCCCCTAGTCTACGCCTCCAGCGCGCGATGTGAAGAACGCTCCACCGACCCGATGCCACGCATGCGACTCGCGATCACTCTCCTCGTCGGCGTTCTCGCCGCCCGCGGACTCGCCGCTCAGGGACTCGACTCCACCCGCCGTGCCCGCGAATGTCCGAGCTGCGCGGAGTGGAACGCACCGCACGCGCCCTTCCGCGTCTTCGGCAACACGTGGTACGTCGGCACCGCGGGGCTCTCCGCGATCCTCGTTACCGGCAAGGATGGCCACGTGCTCATCGACGGCGGGCTCCCCGAGTCGGCGCCGCTCATCGCGGCCAGCATCCGGGCGGCGGGGTTCGACCCGAAGGACGTGAAGCTGATCGTCAACTCGCACGCGCACTACGACCACGCGGGCGGGATCGCCGAGCTGCAGCGGCTCTCCGGCGCGCGCGTGGTGGCGAGCGAGGCGAGCGCCGCCGAGATCGCGAGCGGGCGCGCGACGCGCGACGATCCGCAGTACGCGCTCGCGCTCCCCTATCCCGCGGCGAAGGAGGTCGCGACGCTCCACGACGGCGACACCCTGCGCGTCGGCGACGTCGCGCTCGTCGCGCACCTCACCGGCGGCCACACGCCGGGGGGGACGACATGGAGCTGGCGCTCGTGCGAGGGGTCGCGCTGCGCGAACCTCGTCTACGCAGACAGCTTCACTCCCGTCTCCGACGAGGACTTCCTCTTCACGCGCAACGCGACCTATCCGCGCGTGCTCGACGACTTCGAGCGGAGCTTCGCGCTGCTCGACACGCTCCCCTGCGATCTGCTCCTCACCCCGCATCCGGGCGCGTCACGGCTCTGGGAGCGCCTCGCCCGGCGCGACGCCGGGAACGCGAGCGCGCTGCTCGCCCCCGGCCAGTGCGCGGCCTACGCCGCCACTGGACGCGCGGCCGTGGCGGCGCGAGTGGCGCGAGAGAAAGGAGGGCGGTGAGCCTCGGCACCTGCTCGCTCGGCAACGGCTGCCTTGGTAACTGCATAGGGCTTCGATAGGGTAACCGCAACCACGCTTCGGTACGCCGAGCACACGCAGGGCACGAGGACTACAGCCACTGTGTAGTGCTCCGTGTCCTCTGTGTCCTCGGGCACTCCTTGATGTGGTTGCAGTTACCCGATAAAGCCCCGATGCAGTTCCAAGAGCCAAGGCAGTTGCCAGAGCAGACCACTCTCCCTTACGCTCCGGTCATGGGAGCGATGGAGCAGGCCTACACGAGCGCGTACGACGCGATCTCGATCAAGGACGTGCTGCTGCGCGCGGTCGACGCCCGCATGGCGGCGGTGGCGCGGTCGCGCGAGCGGCTGATCGCGTTCAGCATGCCGATCCTCGAGCAGGTGGAGCAGGATCGCGCCGAGGGATCCTCGTCCGGTGGCGAACAGGAGCGCGTCGCGGCGCGTGAGCGGCTGCTCGACCTCCTCTCCGACCTCATCCTCGCCGAGCTCCGCGCCCCGCGCGCACCCGCTCCCGGCGCGCGGCGGAGCGAGGGCGCGCTTCCTCCCGAGCTGCTCGCGCGCCACCTCGCGAGCACCTTCGTGCAGGTGCTCGACTGGTGGGAGGAGAGCCCGTCGCCCGTGCCGGCGCGCGAGGCGAACGAGTACTTCCGCTCGCTCGTCCTCCCCGTGCTCGGCGGCCAGCTCTAGTAGCGCAGCTTCTCGAGGTACGCGATGCTCTTCGGGACGTTCGCCAGTGGCGCCGGCGTCTCGTCCTCGATGTAGTACTCCTCGAAGCCGTCCTGCTGCGCCGCCTGCATCAGCGCGGGCCAGGGAACCTGTCCCTCCCCGATCGGCGCCTCGAGAGAGTCGGGGAGCCCGCCGGCGAGCGAGCCGCGCGCGACGCCGGGCTTCATGTCCTTGATGTGCATGAGCCGGAAGCGCCCGGGATATTTCTTGATCAGCGCGACGGGATCGACTCCCGGGAGGTACGTCCAGAGCACGTCCATCTCGAAGTGCACGAGCTGCGGGTCGGTCTCGCGGATGATGAGGTCGAGCAGGGTGCCGTCGCCGTAAGGCACCGGCTCATAGCCGTGGTCATGATAGAAGAACGACAGCCCCGCGTCCTTCATCGTGCGGCCGAACCTGTTGAAGTCGGCGATCGCCTTGCGCGCGTCGGCCTCGGTGAAGGCGCCCTCGTGCGGGTACCAGGCGAGCCCCACCCACTTCGCGCCGAGCGCCTTCGCGTTGGCGATCACCGTCTCCGGATGGTCGCGCAGGTCCTCGTAGCCGACGTGCATCGACGTCGCCTGCAGGCCCGCATCCTTCAGCGCCTGCGCGAACTTCTCGACGGGCATGTCGTACAGCCCCGCCGTCTCGACGTGGGTGAAGCCGAGCCGCCTGACGGTGTGCATCATCGCGACGGGGTCGGTTTTCGCGAGCTCGCGGAAGGTCCAGAGCTGGACGCCGAGCGGGGCGCGGAAGTCGCCCGAGTAGCGGATCTCGTGCGGATCGACGGCGGCCGCGGCGGTCGTGGCCGACTCGGCGCGGCCCGCGGTCTGGCTGCCGCAGCCCTGAACGGCGAGCGCGAGGACGAGTCCAGCGACTGAGAGCGAGGCGAGCTGCTTCATGGCATCGGGGGCTGAGGGAAAGCCGGCCTGGATGACCGCGCGCCATAGCTTATCCGCCGCGACGGCCCCTCGCAAAGGTGCTCTGGCGGGTCGCGCGATGCGCGGATAGCATCGGGCGTCGCCTTCGGACCCGGACCATGCCCGTCACCCGCCGCGCCGCGCTCCGCCTCCTCGCCGCTCCCGTCGGACTCGCCGCGATCGGTCCGGCATCGTTAGGCCTGACGGTCGGCCGCTCCCGGGCGAGCGCGAAGCTCAAGGTCCTCGTCGCCGGCGGCCATCCCGACGATCCCGAGAGCGGGTGCGGGGGCACGATGGCGCGCTACGCCGACGCGGGGCAGGACGTCGTCGCGCTCTACCTGACGCGCGGCGAGGCGGGGATCGACGGGACCTCGCACGAGGACGCGGCGCGCATCCGCACCGCCGAGTCGGAGCGCGCCTGCCGGATACTCGGCGCGCGCCCGCTCTTCTTCGGCCAGATCGACGGGGACAGCCACGTCGACCGCGACGCGTACGCCGCGATGCGCGCGCTGCTCGAGCGCGAGAAGCCCGACGTGATCTTCACGCACTGGCCGGTGGACACGCACCCCGACCACCGCGCGGTCTCGCTGCTCGTGTACGACGCGTGGATGCGCATGGGGCGGAAGGTGCCGCTCGCGTACTTCGAGGTGCTCACCGGCGAGCAGACGGAGGTCTTCCGTCCCACCGACTACGTGGACATCAGCGCCGTCGCGCGGCGCAAGCACGACGCCTGCTTCGCGCACGCGAGCCAGAAGCCCGAGGAGTGGTATCCCTGGCACGAGCGGATGGGACGCTTCCGCGGGATGGAGCACGGCTGCGAGGCCGCGGAGGCGTTCGTCCGGCATGACGCGGGGCCGGAGCTTCCTCTCCCCTGAACGCTCGGGGCCACGCGCGGCAGTGGCGGGCCGCGTGGCGTGCCGTGTGCGCACTGCCCCCGCCTACAGCCGCGGAGGGGCGATGCAGATCGAGCGGGAGAGCCAGAGCGCCACAGAAGGGCGGGGCGTCGAAGCCGGCAGGAGGAACACGCGGACCGGGGGGGTGGGGCGCGTCGTCGCGGTGATCGAGGCCCGGTTGCGGGAGGGCGGCGTGCCGGCCGCGCTGGAGATGCTCAACGCGCGGACGCGATTCCGCTTCACCGGGATCTATCGTGCCGAGCCGCCACTCCTGCGGAACGTCTTTCTCGTCGACCGGGAGAATCCAACCGTTCGCGTCTGCGGCGCGGTGTGCCCGCTCGACGAGACGTACTGCGCGATCACGTGCGCGCGCGAGGCGGCGTTCATGACGCACGACGCGACTCGCGATGCGCGACTCGGCGATCATCCGGCGCGCGACTCGGTGATCTCGTACGCGGGAGTGCCGCTGCGCCTCGCCGGCGGGCGCGCCTGGGGGACGCTCTGCCACTTCGACCTGCGTCCGCGACTCCTGCCGCGCGGCGAGCTCGTTCTCCTCGAGGCCGCCGCGCCCATCTTCGTCCGGTGGCTGCTCGCGGACTCCCCGACTCCCCGACTCCCGTCACCTCGCCCGTGACATCGCCTCGATGTTCGAGCGGACGATGAAGCCGAAGATCTCGCGTGCCGACTCGGCGGAGATGGTGCGCGCGGCGGGGAGGATGCGACCACGGATCACGGTGCCGCCGAGGTCGCGCCGCACCTGCTGCGTCACGTAGGTCGGCGCGTCGGCGGGTATCGTCCCGAGGTCGTCGCGGCCGAGGACGAGGATGTGGAGATTCGACGCCCCCGGCGTGCCGGCGAAGAATTTCCGGAGCATCGCCTCGAACTCCACCGATGCCACGATGGCGTACACCGGGCGACGGAGGAGGAGCGCCCACTCGCCGATCACCAGGTCGGCGCGCACGTCGATGACGATCACCGGCCTGCGCAGCTCGGTGCCTAACGTGCGGATCCGCTCGCCGTGCGCGGCGGTGGTGACGAGGAGATCCGCTCGCCGCACGGGGAGGGGGAGAGTCGCGTCGGCGCGCAGCTCATCGACGGTGAGGCCCTCCGCCTCGAAGCCGAAGTCGTCGCGCAGCTCGCGACAGAGGCCGAGCACCTGATCGGCGGTGGTGGTCACGACGACGGCGCGCAGCCGCAGCGTCTCGGTGCAGCGGCGGAGCCACTCGTGCAGCTCGGCGCCGGGGATCTCGCGCGCGAGCCCCTCCGTCAGGAGCCCGGCGAGCCACGATACCGGGAGCGCCGGGATCCCGCTCGCGCCGGCCGGACGCGCCGCGAGGTACACCCCGCCGCGCGGGCGCAGCTCGACCAGTCCCTCGGCGGCGATCGCCTTGTAGGCGGCGATGACGACGCGGTAGTCGACCTCGAACTCGCCGGCGAGCTCGCGCGCGCTCGGCAGGCGGTCACCGGCGCGGAGCGCCCCCGCCTGGACCGCGCGAAGGAGACGGCGGCGGATGGTGTCGGCGATGCGCTCGCGAGGATCGCTTCCGCCCGCTCCGGTGTGCTCGGTCGAGTCCGTCACGCCATCCGCGCTGACTGATCCACTCTGTGGTTCATGTTTAGGCTCTGCTGAATATCTGTTCACTAATCCGGAACAGACTGGCGCGCATAATGCACACCGCCGAACACCGGCTCGGGAGGCGCGCGAACGCCCCCGCACGAATGGTCGAGGGTGGCAGCACGGTAACCAACCTCCAGACCGAGTGCCAGATGAGCCGACGTCAGCGCCCGCCCCGATCCGGCCGGGGCGCGCCATACATGCGGCCGGCACCCGATGGAGGCTCCTGATGTCAGAACGCAGCAGCTCGATCAGCATCGAACGCCCGGAAGATCTCTGGCGCTCGTCGACGCGGCGGTCCTTTCTCCGGCTGCTCGGCGTCGGCGGGACGATCGCCCTCGCGCCAGGGATCTTCGCGGCCTGCAGCGGCGACGACAACCCGACGCAGCCGAACACCGCGCAGGCACGGCTCGACCTCGGCACGGACATCGGCATCTTCAACTACGCCTACGCCCTCGAGCAGCTCGAGGCGGCGTTCTACAGCGCCGTCGTCGGCGCCGGCAACTTCGCGACGCTCTTCACCGACGCGAACGAGCGCGAGCTGCTCACCGACATCCGCAATCACGAGGTCGCGCACCGGGAGCTGTTCCGGCAGGCGTTAGGCTCGAGCGCCATCCCCGACCTCGCGCTCGACTCGACCACCGTCGCGGCGCTCATCGCCGATCGCGCGACGATCCTGAAGAACGCGCAGACCTTCGAGGACCTCGGCGTCGCGGCCTACAACGGCGCTGGCAAGCAGCTCAAGGACGCGCGCAACCTGCTCGTCGCCGGGAAGATCGTCTCGGTCGAAGCGCGGCATGCCGCGGCGATCCGCGACGCGCGCGACACCACGGGTCGCGCCTTCGCCGGCGACGACGTCGTCGACGCGAACGGGCTGGACGTGAAGATGGAGCCGGACGCGGTGCTCGCGCGGGTCACCGCGCTGAACCTGGTCAGGACGTCGATCGCCGTCACGAAGCAGCCGGGTGACGCGGCGAGCGCCGATCGCCCGGCGCCGGTCGCGAGCTGATCACCGCCATCACATCGAGGAGTCATCCACACCATGGAAACCATGCACAACCTCCCCATGCTCGACGCCATCGATCCGGCGATCACGCAGCGACTGGTGACCCGCCGCGACGCGATCGCCAAGGGTGCCGCCGTCGGCTCGACCATCGCGATGGGGCTCGCGATGGCCTCCGTTCCCGTCGCCCTCGGCGCGCTCTCTCGCGAGGCGTTCGGCCAGGGCACCGCGCTCCCCGCGGACATCAAGAGCGTGCTCGACTTCGCCCTCGCGCTCGAGATCTTCGAGAACGAGTTCTACTCGGCGGTTCTCGGCACCAGCAGCTCGGCCGCGCAGAACACCGCGTTCGCCCCCGTGCGCGCGAGCGTCAGCGGCGCCGCGCTGGCGACCGTGCAGCAGATCCAGAAGCACGAGGCGGCGCACGTCGCCTTCCTGAAATCGGTCGGCGCGACGAGCACGCTCACGGCGAGCGACTTCGACTTCACGGGCGGCCGCGGGAGCGGTACCGGCCCCTTCGCCGCGGCGACGACCGATCTCGCGTTCCTTCTCACCGTCGCCCAGGGCGCCGAGGACACCGGCGTCCGCGCCTACAAGGGGCAGGCCGGGAACCTCATCGGCAACAACGACGCGACGCACAACACGGTGCTCGAAGCGGCGCTGCGCATCCATTCGGTGGAGGCGCGACACGCGGCGCGCATCCGCCGCATCCGCCGGCTCGCCGCCGGGGCGCCGGCGGTCGTCCGGCTGAGCGGAACCATCCGCGGTGGTGGCGCCGGGGCCGCGGGAGCGACGGGCTCGCCGAGCGCGGACGTCGTCGCCGCGTTCGACCGCATCTATGGCGGCGCGACCCCGGAGAGCAACACGACGCACGTCGTCTACAACGGGAGCGCCGAGGCCTCCATCAACGCCGCATCGCTCTCGAATCTCCAGGGCGGCACCGACGCGGCGACCGAGGCGTTCGACGAGCCGCTGACGCGCGCCGAAGTGGTCGCGATCGTGCAGCCGTTCTTCATCCCGCCGATCGCATAGCAGCGCGAGCGGCTTGCGCCGGTCACGGGGAGAGCGGTCCCGTGATCGGCGCCGCCTTCGCGCGTCGGCGACTAGCTTCCGGTATGGCGCCTTCCGCAAATCGCGGCATCCGCTCGGCGCAGACGGCGATCCTCGTCAACGCCGCGCTCGCCGCCACGAAGCTCGTCGCCGGAATCGTCGGGCATACGTACGCGCTCGTCGCCGACGCGATCGAATCGACGGCGGACATCTTCAGCTCGACGATCGTGTGGGGCGGACTGCGCGTCGCGTCGCGCGAGCCGGACGACGCCTACCCGTTCGGCTACGGGAAGGCCGAGCCACTCGCAGCCGCGGTCGTGTCGCTGATGCTGCTCGGCGCCGCGGTGAGCATCGCCGTCGAGGCGATCGGCGAGATCCGCACGCCGCATCACAGCCCCGCGCCATGGACGCTGGCGGTGCTCGTCGCCGTCGTCGTCGTCAAGTGGACGCTGTCGCGCCGGGTGCGGGCGATCGGGGCCGAGACGGGGAGCGTCGCCGTGAAGGCCGATGCGTGGCACCACATGAGCGACGCGCTGACCTCGGCCGCGGCGTTCATCGGCATCTCGATCGCGCTGTGGGGCGGACGGGGGTGGGAATCGGCCGACGACTGGGCCGCGCTTGCCGCCTCGGGGATCATCGCCTTCAACGGGGTCGCGATGCTGCGTCCGGCGCTGCAGGATCTGATGGACAGGATGGCCGGTCCCGAGATCGTCCAGCCGGTGGCACGCGCGGCGGCGAGCGTCGAGGGAGTGCTCGCCACGGAGAAGCTCGCGGTGCGGCGGTCGGGGCTCGGCTACCGTGTGACGATCCACGTGCAGACCGATCCGGACATCTCCCTCCGCGACGCGCACGTCCTCAGTGGAAAGGTGAAGAGCGCGATCCGCGCCGCTGTGCCGCGAGTGGAGTACGTCCTCGTGCACATGGAGCCCTTCGAGCGGACCGCGCTCACTTCCCGAAGCGCACCTGCCGCGTCTCCTGCTCGTTCCCCGTACGGCGAGTGAGCGACTCGTAGAGCTCGGGACGGCGCGCGCGCATCCACCGTCGTCCCGACGACGTCGGCAACAGCGACGCGTCGAGATCGGCGACGACGATGTCGTCTCCCAGCGCGCGCGACTCGGCCACGATCTCGCCGTACGGATCGAGGATCATCGCGTTCCCGGTGCGGATCTCGTCGTCGTCGGGACCGACGCCGTTCGCGAAGAGGATGAACATCCCGTTGTCGTGCGCGCGGCTCGGCAGCCAGCGCATCAGCCAGCCGCGTCCCTTCGGCCCGCGCAGCTCCGCCTCGCACGCCCCCGGATCCTCGGCGCGGCGATCCCAGATCGCGCGGTCGATCGGCTTCATCCCCTTCGGGCTGACGGAATTGCAGCCGCCGGTCTGGTGCGGGGCGAGCAGGATCTCCGCGCCGGCGAGCGCGGTCGCGCGTGCGTTCTCGACGATGTTGTTGTCGTAGCAGATCAGCACCCCGACGCGGCAGCCGTGCGGCGTGTCGAACACCGTGTAGCGGTCGCCCGGCGTGAGGAACTCGCTCACGAAGACGTGCAGCTTGCGGTGTACCGCGAAGCTTCCGTCGGGCATCGCGACGACGTAGGCGTTGTAGAAGCGGTCGCCGGCGTCGCGCTCGATCAGCCCCGCGCCGATCGTCATCCCGTGCTCGCGCGAGAGGCGCAGCAGCTCGCGCGTCGAAGACCCGTCGGGCACCGGCTCGGAGAGCGCCGCGAATGCCTCACGGTC
>DASVXU010000148.1:0-4506 GCA_036392515.1 Gemmatimonadaceae bacterium | reverse complement strand
CCTCGAGAAGAGCGAGGGCTACACGAAGGGGCGCGTCGTGCTCGCCACGGTCTACGGCGACGTGCACGACATCGGGAAGTCGCTCGTCAACACGATCCTCAGCAACAACGGCTACACGGTCTACGACCTCGGCAAGCAGGTGCCGGTCAACACGATCATCGAGAAGGCGGTCGAGGTGAACGCGGACGCGATCGGGCTCTCGGCGCTGCTCGTCAGCACGAGCAAGCAGATGCCCCTCTGCGTCCAGGAGCTCGACAAGCGCGGGCTCGCGTTCCCGGTGATGATCGGCGGCGCCGCCATCAACCGCCGCTTCGGGCGGCGCGCGATGTTCGTGGACGGAGAGCGGCCGTACTCCTCCGGCGTCTTCTACTGCAAGGATGCCTTCGAGGGGCTCGAGACGATGGACGCATTACAGCGAGGAGCGGACGACAGACGAGCGATGATAGAACAGCTCATCGATGCCGCGCGTCGCGACGTCTTCCTCAACGCCAACGTCGGCAAGGACGTCCGCGCCGGCGACGACGCGGGCGCGCGCAGCGACGTGAAGGCCGACGTCAGGCCGCCGACGCCGCCCTTCTGGGGACCGGCGGTGGTGAAGGACATCCCGTTAGGCGAGGTCTTCGCCCACCTCGACCTCGACGAGCTCTATCGCCTGCAATGGGGGGCGCGCGGCTCGGGGGAAAAGTACGAAGCGACGATCAGGAACGAGTTCGAGCCGGTGCTGAAGCGCCTCAAGGCCGAGGCGGAGCGCGAAGGCTGGCTGAAGCCGCAGGCGGTGTACGGCTACTTCCCCGTCAACTCGCAGGGGAACGAGCTGATCGTGTACGATCCGGTGGAGTACGCGAAGGACCTGAGCAGGGTCGAGATCGCGCGCTTCGCCTTCCCGCGGCAGGAGGGACGCGAGCGGCTCTGTCTCGCCGACTACTTCCGCGCCGCGGGCGACGACGTGGTGGACGTCGCCGCCTTCCAGGTGGTGACCGTCGGCGACGAGCCGACGAAGCGCTTCGAGCGGATGCAGGCCGCGGGCGAGTACACCGAGGCCTACTACTCGCACGGTCTCGCCGTGGAGACCGCCGAGGCGGTCGCGCAGTGGATGCACGCGCGCGTGCGCCACGAGCTCGGCCTCCCCGCCGGCCGCGGCAAGCGCTACTCGTGGGGCTACGGCGCCTGTCCCGACCTCGAGGACCACGAGAAGCTCTTCGGCATCCTCCCCGCGCGCGAGACGTTAGGCATGGACCTCACGATCTCCTACCAGCTCCTACCCGAGGCGAGCACCGCGGCGATCGTCGTGCATCACCCCGAGGCGAAGTACTACGTGGTGCGCGAGGACGCGGCGAGCGCGGCGGGGAGGTGAGAGCGGTGACTGTTGCTCGCTGGTGTAAGCACGAAGGACACGAAGGAGCACGAAGGCCGTTGCTCGGGCACCCTTCGTGGACCTTCGTGTCCTTCGTTTTCAACGCCGCGCCGACAGTCCCGGCTCCTCGTGTTTCACCCGCCGAGCCGACGCTCTAGTGACTAGACGTATCCACGACCACGCCTCGCGTCGAATCGCCGAGCGCGCGCAGCCTGCTCGAGATCTTCCAGAGCGCGCGGGTCGTGTCGGAGTAGGCCGCGGCCGAGCTGTTGCCGGGGGCGACGGTCACGCCGCTGGTGAAGCTTCCGCTCGCGGGCGAAGCGAAGAGGATCGCGATCGTCAGGTGCGTGCTCTCGCCCGGCGCGAGCGAGGCGATCGGGCCGACGCTCCACGCCGTGCGGATGTCGCTGTCGGACTCCGGCGCGCAGAGCAGCATCGCCGGAGCCTGATCGTTGCATCCGCTCACCGCACCGGCGCGGCCGGCGCTGAGCAGGCGGTAGGTCTCGTGCTCGCTGGCGGCGGTGAGATAGTCGGGGGTCGTGTTCGCGTCGAAGATCACGCCCTTCGCGCTCGTCCCCGCCGGTCCCTCGACGAGGCGGGCGCCGAGCAGCGCCGGGGCGACGTCGTAGCCGGCGCCGAACTCCGGCACATCGAAGGCCTCGTCGTAGGCGACGAGCAGGGAGTCGCTCGCGAGCATCGTCGCGTTGTCATCGCTTCGCTCGGTGCTGCTGCATCCATACGGCCCGCAGGCGATCGCCGGGTCGAGCGTCGGCGCGAGGTAGACGTCGTGGAGCGTGTGGCCGGTGGCCGGCTCCTCGGCGTGGACGCGACGGTAGTCCGCGGTCGAGCTGACGTTGGTGACGTCGAAGCGGACGAGAATGACGTTGGGCATCGCCGCCGGGAGGGAGTACGTCGTCCGCACGGCGAGGCCGAAGTTGTCGCCGGCGCGGTCGTCGGCGGCGAGGATCGGGGCGAAGGAATCCGAGATCGGGAGGCGCCGCATGTCGGTGACGACCTCGCCCTGCCAGCGCGAGGTGTCGCTCGCCACCGGGTGCAGGCGGACGCGGGGCGCGTAGTCGCCGGCGCGGACGAGCGCCATCGCGAGGGTGTCGCCGCCGCGCGACGCCGGCGCGTCCGGGCCGAGCACCGCGCCGACGAGGAGACGCGCGTGGGCGAGGTACTGGTTGTCCGCCTCGTTCGCCGGCCAGGAGAGGCCGAGCTGGTAGCCGTCGGGGAACCAGCTGCAGAAGTCGCCGAAGTCGTTCGCCGGGCACCAGGTGCGCGTGTGGCCGCGCCAGAGGATCGCGCTGTTGTCCCCGCAGTACCGCGCGTCGTGGACGTAGACGCGGCAGCTCGCCGGCACGGGGACGAAGACGTCGTACGTGCGCGCCTTCGGATCGACGATACCCGACATCAGCGTCGGGATGTACGCGAGGTCGAGGAGCGCGGTGAGCGAGTGCTGACCGCGCGCGAGGGCGGCGATCGAGTCCTCGGGGATGCGCACGGTGTCGATGCCGTCCATGACGAGGGTGCCGTGCGAGACGAGCGTCGTCCCGCCGGGGCCCGCGTACGTCGGCGTGCTGAAGGTCACGGTCACCGGGCCGGACGGATGGACCACGTCCTGGTAGCAGCCGGCGGAGAGCGCGAGCGTTGTGACGAGGGTCGCGCGAAGAAGTTGACGCATGTGGCACCACGGTCAGGCGCGCCCGTCATGGGCGCGCGCAACAAGAGAGACGAGTCGTGAACGAGACCCGCAACCGCGCGCTGCAGCGCCTGCTCGACCCCGAATCCGTCGTCGTCTTCGACGGGGCGATGGGTACGATGCTGTACAGCAAGGGCGTCTTCATCAACCAGTGCTACGACGAGCTGAACGTCCGCTCGCCGGAGCTCGTGCGCGAGGTGCATCGCGCCTACGTGAAGGCCGGCGCGGAGGTGATCGAGACGAACTCCTTCGGCGCGAACCGCGTGAAGCTGGCGCAGTACGGGCTCGAGGGTCAGGTCGCGGAGCTGAACCGCGCCGCCGCGGCGCTGGCGCGCGAGGCGGCGGGTGAGCGGGTGCTCGTCGCCGGCGCGGTCGGGCCGTTAGGCGTGCGACTGGAGCCGCTGGGCCCGACGAGCCGCGACGAGGCGCGCGGCTACTTCCGCGAGCAGATGCAGGCGCTCAAGGATGGCGGCGCCGACCTCTTCATCCTCGAGACCTTCGCCGACCTCGAGGAGATCGAGCAGGCGATCCGCGCCGCGCGGGAGGTCGACCCGGAGATGCCCGTCGTCGCGCAGATGACGATCGGCGTCGACGGTCTGACGCCCTACGGCGCGACGGCGCCCGACGTCGCCCGTGCGCTCGACGAGGTGGGCGCCGACGTCATCGGGCTCAATTGCAGCGTCGGTCCGCAGACGATCCTCGAGGCGGTCGAGAAGATGACCCCGGTGACGCGCCGCAAGATCAGCGCGCAGCCTAACGCGGGGATGCCGCGCGAGGTCGGCGGCCGCTCGATGTACATGGCGAGCCCGGAGTACATGGCGAGCTACGCGCGCCACCTCGTGCAGGCGGGGGCGAAGATCGTCGGCGGCTGCTGCGGGACGACGCCGGAGCACGTGCACGCGATGGTCGAAGGCATTCGCCCGTTGTCGCCGAGGAACGCACGCGGCGGGCTGGAGGCTGGAGGCCGCAAACCGGAGGCGACGGCGGCAACGGAGGCGAAGCGGGTCGAGCCCACTCCCCTCGCCGAGCGGTCGAAGTTCGCGGGGAAGATCGCGCGCGGCGAGTTCGTGAAGACGGTGGAGATCGTGCCGCCGCGCGGAACCGACGCGACGAAGCTGATCGCGGACGCGACGACGCTGAAGGGCGCGGGGGTGGACGCGATCAACGTTCCCGACGGGCCGCGCGCGCAGTCGCGGATGGGGGCGGTGCTGACGTCGCTGCTCATCGAGCAGCGCGCCGGGATCGAGGCGGTGACGCACTACTGCTGCCGCGACCGCAACCTGCTCGGGATGCTCTCCGACCTCCTCGGCGCGTCGGCGATGGGGCTGCGCAACCTGCTCCTCATCACCGGCGACCCGCCGAAGAAGGGCCCCTATCCCGACGCGACGGCGGTGTTCGACATCGACTCGATCGGGCTCACGAACCTCGTGCGCAACCTGAACCAGGGGCT
>DASVXU010000147.1:0-29771 GCA_036392515.1 Gemmatimonadaceae bacterium | reverse complement strand
CACTACTCGGCGATCCAGGGCAAGGGCTTCAAGACGCTCGCCGAGGGCGATCGTGTGGAGTTCGACATGGTTCAGGGTGAGAAGGGCCCCTCGGCCGAGAACGTCTCGAAGGTCGCGTAACACCATACCGGAGCGTTCATGATCGAAGTAGTTCTCGAAGAGAGCGACCGCCTAGACTGGGCGCTCAAGGCGTTCAAGAAGAAGATGCTCCGCTCGGGGATCCTGAAGGATCTCCGCCGGAAGCGGCACTACGTGAAGCCGAGCGAGGCGCGCCAGCTGAAGGCCGCCGAAGCGCGGCGCCGTAAGCGCTCCGGCAAGGACTGAGCAGCTCTTTCGACGCGACGCGCGTGATCACCGATCACGCGCGTCGCGTTGCTTTGTGCCCGGTCGAGGCCCAGTGAGCGGATTCGATCTGCGCGCGGCGGCGCGAAACGTCGCGATGGAGCACGGCTTCGTCGTCGATGCCGCCGCCGACGCGCTCGCGCCCCTGCCGCTCGCCGCCCTCGGCGCGGGCGCGCGCGACGAGCGCGGTCTCCTCTGGTCGTCCATCGACAATCAGGACACGCGCGATCTCGACCAGCTCGAGGTGGCGGAGAGACTCCCCGACGGAAGCATCCTCGTGAAGCTCGCGGTGGCGGACGTCGACGTGTACGTCGCGAAGGACTCGCCGCTCGACCGCCGCGCCGCGGCCAACACCACGTCGGTCTACACGGGGATCGAGACCTTCCCGATGCTCCCCGAGGGGCTCTCGACGGACCTCACCTCGCTCGCCGAGGGCGCGACCCGTGCGGCGCTCGTGGTCGAGATGTCGGTCGGGACGGATGGACGGGTGGGGAAGACCGACGTCTATCGCGCACTCGTCTGCAACCGGGCGAAGCTCACCTACGAAAACGTCGGCGCGTGGCTCGCCGGTGCGGCGCCCGCGCCGACCGCGGTGGTCGCGACTCCGGCGCTCGCCGAGCAGCTGCGAATGCAGGACGAAGCGGCGTGCCGGCTTCGCGAGCTGCGCCACGAGCGCGGCGCGCTCGACCTCGAGACGATCGAGGCGCGCACCGTGACCGCGAACGGTCGCGTGGTGGACATCGCCCTCGTGCACAAGACACGGGCGCGCGACCTGATCGAGGACTTCATGATCGCCGCGAACGTCGCGGTGGCCACCTTCCTCGAGACGCGCGGCATCGCCTCGCTCCGACGAGTGGTGAAGGCGCCGAAGCGTTGGCCGCGCATCGTGGCGCTCGCCGCCCGAGAAGGGACGACCCTGCCCGCGGAGCCCGACGCGAAGGCGCTGGCGGCGTTTCTCGCCGCGCGACGCGCCGCGGCGCCCGACCGGTTCGCCGATCTCTCCCTCGCGGTCGTGAAGCTCATGGGCGCCGGGGAGTACGACGTCGAGGTTCCGGGGGGAGAGCAGCACGGCCACTTCGGGCTCGCGGTGGACGACTACACCCACTCGACCGCGCCCAATCGCCGTTACGCCGACCTCGTGACGCAGCGGCAGCTCAAGGCGGCGATCGCGGGCGCACCGTCGCCCTACGACGCCGCGGCGCTCGAGACGATCGCCGAGCGGTGCACGCGGATGGAGGACGAGGCGCGGCGCGTCGAGCGGGAGGTGCGGAAGATGGCCGCCGCGGCGCTCCTCGCACCCCGCGTCGGTGAGAGCTTCGACGCGGTCGTCACCGGGGACACGCCGCAGGGCGTCTTCGTCCGGCTGCTCCATCCGCCCGCCGAGGGGCGAGTCGTGCGCGGCGAGCGGGGCCTCGACGTCGGCGACCGGACGCGCGTCACGCTCCTCGCGACGGATCCGGCGAAGGGCCACATCGACCTCGCCCGCGCGTGAGGCCTAACGCTCGCGCGCCGCGAGCGTGAGCGGGTGCCACGAGAAGCCGTCGCGGGCGATGAGCGCGTCGCCCCCGCGCGGTCCGTTCGTGCCCGCGGGATAGCACTCGGGACGCGGGCCGGCGTCGGCCGCGGCGACGAGCGGATCGACGATCGCCCACGCCTGCTCGACCTCGTCGCTGCGCGCGAAGAGGGTGGCGTCGCCGATCATCGCGTCGAGGAGCAGGGTCTCGTACGCCGGCACCGGCTCGCCGCCGAAGTCGTCCTCGTAGGAGAAGCGCATCCGGACGGGCGAGAGCTCCATCTCCGGGCTGAGCGCGAGCGCCGCGCCGGGACGCTTCGCCTGGAAGCCGAGGGTGATCCCCTCGTCGGGCTGGATGCGCAGCACGAGCTCGTTCGGGCGCATCTCCTCGCGCGCCGGCACGGGCCAGAGCACGCCCGGCGCGCGGCGGAAGCGCACGACGATCTCCGAGACGCGCTCGGCCAGCCGCTTGCCGCTGCGCAGGTAGAAGGGCACTCCCTCCCACCGCCAGTTGTCCACGAAGACGCGCAGGGCGGCGTACGTCGGGGTCCGGCTGTCGGGCTTCACCGACGGCTCCTCCGCGTAGCCCGGGACGCGCTCGCCGGCGATCGCGCCCGGGCCGTACTGGCCGAGCGCGAGGTTCTCGGCGATCGACGCTCCATCATAACGGCGCACCGCGCGCAGGAGCTTGACCTTCTCGTCGCGCACCGCGGCGGCGTCGATCGTTCCCGGCGGCTCCATCGCGATCGTCGCGAGGAGCTGCATGAGATGGTTCTGGAACATGTCGCGGACGACGCCCGCCTCCTCGTAGTAGCCGCCGCGCCCCTCGACGCCGACGGTCTCCGCGACGGTGATCTGCACGTGCGCGATGGAGCCGCGGTTCCAGAGCGGCTCGAAGATCGCGTTCGCGAATCGGAATGCGAGGACGTTCTGGACCGTCTCCTTGCCGAGGTAGTGGTCGATGCGGTAGAGCTGCGGCTCGGAGAATCGGTTGAGGAGAGCGGTGTTGAGCGCGCGCGCGCTCGCCGCATCGCGCCCGAAGGGCTTCTCGATGATCAGCCGTGCCCACGCGCCGTGCTGCGCCTCCTCGGCGGTGTGGGTGCGCGGCGCGGCGCCGCACGAGGACAGCCCCTCGACGACGCGCAGGAAGAGGCTCGGCGGGATCGCCATGTAGAAGAGGCGGTTGCGCGCCGCGACCGGCGTCGCGGATTCCACCGAGTCCAGCGTCGTGCAGAGCGCGGAGTAGAGCGCGGGGTCGGTGAGGTCGCCGCGCACGTAGCGCGCGCCGCGCGTCAGCCGCTCGAACGCCGCGGGGTCGACGGGTCCCCCCGTGTCGGCGGCGCTGGCGAGCGCCTCGCCGATCGCCTTCACGTAGGAGGCGTCGTCCTGCGGCGAGCGCTCGACGCCGACGAGGGTGAAGCGGGGCGCCAGCAGGCCGTCCTTCGCCAGCCGGTAGAGCGCGGGGTAGAGCTTGCGCCGGGCGAGGTCGCCTAACGCTCCGATCAGGACGAGCGTGCAGTCGTCCCCCGTCTCGCGCATCGCCGCGGGCGACGGGTGAATCGGCGCCGTCACGACTGCTTGACCGCGTGCCCGCCGAACTCGTTGCGGAGCGCGGCGATCACCTTGGCGCCGAACGAGTCCTCCTGGCGCGAGCGCAAGCGCATGATGAGCGAGAGCGCGATCACCGGCGCCGGCACGTCGAGGTCCGTCGCCTCCTGCACCGTCCACCGTCCCTCGCCGGAGTCGGCGACCCACCCCTTCAGGTCGGCGAGCGAGGCATCCTTGGCGAACGCGCGCTCGGCGAGCTCGTTGAGCCACGAGCGCACGACGCTCCCGTGGTTCCAGAGCGCCGCGATCTTCGCGAGATCGAGGTCGAAGTCCTTCGAGGCGTGGAGGATCTCATAGCCCTCGGCGTACGCCTGCAGCATCCCGTACTCGATGCCGTTGTGGACCATCTTCACGTAATGCCCGGCGCCCGACGGGCCGACGTGCGCGTAGCCACCCGCCTCGCTGAGCGCGGTGAAGATCGGCTCGCAAATCGAGATCGCGCGGTCGCTGCCGCCCACCATGAGGCAGTAGCCGTTCTCCAGTCCCCACACGCCGCCGCTGGTGCCGGCGTCCACGAACTCGATGCCGCGCTCGGCGAGCGACTTCGCGCGTCGCATGGTGTCGGAGTAGCGAGAGTTGCCCCCGTCGATGATGATGTCGCCGCGGGCGAGCGTCGGCACCAGGGCCTCGATCGTTTCGTCCACCGGAGCGCCGGCGGGCACCATGATCCAGACCACGCGCGGCGCCTCGAGCGCCGCGACGACCGACTTCAGATCGGACGCCGCGCGGGCGCCGAGCGCCGTCGCTCGCTTCACAGCCTCGTCGCTGCGGTCGAAGGCGACGACCTCGTGTCCCTTGCGAAGGAGTCGCGCGGTCATGTTGCCGCCCATCTTCCCCAGCCCGATCATCGCGACGCGCATCAAGTTCCTCTCGACGTTGTGAGTGACGCTAGCGCATGAGCACGACGCGCGCCGGGGCGCCGTCGCCGTGGCGGATGCGCAGCGGAAGGCAGAGCAGCTCGTAGCGGCCGGCGTCGACGCGATGCAGATCGAGTCCCTCGATGATCGCGACGCCGTTCTGCAGCAGCGTGTCGTGCGCGTGGTGATGCCCCGCGTGGTACTGCTCGACGGAGAGCGCGTCGACGCCAACGAGCACGACGCCCTTCGCGACTAGCGCGGCGGCGCCCTCCGGCGCGACGTATGTGAAGTCCTCCTCGAACGCGCCCGTCTCGGCGAACCGCGCCGAGTTACGGGTCCGGAAGAGGACGCGCTCCCCGCGGGACAGGTCGAGCGCGTCGACGTGCCGCGCGCCGATCGCGCGGACGTCGTCGGGGACCCGCACGACGACCGCGGGGCCGATGAACGGCTCGAGCGGGATCTCGTCCACCCCCGCGGCGCCTTCGGCCATGTGAAGCGGCGCGTCGACGTGGGTGCCGGTGTGCGAGCCGAGCGCGAGCGCGGAAACGTTGCTCGAGTCGCCGCGGGCGATCGAGCGCGCCGGGGTGATCTCGACGGGCGGGTTGCGCGGGTAGATCGCCATCCCGGTGAAGATGGGACGCGAGACGTCGATGATCGTGCGGGGTCCGGAGGCTGGCATCGAGGTTCGACTGTGCGGAGTGTGACGGCCCCTCTAGATTGTGCCGACGATCGGCTTCCCGCTACTCGGGAGCCGCGATCACCCGGAGAGGCGTGGAATGACTGGCTCGAAGAGATTGGCAGTGGCCGTGGCGGCGTTCGGCATCTCGGCGCTGTTCGCATGCGAGCGCGCGGGGCGCGCGAGCGAGACGACGACGACGAAGGTGGGGAGCGCCGATACCGTCCCGGAGCGGCCGCCGATCGTGCCCGAGCGCTGCGCGACGATGCCCCCGTCCTGGACCGAAGCGGTGACGCCGGCGCGGCTGAAGCCGCGTCCGGATTCCGCGCGCGTCGGCGCAGCCCAGGCCGACTCGGCGGCCCCGGGGGACTCGGCCTCACGTGTCGCGCGGGAAACCACCGCCTCGCCCGCCGACAGCGGGAAGCCCTCGACGCGCACCGCCGCGCGCGGAAGCCGCGCTCGCGGCGACACGACCGCGCGGCGCGCGCCGCGCGACAGCTTCCCGACGCCGCCCACGGCACTTCCGGGCTCCGTCCTCCCCGGCTGCCGGATCGTGGCGTACTACGGCAATCCGCTCTCGAAGCGCATGGGCGTGCTCGGGCAGTACCCGCCCGCACAGATGCTTGCGATGCTCGACTCGCAGGCGAAGTCGTTCGAGCGAGCCGACAGCACGAAGCCGGTCGTCCGTGCGCTCGAGCTGATCACTCCGGTCGCGCAGGGCAGCCCCGGCGCGAAGGGGCTGTGGCGGATGCGCATGCCGGATACCCTCATCGAGAACGTCGCGAAGCTCGCCGAGTCGAAGGGATATCTGCTGATCCTCGACGTGCAGGTGGGGAAGAGCAACGTGGCCGACGAGCTCGCGCCGCTCGTCCCATACCTGAAGCGGCCCTACGTGCACCTCGCGCTCGATCCCGAGTTCTCGATGAAGGGTGCGGAGCCGCCGGGAAAGAAGATCGGGACCATGGACGCCGCGGACGTGAACGTCGCGATCCACCTGCTGGAGAAGCTCGTCGACGAGAACAAGCTCCCGCCGAAGATGCTCATCGTGCACCGGTTCACGCAGCGGATGCTCACCAACCACGAGAAGATCGAGCGCGATCCGCGGGTTCAGGTCGTGATCAACATGGACGGCTTCGGCCCGCCGAGCCTCAAGCTCGGCTCGTACCAGGCGTACGTGCACGACCGCCCGGTGCAGTACTTCGGGATCAAGCTGTTCTACAAGAACGACAAGCCGATCTTCACGCCCGCGGACGTGATGCGCCTGAACCCGGTCCCGCACTACGTCCAGTTCCAGTAGCGCTTCTGCCGGACGGGAGGATTTCCGGCTAGCTTTCGGAACCAGCACTTCCGCCCATCGCGGGCGGCCGACCCGGTAGCTCAGCTGGCAGAGCAAAGGACTTTTAATCCTTAGGTCGTGGGTTCGAGCCCCACCCGGGTCACTTGGTCCGAGCAGACGCGCGGGAGGTGGGTCACATCGGGAATCGGTGAAATTCCCCCTTCCCTCGCCGCCCTTGATGAGCGATTCTCCATCCTTCGAAATCGCACATCGCTGACGCACCTCGCTCCGTGACCAGTCTCGATCCCTATCTGCACCCCGCGACAGTAGCGGCCACTCCGCCGCGCCAGACGCCGGGCCGATCGAGCACCGAGCGAGTCGTGACGCCCCCGTCGCAGGTCGACGCGGAGCGGACGAGGCTCGCGATCGAGGCCGCGGGGATCGGCACCTGGGATTTCGATCCCGCCACCGGCGTGCTCGTGTGGTCGGACCGTTGCCGCCTCGCCTTCGGATTGGCCGGCGACGCCCCGGTGGACTACCAGGGGTTTCTCGAGGCGGTCCATCCCGACGACCGCGCCCGAGTCGACCGCAGCGTGCAGGACGCGCTCGACCCGCACGGCACGGGACAGTTCGACACCGAGTATCGCACTCGATGGTCGGACGGCGCGATCCGCTGGGTGATGGCGAAGGGACGCGCGACGTTCGCCGAGATCGGCGGCACGCGCCGCGCGGTGCGCTTCACCGGCACGATCATCGACGTCACCGACCGCCGCCGCGCGGACGAGTACTCGCGCCTCCTCGCCGAAGCGAGCACGCTGCTCGCCTCCTCCCTCGACGTCGAGGTGATGCTCGCCGGCGTGGCGCGCCTCGCCTGCCAGCGACTGGCCGACACGGTGGTCGTGGACCTCACCGACGAGAAGGGGCTCGCGCGACGAACGACCGCGGCCGACCGCGATGGGCGCAAGGGGGAGCTCATGCGGCGCGCGCGCGAGCAGGCTCCCGCCATCACCGAGTGGAGCGACGCGCATCCGATCGCGCGCGCGATCCGGCACCAGCGCACCGTGCGACTCGAGTCGGTGAGCGCCGCGGATCGCGAACGCATCGCGCAGACCGACGCGCACTGCGCGATCATCCACCAGCTCGGCCTCTCGTCGCTCGTCGCCGTCCCTCTCGTCGCGCGGGGAAGAACGCTCGGCGCGATCACCTTCTTCCGCACGACGACGCGGCCGGGATACGACGCCGGCGAGCAGACCGTCGCAGAGGAGCTGGCGCGCCGCACCGCCACGGCGATCGAGAACGCGCAGCTCTATCGCGCCGCGGTCGCCGCGAGCCAGGCGAAGTCGCACTTCCTCGCCTCGATGTCGCACGAGCTGCGCACTCCGCTCACGGCGATCATCGGCTACGAGGAGCTGCTCGCCGACGGGATCACCGGCCCCGTGACCGACGCGCAGCGCCACCAGCTCGGGCGCATCAAGGCGAGCGCGACGCACCTCCTCGGCCTGATCGACGAGATCCTGACCTTCTCGCGGGTGGAGGCGGGGAGCGAGCGGGCGCACATCGAGCAGGTGTGCATGCGACAGGCGCTCGAGGAAGCGGCCGCGATCGTCGAGCCGCTCGTCGCCGACCACGGGCTCGCGCTGGTGGTGGACGCGCCCCCAGGCCCGCTGACCGTGCAGACCGACGCGCAGAAGCTGCGGCAGATCCTGGTGAACCTGCTCTCGAACGCCACGAAGTTCACCGCGCGCGGGACGATCACCATCGGCGCGCGACGCGAGGGACGGCAGCTCCTCGTCTGGGTCCGCGACACGGGCATCGGGATCGCGCCGGAGAATCTGCAGCGGATCTTCGAGCCCTTCTGGCAGGTGGACCAGGAGGTGACGCGCCGGGTGAGCGGCACCGGGCTCGGGCTGACGGTTTCCCGTCGCCTCGCTCAGATGCTCGGCGGGGAGCTGAGCGTCGAGAGCACGGTCGGGCAGGGAAGCGTGTTCACCTTGCAGCTTCCCGCCGACGCGTGAGGCCTGACGGCGCGCGCTAGCGCGCCGTGGTGTACGCCCAGACCAGGCGGGAGATGTCGGCGATGAGCGATCCCGCGACCTTCTCGTCCGGGATGTTCGACGTCAGCACGACCAGAACGTAAGGCGTGCGCCCGGGCGGGTAGACGATCGCCGCGTCGTGCAGCGTCGCCGTGATCCATCCCGTCTTCTGCGCGACCGGAGTGCCGGGCGGAAGGCCGGCCGGTATCTCGCCGGTGTAGACCTCGCGGAGCATGATGTCGCGCATCCTGTCGCAGCTCGTGCGCGACGCCGCCTGCCCGCGCTCGATCGCGAGCATCAGCGCGGCGAGATCGCCGGCGGTGGTGGTGTTGTTCATCCCGCGATCGTACGCCTTCTGATCCTCGACACCGCGCAGCACGCGCATGCGCGTCGCGCCGAGCATGTGCGCCGTCGCGTTCGCGTGCTCGGCGCCCACGAGGGCGATCAGCGTGTTCGTGGCGAGGTTGCTCGAGCGGATGATCATGTGCTCGATGAGCTCACCGACGCGCACCCGCTGTCCGATCTTCGCGTAGACCGCGCTGTCGGAGTCCTCGCCCGCGTCGAGCGAGTACGGCGATCCGTCCACGATCGACCCGAACTGGTTGACGAGCAGGACCCCCTGGTCGAGCGAGAGCGCGCCGGCGTCGATCCGGCGGAACAGCTCGATCATGACGGGCACCTTCATGGTGCTTGCCGCGTGAAAGCTGCTGTCGGCGGCGATGCGCAGGTCGAAGCGGTCGGCGAGGTCGTGAAGGACGACACCGACTCTCGCGCCGGGGACGGCGGCGATCCGCTGCTCGATCTGCGCGCGCAGCGAATCGGCGCGCGCGCTGGCGGTGCCGCTGTCGGCGGCGAGTGCCGCGGCGGCGATCAGGGTGAGAAACATGGCCCGAATATAGACCGACGGGTGCCCGATGCAACGTCGGGGGGGCGCGGGCATCTTCCGGCCGTGCCAGCGCTTCGGTTGCCTTCGGCGCCGTGAGTCGTACTACGAATACCAGAGGGCACGCCGCGCCCTTCCGACCCTCCGCCTCACGCTTCTCGACATGTCCCCGACGACGCCTCAGGCCGGCGATCAGACTCCGCTGACGATCACCCCCGCGCAGATGAAGCGCGAGCGCCTGCGGTTCTCGGAATTCCGCTTCACCCGGACGCCCTCGGGGCTCTGCTCGTGCGAAGTGGAACTCGAGTGGATCGACGGGGTCCGAGTCCTCGGCAAGGCGACCGGGCAGTCGAGCCCCATGGGTGATCTGCGCATCGCGGCGGACGCCGCCCTGCGCGCGCTCGAGGCGTTTTCCGGCAGCGCGCTCCAGTTCGAGCTCGTGGGAGTGAAGCTGCTCCGCGCCTTCGACGCGAACGTCGTGATCGTCTCCGTGATGGTGAAGCGTGGCGATGGGCCGCCGCGCCTGCTCGGCTGCTACCTCGCCGAGCACGACGCCATCCGGGGCACGGTGGTGGCCGTGCTGAACGCGACGAATCGCGTGCTCGGCAATTTCATCGCGACGCGCTAGCGCTCGCCTCGGCCCGGCCAGCGGTGGTGACGAGACAGGACGCCGCGGCTAGTTTGCGAACATCCAGCAGGGAGAGTACGTGACGCGCTTCATGACATGCGCGGCATTGGCGACGTCGTTCGCTGTCGCCGCGTGCCAGCATCCGGCGCCGACGACGGCGCCCGCACCGGTCACCGCGGCGGAGACGACGCGCGACAGCACCTCTCCAGCCGCGAGCGCGCCGACAGAGTCGACGACAGCCGCGAGCACGACGAGCCCCGCTCCCTCGCCGGCGGACACGGCGAACGTGTCGAAGGCCGAGGTGAGCAAGACCGCGCTGCAGGTGTTCGGCGACTCCGTCACACCCGCGGCGACCACGGGCGAAGCCGCCGAAGCCGCGGCCGCGCTGGACCTGCATCCGTACGAGACGCAGGAGCGCGTCGCTCACTACGTGAAGCTGTTCAGCGGCGACGCGCGCGAGCGCATCGAGACGCGCCTGGAGCGCGGCAGCCGCTACGAGCCGATGATGCGCGCCAAGCTGCGCGCCGCGGGACTTCCCGAGGACCTCGTCTACCTCGCGTTGATCGAGAGCGGCTACGACCCTAACGCGTACTCGCGTGCCGCCGCAGTGGGAATGTGGCAGCTGATGACGGGCACCGCGCGCGGCGTCGGACTCCGCGTGGACTGGTGGGTGGACGAGCGCCGCGACCCGGTCCGCTCGACCGACGCGGCGATCAAGTTCCTGAGGTACCTCAACGACCAGTTCGGGTCGCTCTATCTCGCCGCCGCGGCGTACAACGGTGGCCCGGGCCGCGTCTCGCGCGGGCTCGAGCGCTACGCGGACGACCTGCAGGGCACGACCGGCGAGGACCGCTACTTCGCTCTCGCCGAGAAGGACTATCTCCGCACGGAGACGCGCAACTACGTCCCCCAGCTCATCGCCGCGGCACTCGTCGCGAAGGAGCCGACGCGGTACGGACTCACGCTGCGCACGGAGCCGCCCTACGCGTACGACACGGTGACGGTCCCCGCCTCCACGCCGCTCGCCGCGGTCGCCAGAGCGATCGGAGCTCCGCTGGCGCAGATCGTCGACCTCAACCCGCACGTCCTGCGCGGGGTGACGCCGCCGAAGACAGCCTTCGTCGTGCGGGTGCCGACCGGCACCGCGACCGGCTTCGACTCGGCGTTCGCCGCGCTCCCCACCGAGCTGCGCACCGCGTACACCCGCCTGATCTCGAAGAAGGGAGAGACGCTCCCAGCGATCTCCCGCCGGACGGGCGTGTCGTCGGAGCGCCTGCGCTGGTACAACCCGAAGCTCGAGATCGCGAAGAAGACAGGCCGCGTCGTCGCGGGGCAGACGATCCTCGTTCCGAGCGCCGGCGTGCTCGCCGCGGCGCACGACGTCCCCGATCCGGCGATCGAGATCTACGGCTCGTCGAAATCCGCGGTGTACCACACCGTCAAGCGTGGCGAGTCGCTGGGACTCATCGCGCGGCGCTACCACACGACGACGGGCGCGATCATGCGCATGAACGGGCTGCGCAAGAGCCTGATCATCCCGGGCCAGCGACTGCTCGTGCGCGGCGGATCGGCGCGCGCGGCGAAGTCGTCGCGGCCGGCGCACGGCAAGGCCTCACGCGCAAAGGCGGCGCGAAAGCGCTAGCCGGCATCGACAGAAGGGGAAGAGGGGCGGCGAATCACGGATTCGCCGCCCCTCTTCCTTCCACCCCCCACCTCTCACCCGCGGTCAGTCGACGGTGCCGCGACCGTGGTAGCCCTTCATGACGATCCGGTCGTAGCCGTTCGCCGGATCGAGTCCCATCCCGAGCGCCGCGTCCACGGCCGCCGGGCCTCGATTGTAGACCAGCAGCGCGATCTTGAGGTTCCCCTTGTACTCGCGGATCAGCGTCCGCAGGTAGCGGAAGCCGACGCGCAGGTTCGTGTCGCGATCGTACAGCTTCTCGCGCGTCGCGCCCTTCAGGAAGTACTGGGCGGTCGCGGGCATCACCTGGGTCAGACCGACCGCGCCGACCGGGCTGAGCGCCCGCTCGTTGAAATCACTCTCGAGGCGCACCAGGCGGAAGCCGAGATCGGGTTCGATCCCTTCCGCCATCGCGATGTCGTAGATCGAGCTCGCGAGATCGGCGGTCACGCCGTACTTGCCGGAGAAGCCGATGATCCTGTTCGCGCGATCGAGCTGGTTGCGGGTCAGCTCGAGCTCACCCTTCGCCTCACCCAGCTCGTTGCTCAGCCGGCGAGACTCGGAGGTCAGCCCGAAGCTGAACGCCGACTCCGCCCGCGCCTCGCCAACCGCGCTCCGGCTGCTCACCAGAAGCGCGACCGCAACCACGAAGCCGAGGGCGAGGAGCGCGTTCTTGACCCGCTTCCTGCGCCGGGCGGCGTCGCCACGGTGCACATAGGTTCGACGGATGGGTTTCTTCATAAGGTCTTGGTATAAAGTGACTTACGACACACTCCGAGGAGTGTGCCCGCTGCCGTTGGTCAGTCGGAGGGCAACGGGCGTGCCATCTTCGGCCGGTGCCAGTCCCCCGAGCGTCCGCCCGTCTTGTCCAGCAAACAAACGTCGGAGATTAGCATGGTCTTATCTATCGCCTTGGCCATGTCATAGACTGTGACCAGGGTCACGCAAACGGCAGAGATCGCTTCGATTTCTACACCCGTACGGCCGAAAGTTCGAGTGGTTGCAGTCGCGCGGAGGCCGGGAAGGGCGTCGTCGGCGACCAGATCGATCTGGACGTCGGTGAGCGGAAGGGGATGGCAGAGGGGGATCAGCTCCGCCGTCTTCTTCGCCGCCAACACCCCGGCGACGCGGGCGACGGCGATGACGTCGCCCTTGGCGATGCTGTTCGCGCGGATCGCATCGAGCGTCGCCCGCTCCATGCGGATCGTACCGGTCGCCCGCGCCATTCGCGCCGTCTCCGGCTTGGCCGATACGTCCACCATGCGCGCCGCCCCATCGGCGCCGACGTGCGTCAGGTCCCGTCCCCGCGGATCCTGACTCATCGGCGCTCTCCGAGGCGTCGCACCAACTCCGCGGTCACGAGATTGGGGCTGACGTTCCCCGCCGCCATCTCGCGAGCGCGCTCCACCGCATCGACGGCGCGGGCGGCGCTTTCGGCGGCGCGCTCGTCGCCGCGCGCCAGACGCGTACGCGTCCGCTCGTGCAGAAGCCCCTCGAGGGCGTCGAGGGTGTCGGTGAAGCGGCCGCGTGCCTTCGTCGCGCCCTGCTGGAAGGCAATGCGCAGCGCCGCGGCGCGATCGCCCGATTCCGCCGCGTCGAGGATGCGCTTCGCTCCGTCGCGGGCAGCGTCGCGCTCGCCGCCTCCGAACAGCGCGCCGGGCGCGCCTCCAGCGATCGCCAGGCGCTCTGTTTCGCCTTTCGGCAACGGCTCCCTGTCCAGCGCCTCGCGTACCACGGGGTCGGCGAGGAAGGCGCGCATCTCGGTCTCGTTCAATCGGGGGACGCGAAGCGAGACTACGCGCGAACGGATCGTCGGGAGGAGCGCCCCGGGCTCGCTCGACGTGACGATGAGAGTCGTGTCGGCGGGTGGCTCCTCGAGGAGCTTGAGGAAGGCGTTGGCGGCCATGTCCGAACCCTCCTGCGGGACCATGCGCTCGGCGTCGCCGACGACGAAGACCTTGCGCTTCCCCATCGCCGGCGACATCGCGGCCCGCTGCACGATCGAGCGCACGGTGGCGACGTAAATTCCCTCGGAGCCGGATGGGCGCGGGTACAGGCCCCCCACCGCGAGCCGCTCCGCGATCGCCTCCGCATAGTCCTGCCGCACCTCCTCGGCGCCGGCATCGGCGTCCTTGAGCCGCGGGCGGGGGAAGACCCAGTGCAGGTCGGGGTGCGCCAGCTCCGCGGCGTAGCGGCAGGTCTGGCACCGTCCGCAGGGAGCGTCATCCGACTCGCACAGCAGCATGCCGCCCAGCCAGAGGGCCATACGCTGCTTGCCGACTCCCGCCGGTCCGTGAAGCAGGAGGCTCGCGGGAAGGCGGCGGTTCCGCACCGCGCCGGAGAGCCGGTCGCGGAGCGCGGAGTGACCGTAGAGAGGGACGATAGGCACGCCGGAATATGACCCGCCCCACCCGGAGGGGGGAGGCTTGAAAAACCGGACGCGAGCGCTCAGCGCGGAAGCCGCTCCGGACCCTTGTCAGCGACCGCGCCCACGAGCCAGAAATCCCGCCCGTCGAACCAGAAGAAGGCGAGCTGCCGGTACCGGCGCGCGATCTCGACCGCCTTCCGCTGCTCGACCGTCAGGGCTACCCCGTGCTCGCGATAGTCGCCGTCGGGAGCGACGCCGTCGCAGCGAACGAACGCGATGCCCGCCTCGCGGAGCTCGCGCTCGAGGCGCGCGCGACGCTCGGCGTTTCGACGCTCGGCCGCTTCCTCACCTGCGTCGGTCGGCTGGTCTTCGGCGTTCGCTCCCCAGGGATTCTCCGCGGTGAGGACGGCAAAGGCGGAGGTGAGCCCCCGCTCGCCGAGGAGGGCCCGCTCGCGTTCACCGACTGGTCGCCGAAGATCGATCCGCGGGGCGCCCGGGACGGGGAACTCGAGAACCGTTCGCGGATAGTTCGCCCACTTCTCCTCGACGAGGTCGTCCTCGCTGGGTCGTGGAGCCGGGTCGGCGCTCATCGCGGGGCGTCTCCCATCCGGAAGAGGGGAGCAGCGGCGCTGATCTGCTCGTGGGTCCCGAGGAGGAGCAGCAGATCGTCGGGGTCGATGCGGTCGTCGGGAGCCGGGTTGAAGACCATCGTTCCGTCGGCGCGGTGGATGGCGAGCACCGACGCGCCGCTGCGGTCGCGCACGCCGGATTCGACGAGGGTGCGTCCGGCGAGGGCGCTGCCGCCGTCGACGCGGTAGACCTCGAAGGAGAGACCGCTGAGGAAGCGCTGCAGCCCGAGCGCGGGACCGTGCGCGGCGGAGATGGTACGGAACATCTCGTACCCGCTGCGGCGGATTTCGCGGATCTGGCGCTCGATCTCGTCGCGCGGGACGAGATACCGGTGAAGGACGCGCGAGAAGATCTCGATGGAGGTCTCGAACTCCTCGGGGATCACCTCGTTCGTGCCTAACGCGAAGAGGGGATCCATCTCGTGGACGTAGCGGCTGCGCACGATCATGTGGACGTGCGGGTTGAGCCGCCGGGCCACCGAGACGGCGCCGCGGGTGCCGGCGGCGTCGGAGATGGCGATGACGACGACGCGCGCCGTCCGGATCCCCGCGTGCTCGAGCACCTCCGGACGCGTCGCGTCGCCGTAGATGATCGTGCGTCCACGCTCTCGCTCGCGCCGCACGACCTGCGGGTTGAGCTCGATGACGATGAACGGCACCCCGACGCGACCGAGCACCCGCGTGAGATTTCGTCCGTTGACGCCGTAGCCGATGACGATGACGTGATCGGCGAGCGCGCTGCCGGTGTGCGTGGCGAGGGGTGCGGCCCGGCCGGCGGCGAGCCGCGTGGGCGCGACGCCCTCGAGGGCGGCAGCGATGCGCGGGGCCGCCGCCAGGAGCGCGGGGGTGAGCGTCATCGAGCCGACGGCTACGGCGAGGAAGAGCTGATAGCGCGAGTTGTCGAGCAGCCCGGCCGAGAGGCCCACCTTGCTCAGAACGAACGAGAACTCCCCGATCTGTGCCAGCGCGAGGCCGGCGAGGATCGCGATGCGAAGCGAC
The DNA here is from genome assembly GCA_036392515.1 of Gemmatimonadaceae bacterium. Lineage (GTDB taxonomy): Bacteria > Gemmatimonadota > Gemmatimonadetes > Gemmatimonadales > Gemmatimonadaceae > JABFXC01. The sequence continues at coordinate 14,278 of DASVXU010000147.1, read as the reverse complement.
TGTCCGAGCGCGACGGCGGCGCCGGTGGTGATCACGGTCTTCACGACGATGACCAGCGCCAGCGCGCCGAGCACGGCGAGCGGCGAGGTGAGCACCGTCCGCACGTCGAAGAGCATCCCGATCGAGATGAAGAAGAGCGAGTTGAAGACCTCGCGCAGCGGGAGGATCTCGCCGAGCGCCTGGTGGCTGTACTCCGACTCGGCGATGAGGAGCCCCGCGATGAACGCACCGAGGGCGAGCGAGAGACCGGCCTTGCTCGACGCCCACGCGGTGCCAAGGCAGAGGAGAATGATCGCGAGGAGGAAGACCTCGCGGCGGCGCGTCGCGACCACCCAGTTGAGGAGCCGCGGGACCACCCAGCGCGCGGCGACGATCGCGCCGCCGACGAAGAGCACCGCCTTCACGATGACGGAGACGGCGTCGGAGGCGCTGGCACCCTCGCCCGTCAGGAAGGGGGTCAGCAGCACCATCGGCACGACACAGAGGTCCTGGAAGATCAGGATGCCGAGCACCGCCTGCCCGTGGGGACCGTCCATCTCGCCGCGGTCGGCGAGGAGGCGCAGCACGATCGCGGTGCTGCTCAGCGCGACGAGCATCCCGAGGAAGAGGGCGACCTTCGTCTGCTCCCCCGCGAGGCGGGAGACGAAGTAGATCGTGCCGACGGTCAGCCCGACCTGCAGCCCGCCCCCGACGAGCAGGAAGTTGCGGATGCGCCCGAGCTGCTCGAGCGAGAACTCGATGCCGACGGTGAAGAGCAGGAGCACGACGCCGATCTCGGCGAGGGACTCCACCTCGTGCGGATCGTTGACCAGCCCGAAGCCATACGGGCCGCAGAGCACACCCGTGATGAGGAACCCGACGATCGGCGGCACCTTCGCGCGATGGAACAGCACGACCACCGCCACGCCGAGACCGAAGAGTATGAGCAGGTCGTTGAGAAAGGCGGGCGCGTTCATGGCGAAGGGCGAATCGGCACGGAACGTGACGGAGCGGGTGACCAAGGACAAGCTACACCGACGACGCACAGCTTCGGGAGGAACGATGGAGCAGGGATTGAAGGGAAAGCGGGTCGCCATCCTCGCGACGGACGGCGTGGAGCAGGTGGAGCTGCTCGAGCCGAAGGCGGCGCTCGACAAGGCTGGCGCGAAGACCGAGGTGATCTCGCTGAAGGGCGGCGAGATCCAGGGAATGAACCATGACGACAAGGGGGACAGGATCCCCGTCGATCGAGAGCTCGCGGACGTGAGCGCGGCGGACTACGACGCGCTGCTCCTTCCCGGCGGAGTCGCGAACCCGGATCGCCTGCGGACCGACCAGCGCGCGGTGAACTTCGTGCGCGACTTCTTCGAGCGGGACAAGCCCGTTGCGGCGATCTGCCACGGACCGTGGCTGCTGGTCGAGGCGGGGGTCCTGCAGGGGCGCACGATCACGTCGTGGCCGAGCCTGAAGACGGACATCCAGAACGCGGGGGGCACCTGGGTGGACAAGACCGTCCAGGTGGATCAGCGGCTGGTGACGAGCCGGAAGCCGGACGACATCCCGCAGTTCAACCAGCGGATGCTGCAGACCTTCGCGGCGGGGATGAGCGAGCGGCAGGTGGACGAGACCGTGGAGCAGAGCTTCCCGGCGAGCGATCCGCCCCCGGGGCCGATCTCGGCGGGTGCGTGATCGGGTTTGTGTCATAAAGCACTTGACGCAACCGGCGGCGTGATGTAGGCTATGGGCGGCGGGGGACGACGAGTCCTCGCCGCCCATCGCTTTCCGATTCGACTCCGACGAGACGCCGTGCACCAGCCGCTGCATGTGAAGGCCGAGGACAACCTCCGCTTCATCCGCGAGACGATGGAGCGGGCGGGGTCGTTCACGGCGGTGTCGGGGTGGGGAGAGATGGGGATCGGCGCGACCGCGCTCGTCGCCGCGTGGCTGTCGTCGGTCGCGGCATCGCCCGACCGGTGGCTCGCGCTCTGGCTCGGTGAAGCGGCGATCGCCGTCGCGATCGCGATGGCGACGACGACGTGGAAGGTGCGCGACCACCGCGTGCCGCTCGTGTCCGGGCCGGCTCGCAAGTTCGCGCTGAGCTTCGTCCCTCCGATGATCGCCGGCGCGCTGCTCACGATCGTGCTCGTGACGCGCGGGGAGCACGCGCTGCTGCCGGCCGTGTGGATGCTGCTCTACGGCGCCGCGGTGGTGAGCGCGGGTACCTTCTCGGTGCGCATCGTCCCCGTGATGGGCGCCTGCTTCATGATCTGCGGCGCGATCGCGCTGGTGGTGCCCGACATTCGCAACGTGATGATGGCGGTCGCCTTCGGCGGCCTGCACCTCGTCTTCGGGGCGGCGATCGCACGGAGGCATGGTGGCTAAGCCCTCACCCGCCGGCGGGCGGCGTCCGCGCGGTGAGCGCGAGCCGCTGCGCGAGATCAAGGGAAAGTCGGAGGCCGGTCAGGTGCCCGACCTCGACAAGGTCATCCACGAGCGGATGCGGCTGGCGATCGTCAGCGCGCTCGCGGCGACCGATACCCTCGGCTTCAACGAGCTGAAGTCGCTCATCGGGGCGACGGACGGGAACCTGAGCGTGCACGCGCGCAAGCTCGAGGACGCGGGGTACATCGTCACGACGAAGCGGTTCGAGGGGCGGGTGCCGAAGACGGAGTTCAAGCTCACCGCCGCCGGCCGTCGCGCGCTCGAGCGGTACGTGGACCACATGGAAGCGCTGATCCGCGCGGTGCGGGAGCGCTGAGAAATTTTTTTGCGAGGTAGCTTTGTGATGCAAAGTTCTCCGCCGGTCTCCGGACTGCACGTCGCGATCGTGATGGACGGCAACGGCCGATGGGCGACGGCGCGCGGGCTCCCGCGACGCCGCGGCCACGAGGCCGGCGCGCGCGCCGTCCGCACCGCGGTCGAGGCGGCGCTCGCGCAGGGAATCGGGACGCTGACGCTCTACGCGTTCTCGGCCGACAACTGGAAGCGTCCCGCGCGAGAGGTCGGCGCGCTGCTCGCGCTCTTCCGTCGCTATCTGGATGGCGAGCGGCCGCGGCTCGTCGAGCAGCGGATCCGACTCTCGATCGTCGGTCGGCGCGACCGGCTGCCGATCTCGCTGCTCGCGGCGATCGAGCGCGTGGAGCGTGAGACCGCGGTGGGCGCGAGGATGCATCTGCGCGTCGCGATCGACTACTCGGCGCGTGACGCGATCCTCGCCGCGGCGCGGCTCGCCGGAGGATCCGCGCTCTCGCGCGAGCGGTTCGCCGAGCTCCTCGGAAAGGTGCAGCACGGGGGCGTGGCCCGCGACGTCGACCTCCTCATCCGGACCGGGGGCGAGCGCCGCCTGAGCGACTTCCTGCTCTGGGAGTGCGCCTACGCGGAGCTGTGGTTCACGCCGCGCGCCTGGCCCGACTTCAACGCCGAGGTCCTCCGCGCGGCGATCCACGACTTCGCGGCTCGCGACCGGCGGTTCGGCGGGCTGCCCGCCGTCGCCGCGGGATGAGCGCGCGTCCCAGACCCGACAGTCCTCCATCCTCCGACAGCCGATGAACGACACCGTCCCGATCGTCGTGACCGCAGACCCGGGTATCTTCGGAGCTCCGGCTGAAGCACCGGCGCATCCGCGCCGCCGCATCGCGAGTCGAACGTTCGCGTGCGCGCTGATCCTCGGCGTGCTCGGCGACGCTCTGCTCCGCACCAACGGGCTCGGCATCAACTTTCCGATGTGGGTGCTGGCTGCCGTGGCCGCGATCCTCTGGCTGTCCACAGCGCGGCCAGACACGAGGCGTCGAGCCGCGCCGGTGCTGGCGGTGCCGGTGCTCTTCTTCGCCTCCGCGTTCGCCTGGCGCGACGCCGACGGGCTGCTGGTGCTGAACATGGTGGCGATGCTCGTCGCTTTCGGTGTGCTCGCCTTCGTGCTGTCGGGCTGGCCCGCGTCGCTCCGCGAAGGGAGGCTGATGGAATACTTTCTCGGCGCGGCGAGCCTCGGACTGTCGGCCGCGGTGGGCGCTCCGCTGCTCGCGCTGAGCGACGGCGCGCTCGCCGAGCAGCGCGACCGTCCGCGACGGGGCGTGATGATGGCGGTCGGCCGGGGGCTGCTCATCGCTCTGCCGCTCGTCGTGATATTCGGCGCGCTGCTCTCCGCGGCGGACGCCCGCTTCGAGCAGCTGGTGAACTCCCTGATCGCCATCGACGTCGCGAAGGTGATGCAGCACGTCGTGTTCGCGGCGTTCGTCGGCTGGGTCACGGCGGGCTACCTGCGCACGGCCGTGGTCGCCGACACGCCGTTAGGCGTCGAGGGGCCGGTGCGCGGGATGCCGCGCCTCAAGCTGGGCATCGTCGAGATCGCGGTTCCGCTCGCGCTGGTGGACGCGCTCTTCCTGACGTTCGTGGTGCTTCAGCTGCCGTACCTGTTCGGGGGCGCCGCGCATGTGCAGAGCGCCCCGGGACTGACGGTGGCCGGGTACGCGCGCCGCGGGTTCTTCGAGCTCCTCACCGTGGCGGTGCTCGTGCTGCCATTGCTGCTCGGAGGGGCGGCACTGCTCCGCGAGGAACGGCCTCGCGACGCGCGCACCTTCCGCTGGCTGGGCGGGACGATGCTCGCGCTCGTGGCGGTGATGATGCTCTCGGCGCTGCAGCGCATGCGCCTCTATGCCGCGTCGTTCGGGCTCACCGAGGACCGGATCTACGCGACCGCGATCATGGGTTGGCTCGCGATCGTGTTCGTCCTCTTCGCGGCGACGGTGCTCCGGGGCCGTCGTTCGGGGTTCGTGCTGGGCGCGATCGTATGTGGGTGGGTCACCGTCGCCGTGCTCGACGCAATCAATCCGCAGGCGATCGTCGTGCGGACGAACGTGGAGCGCGCGGTCAATGGCGCGCCGCTCGACGACCGGTACGTCGCATCGCTGGACGGAGACGCCGCCCCCGCGCTCGCGGAGGCGCTGGTGCGGCTGGATGGAGGGGCGCGGTGCAGCATCCTGCGCCGCTTCGAGCGGACGACGAAGAATCGCGCTCTCGGGCTTCCCGAGGACTGGCGGTGGTGGAATGCGTCGCGGTCGCGGGCCTTCCGCATCGCGCAGGCGGCGACCGCGAACGGGGCGCTGAGCGACTGCCCGGCCGCGCCGCCGGGCAGCTAGGGAAAACGGCTGGTTGCGGACCGGGAAGGGCGGGGGGCATCTTCACGCCACCGCCCGTCTCATGCATTCCTCTCCCAGACTTCCCGTGCCGCCACTCGTTGGCAGGCGCGACGAGCTCACCCTGCTCGCCGCGGCGCTCGATCGCGCGAAAGGCGGTCGTGGGCACACGGTGCTGCTGGCCGGCGAGGGCGGAGTGGGGAAGACGCGGCTCGCGACGCTCCTCGCCGAAAACGCGGGGGGCCTTGGCTTCACGGTCGCGATCGGGCGCGGCTACCCGGTCGAGACGGGAGTACCATACGCGCTCTTCGCCGACGCGCTGGTGCCCGTGTTCCAGCGGATGGAGCCCGCGCAGCTCTCCATGCTCGCGCGCGGCGCGAGCGCGGAGCTGGCTCGCCTCTTCCCGGGACTCGCGCCCGATGGGCGTGCCGGATCGGAGCCGGCACGCGGAAGTCCCGCCGATGCGAAGGCGCGGCTCTTCTGGAGCCTCACGCAGGTGCTCGGCCGGATGGCGATGCGCCGCCCGCTGCTCCTCATCCTCGACAACCTGCAGTGGGCCGACGAGGCCTCCATCGAGCTGCTGCATTTCGTGGCACGGCAGCTCGAGCGCCAGCACATACTGGTCGTCGGCAGCTACAACACCGCGCAGCGCGACTCGCATCGCACGCTCGCCGACACGGAGCGCTCGCTCGTCACGTTAGGCGCGGCCGAAGTCATCGTCGTCGAGCCGCTCGCGGAGCGCGAGACCGACGAGCTGCTGCAGAAGACGTTCGATGCACCGGCCGCGGCGACGCGCGACTTCGCGCGACGGCTGCACGCCTGGACGCGGGGAAATCCCTTCTTCATCGAGGAGACGCTGAAGGCGCTCGTCGCGGAGGGCGCGCTGCGCGAAGAGCGCGGCCGGTGGACGGGATGGGACCGCGAATCGTTCACACTTCCGGCGTCGATCAGCGACGCGCTCGAGGCGCGACTGCGGCGTCTCTCGCCACCCGCGCTGGCGACGGCGGAGGCCGTGGCGGTGCTCGGCACCGGCGCCTCGCTGCCGGTGCTCGACGCGATCACGGGCGCGAGCGCGGAAGATCTCGCGGCGTCGCTCGCCGAGCTGCGCTCGGAGCGTGTGCTGGAGGAGCGGGAGGACGGCGACGTCGTGCGGTACGACGTGTCGCATCCGCTACTCCGCGAGACGCTGCTCGAGCGACTGGGCGCGGCGGGAGCGCGTGTCCTCCACGAGCGTATCGCGACGAAGCTCGAGAAGCATTACGGGTCCGACGCGGCTCGGCACGCCGACGAGCTGGCGGTGCACTTCGCGAGAGCATCCTCTCCCGGTCTCGCGCGCCGGGCGTCGCGCTATCTCGGCATCGCGGGGCGCAACGCCCTGGCGGTACACGCCGACCGCGAGGCGGTGAACTATCTCACCGCCGCCCTCGAGCTCGCGCGCCGGACCGCGGGAAGCGACGACGGAGAGGAGCGCGAGCTCGCGGAGAGCCTCGCGCGGGCGCGTCAACGGATCGGGGACCATGCCGGAGCGCAGTCCCTCTGGCTGGAGCTGCGCACCGCCGCACACGAGGCGGGCGACGCCGCGCGAGTGGCGTTCATCGAGCGCCGCCTCGGCCTGCTCGCGTACTGGAACGGCCGGTTCGCCGATGCGGTGTCCCACCTCGACGCGGCGATCGCGGGAGCGGAGCGGGCGAAGGACGGCGATCTCGCCCTGCGCGCATCCCTCGCAAAGGGCGTCTGCCTGGTCGAGCTGGGTCGCCGCGGCGAGGCGGAGGCGGTGCTCACCGATGCGCTCGCGCGCGCGGAGATGGCGAAGTCGCCGCACCTCCTGGCACGGGTGCACCGCGCGCTCCTCCTCCTCTACGCGTGGACCGGTCCCGCCGAGCAGGCGCGTGCTCACGGCGCCGAGGCGGCGCGCCATGCGCGCGACGCGGGGGATCGCGTGGTGGAGGCGACGGTGCACTGGGCGCTCGCGATGCTCGGCGGCCTGACGGGGCGGTCGCGCGACGTCGCCACGCATCTCGCCGACGCGATTCGCCTCGCGGACGAGCTGAACTCGCCGATCCTGCGGGTGTGGGCGGGCGAGATCGAGATCGAGTACGCGGCCGGCACCGGGGACTGGGACGGCGCGATCGCGATCGGAGAACGGACGATCGCGCTGGCGCGCTCGATGGGACAGCGCTCGCTGCTGCCGCGCGTCCTCGTCTGGAGCGCGCTGGTGCACCTGGGCCGCGGTGAGATCGACCGCGGCCGGGCGCTGATCGAGGAGGCGGAGCAGATCGGAGCCGCTGCCGGCGGGGCGGGGCGGGGAGCGACGAACCTCCAGATCCAGCTTCCGGGAAAGGTCGGACGCGTCGCGCTCGCGCTGGCGACGCGCGATTTCCCGCGCGCGATGCACACCGGCGAGCAGGCGTTAGGCATCGTCGAGCGGAGCGGCTACGTCGCGTGGTCGATCCACCGGCTCCTGCCGATGGTGGCCGAGGCGGCGCTCTGGGCGAGCGCGCTCGATCGCGCCCGGTCGCTCGGCGCGAGACTGCGCGCGGACTCGGAGCGCGTCGGGCACGAGCTGGGACTGGCGTGGGCGGACGCCTGCGACGCGCTCGTGGACCTGCTCGAGGGGAACGCGTCGCGCGCGGTGACGCTGCTGCGAGCGGCGGCCGACCGGCTGGATGCGATCCCGTTCGTTCCCGACGCCGCGCGCCTGCGCAGGCAGCTGGCGCGCGCGCTGGCGGAGACGGGGGACAAGGAAGGGGCGGCGCGCGAGCTGCGACGCGCGCACGACGTGTTCGCGAAGCTCGGTGCGCAGCCGGAGCTCGAGGCGACTCGCGAACAGCTCCGCGAGCTGGGAGCGCGTCCGCCGGCACTCGTCGCCGCGAGGGGCGCGGAGGGGCTCACCGGGCGCGAGATCGAGATCATCCGGCTGGTCGTCGCGCGGCGATCGAACAAGGAGATCGGCGCGGCGCTCGGCATCTCGCCGCGCACCGTGAGCACGCATCTCTCGAACATCTTCGAGAAGCTGAACGTCACCTCGCGCGGCGAGCTCGCCGACGCGGCGCGCGAGCAGCTGCTGGTCGGCCGGTGACGCAGCCGGACTTCGTGCCCCCCGCCGACGCCGGCCCGGGGCCGGCGCTCGAGCCGCACACGCTCACGGGGCGCGTCGTGCGGCTCGTTCCGCTGCAGATGGAGCACCTCGATTCGCTGCTGCCGGTCGCGGCGGACGAGGAGCTGTGGCGATTCACGCCGACGGCGGCGTCGACGCGCGAGTCGCTTCGGGAGTACATCGCCACCGCGCTCGCCGAGCGTGAGGCGGGGATCGCGCTGCCGTTCGTCACGACGGAGCGCGAGACCGGTCGCGTGGTGGGAAGCACGCGCTTCGCCGCGTACGCGCGCCCGCACCGCCGCATCGAGATCGGCTGGACGTGGGTCGGGCGGTCGTGGCAGCGAACGGCGGTCAACACCGAGGCGAAGCTGCTGATGCTGACGCACGCCTTCGAGACGCTGGGGATGCGGCGGGTCGAGCTGAAGACGGACCGGCTGAACGAGAAGTCGCGGAACGCGATCCTGCGGCTCGGGGCGACAGAGGAGGGGACCTTCCGCCAGCACATGGTCACCGCCGGTGGCCGCATCCGCGACACCGTCTACTTCAGTATCCTCGGCGCCGAGTGGCCGCTGGTCAGGTCGCGGCTCATCGAGAAGCTCGCCGCGCGTTAGGCATCAGTCGACGTTGTCGATCGCCCACGTCCAGAAGACCGCTTCCTCCGGGGTCATCGAGCCGTGGGGCTGGATGCGCGCGTCGCGGAACGCCCAGCGCCCGATGTCGACGAGGTACTGCGCGCGGGAGACGAGAGTGCCGCGGCAGAGCTGGGCCCCGTCGGGATTCGAGTCAGGTTGGCGAGCGCGATCGAGAAGCTCGAGATAGAGGCGCTCGGGAATCGGGCCGCTCACGCCCGGATAGACGAAGCCGAAGAAGACGAGGTAGGTCAGGAGCAGCCGCCAGTTCGCGCCGTAGCGCGCGAGCAGACGGTCCCAGTCGAGCGACTTCCCGCAGCGGAGCAGGAGATGCATGACGTCGCCGCCGTCGAAGCGCTCGCGCTCCATGAGGAAGGACTTCTGCCAGATGAGCTCCTCGACGGGCATGAGGCGCACCGGCATCCCCAGCACCTGCGCCTCGATCGAGTGCTCGAACCACGCCTCGTCCACTCGCGCGACGCCGTTTCCCGACGAGTGGACGAGATCGATGAAGTCGTCCCCCTGGAAGGCCTTGGCGAGCCAGTGCCCGAAGGTGCGCTCGGTCCGGTAGCCCGCGTCGGCGAGCGCGCCGAGGGCGCGGTTCAGGTCCTCCGCGCGCAGGAACAGGTCGAGATCCTTCGTGTTCCGCGCGATGCCCGTGTAATGGAGAAAGGCGTGCGAGCCGCCGACGAGGAAGGGCACCTGCGCATCGCTGAGGACATGAAGCGTCCGGCGATAGAAGGTGTTGGTGTCGAAGGCCGAGTCGTCGAGTGTCGAGTTGTAGCTCATGCGCGCGTGAGGGTCGGTCGTCGCGCGAGCACAGTGCAAGAGTGGGGCTTGTCCAGCGGAGCCCGCCGCGCGACACGCTGGCCCGGATCGTTCAGTAGAGCGGCCGGACCACCAGGAGGAACGACATGGCGGAGGCGGGCAGGACGGTTCGGGTCGCGGCGGTGAGCGACGTCCACTACGGGAAGGCGTCGCAGGGGATGCTCCTCCCGCTATTCACCGAGATCGCGCGACAGGCGGAGGTTCTGGTCATCAGCGGCGACCTCACCGACTATGGGCTCGCCGAAGAAGCGAAGGCGCTCGCGAAGGATCTCACCTCGGCGGTGAAGATCCCGATCGTCGCGGTGCTCGGGAACCACGACTACGAATCGGGGCAGGAGGGGGAGGTGTCGCGGATCCTCACCGACGCGGGGGTTCACGTCCTCGACGGCGACTCGGTGGAGCTCGCGGGGGTGGGCTTCGCCGGGGTGAAGGGGTTCGCCGGCGGATTCGGGCGCGGTGCGCTCGGCGCGTGGGGAGAGTCGACGATCAAGCACTTCGTCAGGGAGGCGGTGGACGAGGCGCTGAAGCTCGAGAGCGCGCTGGCGCGCCTGCGCACCCCCGCGCGGATCGCGGTGCTGCACTACGCGCCCGTCCGCGAGACGGTCGAGGGTGAGCCGCTCGAGATCTATCCCTGGCTGGGGAGCAGCCGGCTCGAGGAGCCGCTGGCGCGGTACCAGGTGCACGCGGTGGTGCACGGGCACGCGCACAAGGGATCGCCGCAGGGGAAGACGGCGCAGGGGATTCCCGTGTACAACGTCGCGCTGCCGGTGCTGAAGGAGCACTACCCCGATCGCCCGCCCTTCCGGATCCTCGAGGTGCCGCTCACGGCGATTGCGGCGGACGAGGAGCGCCTCGTCGAGCGACGCCGGGCGTGACGCGAGCGGGGGCGCCGTCGCTCGCGACGGCGCCCCCGCTCGTGCCTAACGCTGCACGACCCCGCAGGCGATCCGCGTCCCCGACGCTCCAGCGGGATCGGTCTGGTAATCGTCGGCGAGCGCATGGACCACGACGGCGGCGCCGTCGGCGTCGAGCAGCGTGCCGTTCCCGGGGCCGAGTCGCACGCCGGGCGCGAGGAGCTCGACGCGCAGCGCGCCGGACTCGGGAACGCTGATGTTCGTGAGGTCGCCCGCATGATGACCGGCCGGGTTGCGGAAGCCGTGCATCTTCGACGCCGGGTTGAAGTGCCCGCCCGCGCTCGCAAAGTCGGGCGCGTTGCACTGACCCACCGCGTGCAGATGGATGCCGTGCGTTCCCGCCGGCATGCCGGTCAGGTCCGCGGTGAGCAGGACGCCGGCGTCGGTCTGCTGCAGTGAGCCGCGACCGACCTCGCGGCCGTCGGCGGCGCGCAGGGTGAATGAGGCGGAGCTGACGGGAGCCTGCGGCGCGGGCGTGGTGCTGGACTTTCCATGGCAGGCCGCGAGGACGAGCGCGAGGGGGACGAGTCGCCGCATGCGAGTGCTCCGTGCGTGAGTAGGTGTGCGTGAGCAGGTGTGCGTGACGACGATCGCGCATCGTTCGCGATCAGCGCCATTCGGGAACTCCGGCCGCTCTCGCGAGCAGGTTGCGGGCCGCGACGACGCGATCCACCGCCTCGCGCGGCGTCTCGGCGACCGTCGCGAGGTGCCCCATCTTGCGACCGGGGCGCGCGCTGCGCTTCCCGTAGAGGTGCAGCTTGATCCGCTCGTCGCCGAGCACCGGCGCGAAGTCCGGCATTCCCGACGCCGGCCAGAGCTCGCCGAGCAGATTCGCGATAGCAGCGGGACGCAGCGACGCGGTGTCGCCGAGCGGGAGTCCGCAGATCGCGCGTACGGCCTGCTCGAACTGGCTCGTCGCGCAGCCCTCGATGCTCTCGTGGTAGCTGTTGTGCGGACGCGGCGCGAGCTCGTTGACGAGCAGCTCGCCGCCCGTCGAGAGGAAGAGCTCCGCGCAGAGCAGCCCCTCGACGCCGAGACCATCGGCGAGCGCCGCGGCGATGTCACGCGCGCGCGCGGCGAGCTGCGCGAGATCCGTTCCGGGGATGACCGACGAAGCGAGGATCCCGCCGACGTGCACGTTCGCGGCGGGCTCGTAGGTCACGATTGCGCCGCCCGCCGTGCGCGCCACGAGCACCGAGAGCTCCGCCGCGAGCTCGACGCCCTGCTCGGCCACGCACGCGCGTGCGCCGAGCGAGCGCCACGCGTCGGCGATCCCGCCCGGCGTCTCGGTATGCACCTGCCCGCGTCCGTCGTAGCCGCCGGTGGTCGTCTTCACGAAGCAGCGGCCACGCAGGGTGTCGCTCGCGCGCGCCGCGTCCGCCTCGTCGCGCAGCACGACGAAGGGCGTGAGCGGGAACCCGTGGCTCGCGAGCCATTCCTTCTGGCGCGCGCGATCCTGAATGATGTGCAGGACTCCCGCGCCGTTGCGAACGGGCGCGTGCTCCACCGCGCGCGCCATCCCCTCGGGGGAGATCGTCTCGATCTCCGGCATCAGCACGTCGCACTGCTCGGCGAGGCGGACGATCGCGTCCGCGTCCTGGAACGACGCTTCGATGAATCGCGACGCGACGCCGCGCGCGGGCGCGCTCGGGTCGGGATCGAGCACGTGCACGTCGTAGCCCATCGAGCGGGCGGCGAACGCCGTCATGCGCCCGAGCTGCCCGCCGCCGAGGAATCCGATCGTCGAGCCGGGAGGAACGAGCGACACTTACGGCAGCCGCTGGCCAAGCACTTCGTCGCGCCGCGCGCCGCGCCAGGCACGGATGCGCTCGCGCAGGGCGGGATCATCGTTGGCGACGATCATCGCCGCGAGCAGCCCCGCATTCGCCGCGCCGGGCTTGCCGATCGCGAGCGTCCCTACCGGAACACCGCGCGGCATCTGCACGATGGAGAGCAGGGAGTCGATGCCGTTGAGCATGGTCGCGGGAACGGGAACGCCGAGGACGGGCACGATCGTCTTCGCGGCGACCATTCCCGGGAGATGCGCCGCGCCACCCGCCGCGGCGATGATGGCGCGCAGTCCGCGCGACTCGGCGCTCGACGCGTACTCGAACATCAGGTCGGGGGTGCGGTGCGCCGAGACGACGCGGGCCTCGTGCGGCACCTGGAGCTCGGTGAGAATCTCGATCGCCGGGGCGAGGACGTCGTAATCGCTGCGGCTTCCCATGATCACACCAACCAGCGGCGCTGCGTCAGCGTTCATCGCGCGAGGGCTCCAGGTCGAGGGTCGCGGGAAAGTTGAGCGAGCGTGGCGCGGAAGGACAGTCCCGGGAAAGAAGACGCGGGGCCGTGATCGCTCACGGCCCCGCGCGTAAAACCCTTCAATCCAGCTCCCGAGGAGGGACTCGAACCCCCGACCCGGTGATTAACAGTCACCTGCTCTACCACCTGAGCTACTCGGGATCAGTCTGCGCAATTTATCCGGCGCGCGCCTCGCGGTCAACGTCCCGCCGCTGCGTTTTCGGGGCGGGAAGGGTGGGGAGCACGGTCCGGAGCCAGTGCCCGGTGTGCGATCCCTCGACCTCGGCGATCTCCTCCGGCCGTCCCATGGCGACGACCTGGCCGCCACGGATTCCCGCCTCCGGGCCGAGGTCGATCACCCAGTCGGCGAGCTTGATGACGTCGAGGTTGTGCTCGATCAGGACGAGCGTGTGCCCCGCGTCCACCAGGCGATCGAAGACGGTGGCGAGCTTGCGGATATCCTCGAGATGGAGACCCGTAGTCGGCTCGTCCATGATGTAGAGCTTCTTGCCGCTCTTTTTCGTCGCCAGCGCGAGCTCGCGCGCGACCTTGAGCCGCTGCGCCTCGCCGCCGCTGAGCGTCGTCGCCGGCTGGCCGAGCCGCAGGTAGCCGAGCCCTACCTGCTGCAGCTGCCAGAGCGCCTGACCGAGCTTCTCCTCGCGAGGGAAGAAGCGGATGGCCTGGTCCACGGTGAGCTCGAGGACCTCGTGGATGTTCTTCCCGTTGACCCGAACGTCGAGGACATCGGCGCGGAAGCGCTTGCCGCCGCAGTCGTCGCAGGGGACGAAGACGTCCGCCATGAACACCATCTCGACCTCGCGATAGCCGGCGCCCTCGCAGCGCTCGCAACGTCCGCCCTTCACGTTGAAGCTGAACGTCCCCGCGCCGTAGCCGCGCTGCCGCGCGAGGGGCGCGTCGGCGAAGATGCGGCGGATTTCGTCGAACGCCTTCACGTAGGTCACCGGGTTCGAGCGCGGCGAGCGGCCGATCGGCTCCTGGTCGATCAGCACCACGTCCTCGATCCCCTCCGTCCCGGCGAGCTCGCGGTACGAGCCGACCTTCTCGCCGAGGTGCATCTTCGCCGAGTGCTCGCCGTGGATGCGATGCTCGAGCGCGCGGTAGAGGACGTCGTGGACGAGGGTGCTCTTCCCCGAGCCGGAGACGCCGGTCACCGCGGTCACCGTGCCTAACGGGATGCGGATGTCGACGTCCTTGAGGTTGTGCTCGCGCGCGCCCGTGAGCGTCAGCCAGCGCGGGCCGAGCCGGCGGCGGTGCTCGGGGACGGGGATCGACCGCCGCCCGGTGAGATACTGCCCGGTGAGGGGGCTCTCGGCGACGCGCGAGATCGGCCCGGCGAAGACGAGGTCTCCTCCCTGCTCGCCGCTCGCCGGCCCGATC
>DASVXU010000146.1:0-23918 GCA_036392515.1 Gemmatimonadaceae bacterium | reverse complement strand
GTCTTCGAGAAGTCGAAGCTCGACCGGCACGCGCGACCGGGTGAGATCCTCTAACCGCTCCGGCGGCGGCCCTGACGCCGGGCCGCCCGTGCGGCGGCCGTCCGACCACGCGCACACCATCCGCCAGCGAACCACCATCGCATGAGAATCGCGATCTCGACCGGGGGCGGCGACGCCCCTGGCCTCAACGCCGTCATCCGCGCCGCGGTGCTCTCCGCGATCAGCCGTGGCTGGGACGTCCTCGGCATCAAGCGCGGCTTCGCCGGGCTGATGGGCGAGGACGAGGTCATCCCCCTCACGAAGAGCAGCGTGCGCGGGATCGCCCACCTCGGCGGGACGATCCTTCGCACGACGAACCACGGCAACCCCTTCCACTACCCGCGCCGCCAGCCCGACGGGACGATCAAGGAGTTCGACCGCTCCGACGAGCTGATCGCCAACGCGCGTGCCCTCGGCATCGACGCGATCATCTCGATCGGCGGCGACGGCTCGCTCGCCATCGCGCAGCGGCTCTGCGAGAAGGGGATGAACATCGTCGGCGTGCCGAAGACGATCGACAACGACGTCAGCGGGACGATCACCACCTTCGGCTTCGACACCGCGGTCAACACCGCGCTCGAGGCGATCGACAAGCTCCACACGACGGCGGAGAGCCACGATCGCGTGATCGTGATGGAGGTGATGGGGCGCGACACCGGCTTCATCGCCCTGCACTCCGGGCTCGCCGGCACCGCCGACGTCATCCTCATCCCCGAGATCCCGTACGACATCGAGAAGGTCTGCGACAAGATCCGCGAGCGCGATCAGTCGGGGCGCTTCTTCTCGATCGTGGTGGTGGCCGAGGGCGCCTTCCCGGTGGGCGGCGACGTCCACATCATGGGCAAGTCGCTCCCGGGGCAGGCGAAGCGCGTCGGCGGGATCGCCGAGATGATCGCGCAGCAGATCGCCGAGCGCACGGGAAAGGAGACGCGCTCGCTCGTCCTCGGCCACCTGCAGCGCGGCGGAATGCCGACGGGCTACGACCGCCTGCTCGCGACGCGCTTCGGCGGCGCCGCGGTGCGCGCGATCGCCGAGGAGAAGTGGGGTCACATGGTCGCCCTCCAGTCCCCGCACATCGTCGCGATCCCGATCCGCGAAGTGCTCAAGGAACAGAAGAAGGTGGACCCGCAGCACGACATCGTGCAGACGGCGCGCGCGACGGGCATCTCGTTCGGCGACTGAACTGCAGCCTCCAGGCGCCAGGCGTCAGGAACGGCGGCAACGCGGTTCCTCACGCCTGGCGCCTGTCCCCTCTCAGGCGGGGATGGTCCCCGCCCGCGCGCCCGGCCGCCCGCTCGACGCCGCGAACAGCTCCGCCCAGCGGACGCGTCCCGTCATCTGCATGACCACGAAGAGCGAGATGATCGAGCCGATCGTCACCGTCAGCCCGGCGTAGCCCTCGAAGAAGAAGGCGTACGAGAAGAGCACGAGGTAGGTGATCTGCGCCGGCGCCGCGTAGCGAACGGCGAAGTCGAGCCCGACGACGAGCCGCAGGTACGTCACCACGAGCAGCACCGATACCAGCGAGGCGGCGATGAACGCGGTGTTGATCCCGACGTGGTCGACGAGGTAGGCGAGCAGCAGGTGGAACGAGAAGAACGCCGCGGCGAGGAAGAAGTAGTTCATCGGGTGCAGCTCGATCCCGCGCAGCGTCGTCAGCACGAACATCAGCAGGAAGAAGAAGAGCAGCGAGACGGGCGCGAAGAAGCTGATCCGGCCGGCGAGTGGGCCGGGCTGCAGCTTCTCCGGCATCACCATCCCGATCGTGAAGCCGCTGACGAGGTTCGTGTAGCGCCAGGTCAGGTCCCACCCGTTCCCGTTCCGCTGCTTCGTCGTCGGCGAGATCATGTTCTCCGCGAAGTCGATGTCGGCGAAGTTGGTGCGCATCGCGAGCACGAAGTCGCGCACCGAGGAAACGTTGCTCCCGAAGCTGTAGCTCCAGCGATCGAGTCCTTGCGATCGGTAGCCGACCGCGAGCTGCACGGTGGTGCCACGCGGCACGACGACGGTGGCCGTCACTCCCTGCTGGTCGCTCGTGCTCGTGACGGGCTGGCCGTTCACCAGGAACTTCATGTCGTCGTAGACCGCGTCCTTCGTCGGGAACGCGAAGCGCAACGTCACGGAGTCGTGGGCGGTGGTGTTCCGGAAGGCGTACTCGCCGGCGAAATCGACGACGTATGTGCTGTACCAGAGGAGCCCTTTCTGCCGATGCTCGAGCGCGAGAGCCACGTTGGCGCGCGTCCGCTCGAGGGTGAGGGGGGCGCTGTGCGGCTCCTCGACGTAGCGCGCGACGACCGCGTTGCCCTGGGTCGTCTCGACGCGCCGCTGCTCCGTCCACGATGCCTCCGCGATCGGTGCCTCCTGGACCTGCGGCGCTCCCCAGTTGGACGCGACGCGTCCCCGGAGCCGCGAGTCGGAGTCGTAGGTGCGCGCGAAGACGGTCGCTCCGAGGACCATCCACGCGACGGTGGAGCAGATGAAGATCAGGACGATCGCGGCGATGCGCTTGGCCATGAGAATGCTCGGGTCGGTTGGTTGCCAAGCACTTTATTCTACAAAGTACGGCACGTCAAGTGTCGCGATCCTCGACGCCGCGTCCCGGGCCTCGCCCGCCATCTCACGTCCCCCGTCACACCGTCGCAAGGCCCCCCGGCGCAGCGATCTATCGGTACCCGACCGCCTGCATCTCGAACAGCTCCGCGTACAACCCCCCCGCCGCGAGCAGCGCCTCGTGCGTCCCGTGCTCGGCGATCGCGCCGTGGCGCAGCACCAGGATCCGGTCGGCCATCCGCACGGTCGAGAAGCGATGGGAGATGAGGATCGCCATCCGCCCGGCGATCAGCTCCGAAAATCGGCGGAACACCTCGTACTCGGCGCGCGCGTCGAGCGCCGCGGTCGGCTCGTCGAGGACGAGGAGCTGGGCGTCGCGCATGTAGGCGCGCGCGAGCGCGATCTTCTGCCATTCCCCGCCGGAGAGCTCGACCCCACCCTGGAACCGCCTGCCGAGCATCTGGGCGTAGCCCTCGGGCATGCGCGGCAGGAGCGAGGCGGCGAGCGACTTGTCCGCTGCCTCGACGATCGCAGCCGGCGGCGTCGCGCCGTCGCGCGGCGCGTCGATGTACGCGCGCTCCCGCTCGATCTCGCCGATCGCGATGTTCTCGTCGAGACGCATGTCGAAGCGCACGAAGTCCTGGAAGATCACTCCCACCGCGGCGCGCAGCGACGCGACGTCGTACTCGCGGAGGTCGCGACCGTCGAGCAGGATGCGCCCCTCGCTCGGGTCGTACAGCCGGTTCACCAGCTTGGTGATCGTCGTCTTCCCCGCGCCGTTCTCGCCGACGAGCGCGATCCGCTCGCCCGGGCGCAGGGAGAAGGAGATGTGGCGCACCGCCCAGCGCTCGCTTCCGGGATAGCGGAACCCCACGTCCTCGAACACGAATCCCTCGCGGATCGGCCGCGGCACCGACGGCGCGCCGGCCGGCGCCACCGTCTTCGGGCGCGTCGCGAAGAAGTCGGCGAAGTCCTTGAGGTAGAAGGTCTGCGTGTAGATCCCGCTCGCCCCCAGCAGCAGCCGCTCGATGACGTCGCGGCTCCGCGCGAACGAGCCCGCGAGCAGCGTGAGCGTGCCCAACGTCAGCGCGCCCGTCACGGTCCGCTCGAGGATCACGATGTAGGCGACGTAGTAGCCGAGCGTCCCGAGGATCGACAGCCCGCTGCCGACCACCGTGCGCTGGATCGCGAGGCGCTTGTTGTCCTCGTAGAAGCGGTCGGCCAGCGCCTTGAAGCGCGCGATGATCCAGTCCGCGAGGCCGAGGGTCTGCACCTCTTTCGCGGTCCGCTCGCTCGCGCCGAGCAGCCGCAGGTAGTCGAGCTGCCGCCGCTCCGGCGTGCGCGCGACGAAGAGCGCCCGCTCCACCGCACCGAAGTGCGCCTCCCCCGCGAAGGCGGGGAGCACCGCGATCACGAGCAGGATCACGAGCAGGGGGCTGTACACCAGCAGTGCCGCGGCGAGCGAGACGAGGGTGATGAAGTCCTGGCCGATCGCCAGCAGCTGCTTGAGCAGCCCGAGGCGACCGGTGGTCTGCTGGCGTGCCCGCTCCAGCTCGTCGTAGAGCTCGGGGTTCTCGAGCTGCTCGAGGTCGAGCGACGCGGCATGCCGCATCAGCCGGATGCTCGTGTGGTTCGAGAAGAGGTCGCCGAGCAGTCCCTCCGTCAGCGAGGAGAGCCGCGACAGCAGCTCCCCCACGATCACGATCGCCACCTCGAGCGCGACAAGCTCCCACAGCCGCCCCAGGTCGTCGGACCGGGCGCGAAGGGCGAGCACGGTGTCGATGATCAGCTTCCCCACCCACAGCGTCGCGACGGGCACCCCCGACTGCACGAGCCGGAGGAGGAGCATCACCGTCGCCAGCCGGCGGTCGGTCTCCCACACGAGGCGGAGCAGCATGGGCACGTAGCGCAGCGCCTCGACCCGCTGTCGCCAGGTCGGGGCAGCGGTCGCCGCCATCCGTGCCTCCCGGCTCTTCCCCCAGTCCACTGATGCCATCCTGTAGAGCTCGTCGTGAGTCGTTACGGTCGGGGCCGTTGTCTCGGCAAGGCTGTACCACCCCGTGGACAACGCCCGGACGGGGCTTGATTGTGCCCGCCGTAAGTGCAGTATTGTCTTCGGCTTAGCCGGAGCGCCCCGGGGGCCGACGCTGGCACTCCTCGTGCCTTGGGAAGGGCAGTGCGCCGATCGCGGCGCTCCACCGTCCGCTGGACGGACGGCCACCGGAGGACTGATGAAGAATACCGCATTCACGCTGATCCTCTCGCTCGCCCTGACCGCGCCTCTCGCGGCGCAGGAGCGCGGCCAGAGGGGTGATCGGGTTCCGCCGGGGTTCCAGCCGCCCCCCGGGATGTGCCGCATCTGGCTCGACGGGGTGCCGCCGGGGCAGCAGCCTGCCCCCACGGACTGCCCCACCGCGGTGCGCAACCGCCCGCCTAACGGCCGCGTGATCTTCGGCGACGATTACGTGAAGGGCCTTCGCGACGACGACTCGGGCTCCAGGGACAGGGGAAAGCCGAAGCACGAGGAGCGGAAGAAGCCGTAGCGCGGCGCCGCGCACGTCGTGATGCTTCAGGGAGCCGGTCGGGCACTGTCCTGACCGGCTCTACTCTTGCACTCCGCGCCGCCGTGCTCCGTCAAGTTCGCGATCCATATCTCCCGCTCGACCGCGACGCCTTCGCCGCCGCCGAGCCCGCGACCGGCCGCGTCATCGTCATCGCGCCGACCCGCGCCGCCTGCGAGACCATCGAGATCGGCGTCGGTCTCCACCTCGACACCTTCCTCCAGCGCCAGCACGGCGAGCGCATCCGCGAGCTCGCGCGCGCCGGCAAGGGCTTCGGCATCGTCGCCGGCACGGGCACGGGGAAGACCCTCGCAATCCGCCCGATCGCCGAGGAGATCCTCGGCACCCCGCTCAAGGTCGGCGTCGTCAATCGCGAGCGAGAGGCGACGCCCGAGACGCCGAGCTGGAACGTGGTCATCGTCACCACCGGCATCGCCCGCCGCTGGTTCCAGGACGGCGACATCCAGGCGCGCGACACGCTCATCGTCGACGAGATCCACCAGACCTCCGCCGAGCTCGAGCTCTGCCTCGCGTTAGGCAAGAAGGTCGGCTGCCGCTTCATCTGGCTCTCCGCCACCGTCGACCCGACCTTCTATTCCGAGTACCTCGGCTCCGACGAGGTCATCGAGAGCTATGCCTACGACTCCAACCGCGCCGCGAAGGTCGAGGTGCTGTCGAAGGAGCCGCTCGAGATGCTCGACGAGAAGTTCCTTCGGCACGTGATGAAGGGAAAGCGCGGCGTCGGCGTCTTCCTGCCGACTCGCGCCGGGGTCGAGAGCGTCGCCGCGCACGTGCAGCGGCTCATGCCGCGCATCAACGCCGCGTACTACCACGGCGGGGAGCCGATCCGCATCATCCGCCCCTTCCTCGAGGGCGAAGGGGAGACGCGCCCCTACGTCCTCTCGATGACCGCCGCGGGACAGAGCGCGCTCAACGTGCGCGGCCTGGACACGGTGATCATCGACGACGTGCGCTTCACCAACGTCATCGACAGGGGGCGCAACGTCCTCACGCAGCTGCACCTCGGCGCCAACGAGATCCTGCAGATGGCGGGACGCGTCCATGGGCGGGTCGAGGGAGGACGTGTCTTCATCCTCAGCGACCGCGACATCGACTTCTTCTCGCTGCGTCCCACCGCGCCGGAGTTCCAGCTCGCCGGCGACAGCGAGCGCGTCGCGATCACCTGCGCCGACCTCGGCGTCCGCGCCGACGAGCTGGATCTCCCCGTTCCGCTCGACCGCATCGCGTACCGCAGGGCGCTCGCGCTCCTCGAGCGCCGCGGGATCATCGAGAACGGCAGGCTCTCGACGTACGGCAAGGCGGTCGAGGCGATGCCGGTCGATCGGCCGTGGGCGGAGCTGCTCGTGAACGCCGACGACGACATGGTTCCCTTCGTCGCCGTGATGGCCGGGATCGAGTCGCTGCACCGGATGACGAAGGAGGATCGCGACCTGCGCGGCCTCATCGTCCAGGGAAGCGACCACCTCACCGCGTACAACGTGTACGCCGAAGCGTACACGTTGCACGGTTCTATTGGAGAGGTCTACGGGCTGCCGCGCCACCTCTTCGACGAGGAGGAGATGGCGGAGTGGTCCGAGAGGCGCGGGGTGCTCATCAAGTCGATCGAGGACGCGGCGCTCTCGATGGCGAGCATCTACCGATCGCTGGGCCTGCCCCTGCCGACGCGGATGAACCAGGCGGGCGACCGCGTTCACCGGCGCTTCGCCGAGCTGCTCGCGCGCTTCATGCCCTTCGACCTCGTCATCGACGAGGAGACCGCCGACGGCCAGGATGCGCGTGTCTCGAAGACCAGCGTCGCCGGGAGCTGGGGCGCGATCGCCGGGACGCTCCGCTACTTCGCCGACCGGTTCGGGAATCCACGCGCCTCGATCGAGGGAACGTCGATCCCGATGGACCTCGTGCGGAAGTACGCGACGCACGGCGATGCGGAGATGCGCTACGATCCGGACCGCCGGAAAGCCGCGCTCACCCTCCGCCGCAAGGTCGAGTACTTCGGCTTCGAGCTCGAGCGGGAGATCGAGGCGATCGAGGAGCCCTTCCCGCCCGACGTCGCACCGTTGGCGCGTCGGACCCTCGCCGAAGCGATGTCGCGCCAGGAGGCGCGACACATCGCGGTGCGCAAAAACCGCGACGCGATCGAGCGCGTGCGCGAGGTCTATCGACGCTCCGGCGGGCGGACGCCGCGCCTCGGCTTCCCGGAGCTGACGGCGTGGTACGAGTCGCAGCTCGCCGACGTGAACACCGTCGACGACTTCCTGCGCGCTTCGCTGCGGTTCGACGCCGACGCCTTCGTTCCGCGCGAGGAGCAGGAGCGCTGGCTCTCCCTCCCCGACGCCGCGCTCGTTCGCGAGCGCGAGATCCCGATCGAGTACGACATCGAGGAGCACGAGGACGGCTCGAAGCTCGGCGTCGCGCGCCTCGTGCTGCCGGAGAAGATCGCGCGCAACCTGACCGATGCCGAGCTCCCCGAGCTCGATCGTCCGCTGCGCTTCGTCGTCCCGCGCGGACAACGCGGTGCGGCGCGCGCATCCACCCTCGACGAGCTGCAGGACATCCTCGACCAGCCGTGGACGTCCGACGAGATCGAGCGGCTCGAGCGGGCGCGCGTCCGCGAGCGCGAGGAACGGAAGCGCGAATGGGGTGAGCGCAAGGCGCGCGGGGAGCTGCGGCGCGGCCGCGCCGAATCGCGCGAGGGGCGCGCGGGACGTGGACGCGAGGGTGGGCGCGGTGGCGGCCGCGGTCGCGACCGGAACGAGAACGGCCGCCGCGACGAGCGCGGCGGCCGGGATGGTGGCGAGCACCGCGGCGCCGGTCCCGGCGGCCGCGGTCGATCCGAGGTCAATCCTCGGCGTCGGCGAGGGCGCTGAGCATCAACGGCTGGGCGACGCAGCGGCCGAAGCCCTTCCCGCGGCAGGTGGAGTGCGCCGACTGTTCGACCTCCTCGCGCACCTTGTCCGGGTAGCTGTGGCAGTCGGAGGTGTTCGTGCCGCGCACGCAGCCGTTGTAGCGCAGGAGTCCCACGCGCCACAGGTCGTTCGCCTCGACGCCGTCCTTCGGCTTCTTGAGGAAGTAACCGAGGATGTAGACCCCGTACTTCAGGTTGGTGCGGTCGTCGCGCAGGTTGGAACCGAAGCGGGTGCGGAGAGAGCGCCACGACCGGGCGTGCACCTGCATCAAGCCGAGCGCCCCGACCTTGGAGCGCGCATTCGACTTGAGGATGTCGTTCTCGGTGAGCATCACGCCGAGGACGAGCGCCGGGGGAACCCGGCGAACGTACGCCTCGCGAACGGCGGCGTCGGCGAGGGAGTCGGCGCGAAGCGAGTCGACGTGCCCCGTCCGCATCAGATCCTCGGCGAAGTTGCGGCGGTCGGCCTCGAACTGCGGCGAGCCGATCGCTTCGGTGCTGTCGGAGCTGATCCAGGGAGAATGGGCCAGAACCGAGTCCCTCCACCCAGATGCCGCGAAGATGCGCTCGCCCAGCGGCTCCCGCCCCTTGAGGACCGGCGCGATCCCGCCGGCGGCAAGGTCGAGGGTCGCGAGGGCGATGGTCGCGAGCAGCAACTGACGGAAGATCGGTCGGACCATGAAGCTCCTGGGCTCGGGGGGACGCGCGCGATGCCGGCGCATCGACCTGAGGACCGGTCGCGCCGCATCTGCCTGACCTGAGGAAGCTAACCCCCGGATGCGGGCTCATCCGGCTGTCTGGCGGACGCGGCAGGCGGCCAATCCCGACCGATCGCTCAGCGGACTCTACAGTAAGCGGGCGCGTCGCTTCGGTATCGTTCTCGCAAAAGGAAGGGTGCAATGCCACGTATCGTCGGCGCGCTCGCCGCGCAGATCGCCCTGGTCATCGTTCTCCTGCTCGGCGGGTTGGCGATCCACGTCTACCGCACGCACCCGCGGCCGGCCCGCGCGCTGGTCGAGCGGGAGCTGCGGGGTGGGATCCTCACGGAGGGGGAGCACGTGTCGCGGATCGTGACCGTCTTCCGCCGCCGGCCGAGCGATTACTTCCGAGCGACCCGCGGAATCCTCGCGCTCACCGACCACAGGCTGGTGTACGTGGGAATCGCCCCGCGAGACATCATGGGTCCGGAGGACCCCGTGCCCGCGATCGAGTCACGGGACTTTCCCCTCGACACCACCCTGCGGGCGTCGCCGGGCCACGCGCTGCTCGGCGCGACGCGCGCGGTGGTGCTCGCCCAAGGCGGGGAGCGCGAAGCCTTCGGGGTCGCCGACGAGGACTGGCAGGATGCCGACGCGATCCTGCGCGAGCTGGAGGCCCGGCACGCGGCGCAGCGAGCGGAGGCGGCCCGCCTGCGCCGCGAAGCGGCCATCGCGGACTCGATCGCCCGCGCGCCGAAGTGGCACGTGGTGGCACGGGGGCAGGCGCTGAGCACGATCGCGACGATGTACGGGACGACGGTGGAGCAGCTTCGCGCACTCAACAACCTCACCAGCGACCGGATCAAGGTGGGGCAGCGGCTGCTCGTGAAGCCGCAGACGTGAGCGAGGCGCGATGACCGGAGGCTGGTGGTCGCGAGCGCGGCGGTTCCTCGATCGCGATCCCTACATGATCGCGGGATACCGGACATATGGGAGCGCGACGCGCATCCTCGTGCGCGGCAGGGCGATGGAGGACGAGGGAGTGCGGCCCGCGGGCGACCGGGACTCCGTGTGGCGCAACCTGCTCAACAGCTATCGGCGGATCGAGAGCGATCCGCTCCCGCGTGCGCGCGTGCGGGCGACCATCGCCGGGACGGTGGCGGAGCTGACCGCGGACGACGAGGGCTTCTTCAGCGGGTGGATCGATCTCCCGGGCCCCCTCGCCATGAAGGGCTGGGTGCCGATCGATCTCGAGCTTCTCGCTCCGGCGACCGGCGGTGGGACTCCCGTTCGCGCTCGAGCGGAGGCGCTCGTCGCCCCGCCATCGGCGCGGTTGATGGTGATCAGCGACATCGACGACACCGTGCTGCAGTCGCACGTGACGAGCGTGGTGCAGGCGTTCCGAACGGTGCTGCTCGGCAACGCGCGCACGCGCCTGCCGTTCCCCGGGGTGGCGGCGTTCTATCGCGCGCTGCACACCGGCGCGTCCGGCGGCGAGGAGAACCCGGTGTTCTACGTTTCGAGCAGCCCATGGAACCTCTACGATCTGCTCGTCGACTTCCTCGAGCATCAGGGGATTCCCGCGGGACCGCTCACGCTGCGCGACTGGGATGTCGGTCCGCGCGCGCTGGTGGGTGGACACCTGAAGACCTTCAAGAGCGCGGCGATCCACGAGATCATGGAGACCTTCGCCGCGCTTCCGGTCATACTCATCGGCGACAGCAGCCAGCGCGACCCGGAGATTTATCGCGACGTCGTGCGCGAGTACCCGGACCGGGTGCTCGCGGTGTACATCCGCGACGTGAAGCGGACCGCGGAGCGTCGGGCCGCGCTCGCCGCGCTGGTCCGCGAGGTCGAGGCCGCGCGCTCGGTGCTGGTGATCGCCGACGACACCCTCGCGGCAGCGCGCCACGCGGCGGAGCGCGGATACATCGATCCCGAGGCGCTCGCCGAGATCGGCGGCGAGAAGCGGATGGACGAAGCGAAGGCCCCCGGAAAGGTCGGGAAGCCGGCCGCCGCCGCCGATGCCTCGGCTCCGCCGGCCGTGGTCGACGCGGAGAGCGGCCACAGCGAAGGCCCCGCCCCACGCTAGCGGATTGCTTACAGCGATCGCTCTACTCGGCGGCCGGGGAATTTCTTATGTTGGGGGCGCTCGACGGACCCATACCCCCCAACCCAAGAGCGACAATGGCTACCCCCGAGATCGTCACCACCGCGCCGGCGAACCAGCCGTCGGTGATGGAAGACATCATCGAGATCTTCTACGCGCCGTCGCAGGTGTTCGCGCGGCGACGCGACAACCCCCGCTTCTGGGGTGCGTTCCTCATCCTCTCCATCCTCTTCGCGTTAGGCGTGTGGGTGATGATGAAGAACCTGTCGTCGGTGATGGACGCGCAGTTCGCCAGGCAGTCGGCGGAGATGCTGCGCAAGAACCCGCAGCTGACGCAGGAGCAGCTCGACCGTGGCCGACGCTTCGGGCAGGCGATCGCCCCCTTCGCCGGCATCATCGGCGCCGTGATCTCGACGCTCATCCTCGGCGTCGCCGTGTGGCTGGTCGGCAAGATGTTCGACTCGAAGGCGGACGTGAAGCAGGGCGTGATGATCGCGACCTTCGCCTCGTTCCCGAAGATCATCGACCTGCTGCTCGTCGCGATCCTCGCGCTGACGGTGGGGAACGGCAACATCACGAGCATGGCGGCCGCGGGGCCAAGCCTGGCGCGGCTCGCACCCGCCGATTCGACCCCGCTGCTGCTGGGCGTTCTCTCGCGCTTCAGCATCGGGATCATCTGGGCGACGATCCTGATCGCGATCGGGCTGCACGTGGTCGGACGGATCGCGAAGGGACGCGCCTACGCGGCGGCCATCGTGCTGTGGGTGCTCGGTACCGCTATGACGGTGCTCGGCGCGTTGCGCGGCGGCGGCTGACGCGACTCAGGAAGGGCAGAAGCGCCCGGCGCGAGATCGCGCCGGGCGCTTCTGTCTTTCGTCGCGGCGTAGGTCAGCCGTGGATGTTCGGAGCGTCGGCGGCCGTCTCGTCGGCGCCGGCCTTGTCCCCGTTCTTCCGCTGCTTCAGCTGCTCGGAAGCCGCGAACTCCTGCTTCGTCTTCTCGAGCAGTCCCGAGTTCTCCTTGAGGTTGTCCTTGTCGGCGCCCCCCGACTCCGGCCGGTCCTGACGCGTCGCCCAATCCGATTTGCCGCCCATGCTGCTGCTCCTGGTGAGATGTCCGGGAGCGAGAGGTCAGGAAGCGTGCCGCCGGCGACGCGTTCAGGGGATCGTCGTCAGGTACTCCTCGGTGTGATATGGCTCGAAGCCGCGCGCGCGATAGTTGGCGAGCGCGGCCGGGTGATCGAGGGTGCAGGTG
Organism: Gemmatimonadaceae bacterium; assembly: GCA_036392515.1. Classification (GTDB taxonomy): domain Bacteria; phylum Gemmatimonadota; class Gemmatimonadetes; order Gemmatimonadales; family Gemmatimonadaceae; genus JABFXC01. Next base: position 11,782 of record DASVXU010000146.1, on the reverse strand, counting down.
TGCAGCCAGACGGAGGTCGCGCCGAGACGCCAGGCCTCGTCCACCGCGGCGGTGAGCAGGTAGGCGCCGAGCCCTCGGCCGATGAAGGACGGAGCGAGACCGAAGTAGACGATCTCCACATCCCCATCATCGTGGCGCTGCAGCTCGAAGTATCCCGCGGTCTCACCGTGGACGGTGAGCACGTGCACGCTCACAGAATGCTGCGCGAGGTGCTCGGCGAGTCGCTCGTCGCTCCACGCGTCGCGGTCGTGCCAGTGCCAGTGCTCGCCGACCGCGCGATAGAGCTCGCGATAGAGGGTGACGTCGCAGCGCGCGACGCGCTCGACGCGCGCGTGCGGCGGCGCGTCGCGGCGAGGGCGAAGGGCGGTGGGGCTGGTCATGCGGAGATAGGTCCGCGTCACCGTGGTGGTCGGCATCGAGGCTATATCGCGCTTGGCGAAGTGGCGGGCAAGCGCCCTGGAGCTGGAAATGCGTCGTAGGACCGGCAAGTCCAATCCGCGTGGACGCGGAAGACAGCTCCCGCGCGATCACTGGCGCCGTAACGGTCATAACAGCCTGACGTACAAGTGTTTACGAAGATTTCAGATTGGTTCTTGCGACTTGGACCGACCGGTCCTAAATTGACGCCCCATGCGTGACAGGAAGGCCGAGATCCTGGATGCCGCCGCGCGGCTCATCGCCCGGCAGGGCTACAAGCAGACGTCCATCGACGATGTGATCAAGGCGTCGGGACTCTGCGGGAAGAGCCATTTCTATCACCACTTCAAGTCGAAGGAGCAGCTCGGCCAGGAAGTGCTCAACCGTTCCTTCGAGCGCTTCGGCGAGCGCGGGCTGGCGATCCTGCGCGAGCCGCTGATCGATCCGATCGAGCGGCTCAATCTCTTCATCGACTCGATCGTCGTGGCGCAGGCTGAGCGTGGTTGTCTCGGCAGCTCGCCTTTCTGCGGCGTCGCCGCGGAGATGGCCGATGCCGGAGAAGGATTCAGAACGCGGATCGACGCGGTGTTCGATCGCTGGTGCGATCAGATCCGCTCGCTGCTCGAGCAATCGGACGGAAGGCTCCGCGACGGTGTGGATGCCGCTCGCGTGGCGCGGTTCATCATCGCGACGCTCGAGGGGGCGGTGCTGATGACGCGCGTGTCGCGCGAGATCAAGGTGATGCAGGGGATCGCGGACGACCTGAAGCGGTTCATCGCGATGAACCTGCAGGAGGCGGAGGCGAACGCATGAATGGGGCGACGGCAGGGTCGCGCGACGACGGGATCGTCGCGATCGACGCAATACAGGAGGCGGGGCCCGGCGCCGCCGAACGACGTGCGCGCTTCGAGCGTGAGGCGTTGACGCATCTCGACGCGCTCTACGCGTTCGCGCTCAAGCTCGCCCGCTCGCGCGACGACGCGGAGGACCTCGTGGGCGACACGATCCTCCGTGCCTTCGAGCGCTGGGACCAGTACCGGCTGGGGACGAACATCCGCGCCTGGCTGTTCACGATCCTCTACCACGTGTTCGTGAGCCGGAAGCGGCGGGTGGACGCGCGCGAGGTGCACGCGCCGGACGACGCGGACGGATGGTCCGCGTTCGAGGCGGTGGGGGAGCTCGATCCGGAGGGGCGGTTCTACGACTCCTTTCTCGACGAGGAGATCACCCAGGCGATCGACGCGCTCCCCGAGGAGTACCGGACCGCGGTGGTGTTGAGCGACCTCCACGAGCTGCGCTACGCGGAGATCGCGGAGATCCTCGGCGTGCCGGAGGGGACGGTGAAGTCGCGGCTCTTCCGCGGGCGGCGGCTGCTGCAGAAGAAGCTCGTGGACTACGCGGTCGAGATGAACTACATCAAGCGTCCCGCGGCGTGAGCTGACGAGGCCGCGGCGGTGCACAGCCACGTCTGGTCCGAGACCTTCTCGTCGGGCCAGGCGGCGCCCTCGTAGTGATACCAGATCGTGAGATGCGGACAGCTCGGACTGTCGGTCACGAAGCTGTAGTCGTACTGCGTGATCGCGGCGGGGCACGACTGGTTCCCGGCTCGAGTCGCGACGATCGTCACCTGCAGCTCGGAGCCGGCGAGCTTGCGATACGCGGCGAGCGTGTAGCAGGGGGTGGGGGTCGCGATCCTGCCGGAAATCCCGATCAGCCCAGGCTCGAAGGAGAGCCAGATATTGTGCGCGCTCTCGCCGGGTCGCGGGTCGGCCGGGACGACGTTGAGGGAAAGCCTGTCACCATAATGATCGGGCGCGGTCGGGCCGTCCGAGCAGCCGAGCGCGGCGAGCAGGAGAAGAAGCGCGATGGGTCGCATGGGCGTGGGTGAGATCCGCGCTTAACAACCCACCGATCGCGCGCCGGGTCAAGATCGGCGATGCGGCAGGAGCGCGAGCCGCCTAACTTCGCCGGATGCCTGAATTCGAGATCTTCGCGACGAGGCGCGTCGCCGTCGGCTCGACGAACCCCGTGAAGGTCGGAGCGGTGCGCGCGGTGCTGACGCGCGCCAGCGTGTCCGCGAGCGTCGAGGGGATCGCCGTTGCTTCCGACGTCCCCGACCAGCCGCGTGGCGACGACGAGACCATCCACGGCGCACGTACTCGCGCAGCGCGGGCGCGCGATGCGCTCGGCGCAGACCTCGGCGTCGGGATCGAGGGCGGCATCGTCGAGCTGGCGGATGGCTCGATGCGCACCTGCGCGTGGGCGGTGGTGATCGATCGCGGCGGGCGCACCGGCACCGGCGGCTCACTGGCGATGCCGCTGCCGCCCGCGGTCGCGGCGATGATCCGCGAGGGGCTCGAGCTCGGCCACGCGATGGATCGCCTCACCGGTGGCCGCGACACGAAGCATGGCGCGGGGGCGAGCGGAATCCTGACCGCGGGGCTCGTCGACAGGCAGCGGGCGTACGAGAGTCTGGTCACCTACGCGCTCGCGCCGTGGCTGGCCGGCGAATGGTGGCGCTGAGAACGGCTAACTTCAACGAGCGACAAGCGACTCAACGACAACGAGCGACGAGCGACTCAACTTCAACGAGCGACGAGCGACTCAACGACAACGAGCGACGAGCGACTGAACTGCATTGACCGACAAACGATCCTTGCGCTCGCGATCGCGGGTGGCCTAACGGCGCACGAACAGGGCGTAGTACAGGACGTAGAACCACGAGAAGAAACCGTGGATGATCGCCCACACGATCGAGTGGTGGAGGCTCCAGGAGATCGTGATCGCGAGCGCGCTGCCGAAGCCGACGCCGGCCTTGGCGACGGTGGTGCTGCGCTGGACGACGGTAGGGCGGGGCGCGGAGCCGGGATCGTTGATCGGACCGGAGTAGCTCATCGCACTAGCTCGTGGTGAGGGGAGCTCTGCTCGCGGCGCGGAGGGCGCGGCCTCGCCGGGAGTCGGCGCGCTGGCCGTCGCGCAGGGTGACATGCCCGTTGACGACCACGGCCGCGATCCCCACCGGATACTGGAAGGGCTGCGCGAAGGTCGCGCGGTCCTCGACGGTGGCCGGGTCGAAGACGACGACGTCTCCAGCCATTCCGGGGGCGAGGCGCCCGCGGTCGGCGAGGCCGAGCCGCGACGCGGCGAAGCCGCTCATCTTGTGCACGGCCTGCGCGAGGCCGAGGGTCTTCGTCTCGCGGACGTAGCGCGCGAGGACGCGCGGGAAGGCACCGAGCCCGCGCGGGTGGGGGTGGCCGCGGCGCGCGGGGCCCTCGGTGGCGAAGGCGCCGCCGTCGCTGCAGACCATGCCCAACGGATGGGCGAGGAATCGCTTCAGGTTGTCCTCGCTCATCGCGAAGACGACGGTGTCCACGTCGGCGCGGCCGCACTGGAGCATCGCGACGGCGACATCGTACGGATCGGCGCCCGCACGTGCCGCGTAGTCACCGAGCTTCTGCCCCTCGGCAGCCTTGTCACAGGGGTCCGGCACGCCGGCGATCATGACGCTGTTCCAGCCGGCGAGCGACTCGACCTTGGCGAGGGTCTCGCGGCGGATCCGCGGCGCGGTGTCGGCCGCGCCGAGGCGGGCGAGGAACCGGTCGGCCCCACCGTCGAGCGCCCAGTTGGGAAAGAGGTTCGACAGCCCGGTGGCGTAGGCGACGTACGGGTACCGGTCGAAGGCGACGTCCATCCCGGCGGACCTCGCCGCCTCGATCCTGCCTAACGCGTCGCCGATCTTCGACCAGTTGCGCGGGCCCTGCGTCTTGAGGTGCGAGATCTGCAAGGCGCATCGCGCGTCCCGCGCGATCGCCACTGCCTCGTCGATCGCCTCGAGCAGCCGGTCGTCCTCGTTGCGCATGTGGGTCGCGTAGGGCAGGCCGCGGGCGGCGAGGGGACGGCAGAGCGCGGCGATCTCCTCGCGCGAAGCAAAGGAGCCGGGGGCGTACTCGAGCCCCGTCGAGACGCCGCAGGCGCCCTCGGCGAGCGCGCCCTCGACGAGGGCCCGCATCCGCGCCAGCTCGTCGTCGGTCGCCGGCCGGTCGTCCTCGCCGACGACGAGCTGCCTGACGGTGCCGAGCCCGATCATCGACGCGACGTTCACCGCGCTCGGGAGGTTGTTCACGGCGCGGAAGAATTCGTGCATCGACTCGTAGCGCCCGTTGATGCCCAACGCGCCGCGGACGATCCCCCGCGCGGTGGTCGGCCGTGGCGCGGGCGCGCGCGAGGAGCCGTCCTGTCCGACGACGATCGTCGTGATCCCCTGGCGGATCACCGACTCGGCGCGCGGGTCGTCGAAGAGCGAGCCGTCGCCGTGCGAGTGGATGTCGATGAACCCCGGCGCGACGGCGAGCCCGCGCGCGTCGATCTCCTCGCCCGCCGAGCCCTCGACGCGCGGGGCGATCGCGGTGATGCGACCATCGCGGATGGCGACGTCGGCCTCGCGTCCCCCGGCGCCCGTGCCGTCGAAGACGGTGCCGCCGCGGACGACGAGGTCGTGGTCGTGCCGCCCGACGAGCTTGAGGAAGGGCGAGCAGGCCGCGGCCGCGAGAGCGGCGCCGGTGCCGGCGACGAAGCCGCGGCGTGTCGGACTCAACCCGCGCTCTCCGGCGGTGCCGCGCCCTCGGGAGCGCTGAGCGCGTCCTCGCGGTGCACGATCCACCCCGTCTGCTCCTCGGCGACGAGCTCCACCTCGGTGCCGATGGGGAGCGTGAGGTTCGGCACCTCGTGTCCCGCGGGGAAGTCGGTGAGGATCGGGATGCCGAGGTCGGAGACGAGATCGAGAAGGAAGTTCTCGAACTCCTCCTCCTCCGAGCGGTCGAGGGAGAACTGGCCGAGCACGATCCCGCGCACGCCGCGCAGCAGCCCGGCGGCGCGCAGGTGCACGAGGCGCTCGTCCACGTACGACATCGGATCGCGCGTCTCCTCGAGGAAGAGGATCGAGTCGCGCGTGTCGATCTCGTATGGCGTGCCGATGGTCTGCTGCACGAGCGAGAGGTTGCCGCCGACGAGACGCCCCGTGGCGCGGCCCGGGCGCACCGAGCGCGCGACGTCGCGGCCGATGCGCGCGGCGGGGCGCGGGTTCGTCATCGAGGTGAGCAGCGACGACATCGTGGGGTCGCGCGTGCTCGGGATGAGATCGTCGACGGTGGGGCCGTGCCAGACGCGGAGGCTCGCGCGCCGCATGAGCCAGAGGTGGAGCGCGGTGATGTCCGAGTAGCCGACGAAGATCTTGGGATTGCGGCGGAAGATCTCCGGCTCGAGGTGCGGGAGCATGCGCACGGCGCCGTAGCCGCCGGTGCCGCCGATCACCGCCTTGACCTCGGGGTTGAGCCACATCCCCATGAAATTCTCCGCTCGTCTCTCGTCCTCGGCGACGTTGAATCGCCGCTGCGTGAGGATCTCCTGATCGAGGACGACGCGATACCCCGCGCGCTCGAGCGCATGGCAGCCGCGGCGGAGCCAGCCTGGACGCGGCGAGTACGATGGTGCGACGACGCCGATGAGGTCGCCCTTGGCGAGCGGAGCGGGACGGAGGAGAGGGGGAAGTGACGTTTCGTCGGCCGGCGGCGTCGGGGGGAGCATCCCGGAGATTGTAGAGGGCGGGCGAGTCGCGGGGAAGTGCGCGCCACCGCTGACGAAGGGGACAGCGGAACAGCGCCGTGTGACCTGCGTTCAGATGCATTGGACCCTTCGCCCCAGTATCTTTCGATGATGCCACCGTCGGACTCCACCTACTTCCGGAAGGGCTTCGGCCTGAAGACCGTCGTCGAGGCCGAGCTCGCCTCGGACTACGATGGGCGGCTCGTGGACGCGCTGCGCGCCAACGAGTACACGCTCAGCGCGGGCGACGTCACGGTGCGTCTCGCGAAGGAGTTCGGCTTCTGTTACGGCGTCGAGCGGGCGGTGGAGTACGCGTACCAGACGCGGCGCAAGTTCCCCGACAAGCGGATCTTCCTCGTCGGCGAGATCATCCACAATCCGCACGTCAACTCCAAGCTCCGCGAGATGGGGATCGAGATCCTCAAGCCGAGCGAGAGCGGGGTGTTCGACTACTCGGTGGTGAAGCCGGAGGACGTCGTGATCATGCCGGCGTTCGGGGTGACCATCGCCGACTTCGAGACGCTGCGGAAGGTGGGCTGCGTGATGGTGGACACGACGTGCGGCTCGGTGCTCAACGTCTGGAAGCGCGTGGACAGCTACGCGAAGGACGGCTTCACCGCGCTGATCCACGGCAAGTACTACCACGAGGAGACGCGGGCGACGGCGTCGCAGGTGACGAAGTTCCAGAACGGGCACTACATCGTCGTGCGGCACATGGACGACGTGCGCGTGCTCTGCGACTTCATCGAGGGGAAGGGCGTGACGCGCGCGATGGTGCTCGAGAAGTTCCATCACTCGGTCTCGCCGGGCTTCGATCCCGACCTGCACCTGCAGCGCGTCGGCGTGGCGAACCAGACGACGATGCTGGCGCGCGAGTCGCTGGCGATCGGCGAGGAGGTCGGCGCGGCGATGGAGCGCCGGTGGGGTGCTGCGCACCGCGCCGAGCATTTCCGCACCTTCGACACGATCTGCTCGGCGACGCAGGACCGGCAGGACGCGGTGCGCGAGCTGCTCGACGAGCCGCTCGACGTGATGATCGTCGTCGGCGGTTACAACTCGAGCAACACGATCTCCCTCGCGGCGATCTGCGCGGAGAAGGCGAGGACGTACCACATCGAGGACGCGAGCGCGATCGATCCCGAGAGCGGCTCGATCCGGTTCCGGCCGGCGGGGATCCATCACAGCGAGGAGACCGTGACCGGCTGGCTGCCGGCGGCGGGTCCGGTGCGCGTCGGGCTGACGGCGGGGGCGAGCACGCCGAACAACAAGATCGGCGAGACGGTGTCGCGCGTCTTCGCGACGCGGGGCGTCGCTCCCGAGCTCGTCTGACGCGCGGGCACGAATGGCGTCGATCCTCAAGCGTCTGACCGGACGGCAGCCGGCCGTCGAATCGCCCGCCGGGGGACCGGGCGAGATCGAGCTGCGCGCGCACGGCGCGCGGGTGGTGATCGTGCCGGAGCTCGGCGGGCGGATCACCGCGCTCGAGCTGGACGGCCGCCAGTGGCTGGCGCCGGGCGCGCCGCCTGACGGCGCGCCCGAGGAGGCGCGCGGCGCGGCGACGGGATGGGAGGAGTGCTTCCCGACGGTGGGCGCGGCGCGCCTCGTCTCGAAGAACAGCGGGCTGGCGATCGAGATCCCGGTGCTCGGCGAGGCGCGGACGCTCCGGCCGGCGACGACGATCGAGACGCTCGACGGCGCGCTCGAGGCGACCTGCGCCTGGACGGGGCAGCGGATGTCGTACGAGCTGACGCGGACGACGCGTGTCGCGGCGGGGGAGGTAACGATGCGCTACGCCGCGAAGAACACCGGCGCGGCGCCGATGCCGTTCATCTGGGCGGCGAACGTCGCCATGCCGTTGGGCAGCGCGACGCGGATCGCCCTCCCCGACAACGCGCGGGCGCGGGTGCTGGCGCAGCACGGGATCGACATGCTCGGCGTCGGCGCGGAGCACCGCTGGCCGCGCTTCCGCACCGCGAAGAAGATCGTCGACATGGGCGCGCCGGACGCGGTCGCGGGGCGCTACGCGGTGCACGTCTCCTTCGATCTCCCGGTCGGCTACGTGACGGTGACGGAGGGCGGGGCGCGGCTGGAGCTGCGGCTCGACCCGACGGTGATCTCGCGCATCGGGGTGGCGGTGCGGCGGAAGCCGGGCGAGGCGCGGCTGCTCACCCTGCAGCCGTCGATCGGGATCCCCGACGCGGTCGCGCACGCCGCGGGGGTGGACGCGAGCGCGGCGTGGCTGGAGCCCGGCGAGACGCGGCGCTGGTCGATGACCTGGCGCGGCGGAGCGGGAGCGGCGGCGAGCGAGGCGCGCCCGGAGTGAGCGCGGGCGCGATGCTGTACGTCGCGCTCGGCGACTCGATGTCGATCGACCTCTACCCCGCGCTCGACGCCGGGGAGACGGACGTCGCCGTCGCGCTGGAGCGGCGAGTCGAGGCGGGCGCCGTGGCGCCGTTAGGCGCGGCGTCGCTGCTGGTGCGCAACGACGACGCGCGCTGGCCCGAGTTCGCCGGCCGCGACCTGCAGTCGCGCTGGCCCCGGCTCCAGGTCGAGAACCTGGCGACCGACGCGGCGACGATCGGCGACGTCTTCGACGCGCAGCTCCCCGCGCTCCCGGAGAGCGGGGGCGAGACGATCGTCACGATCACCGTCGGCGGGAACGACCTGCTGAGTGCGTACTCGACGCGGCCGCGCGCGTCGCTGATGGAGCGCATCGTGCGCGACATCGGCGCCGGCTACGACGCGATGCTCGACGCGATCGGCGAGCGTCTGCCCGGCGCGCGGATGGTGCTGACGACGGTCTACGATCCCTCCGACCGCACCGGGCGCATCCCGGGGGTGCTCGAGGACGTGGGGAAGCTCCCGCTCCAGCACCTCGACGCGCTGAACGAGCACATTCGCTCCCTCGCGCGGGGGCGGGAGCACGCGGTGCTCGCCGACGTCTACGGCCACTTCCTCGGCCATGGCGCGAGCGTCGAGGAGAAGCACCGCTGGTACTGGAAGCGGTCGCTCATCGAGCCGTCGGCCGCGGGGGCGAGCGAGATCCGCCGCGTCTGGCTCGACGCGCTCGGCCTCGACTGATCGAGTCGCGTCGGCGGCTCGTCGTCCCTCGATGAAAAGATCGTAATAAAGCGGGCGCGACCGTTACGGGCGTGGGACGTCCCCCGTCCCTGGGATGCGACGATGTCGTCGCGCCTAACGGAACAATCGACGTCACATGAAGCAGAAGATCTGCCTGTCCATCCTCGCCGCGGGACTCCTCCTCGGCGCCACGGCGCCCGAGCCGGCGCCGGCGCAGGAGTTCGCGGTGATCGTGAATGCCGCCAATCCCGTCAGCTCGCTGCCGAAGGAAGAAGTCGCGAAGCTCTTCCTCAAGAAGAGCCTGAGCTGGCAGACCGGAGCGACGGTCGCCGCGGTCGAGCTGCCGATGACGGCGAAGACCCGCGAGGCGTTCGCGCGCGACGTGCTCGGGAAGACGCTGGCCCAGGTGAAGTCCTACTGGCAGCAGCAGATCTTCTCGGGGCGTGACGTGCCGCTGCCCGAGAAGCCGACCGACGACGACGTCGTCGCGTTCGTGCGCTCCAACCCCAACGCGATCGGCTACGTGTCGAAGGGCGCCGACGTCGGGCGTGGGGTGAAGGTCATCTCGCTCGCGCCGTAGGGCGCGCCCGGCGAGAGTCGTGACGAGGCGGCACTGGTTCTGAGACGAATCAGTGCCGCCAGTCGTCTGTCCATGAGAAATCTCCCACGCGGGGGCCGCGGCGCCTCCGTCGCACACACCGCATCCCGACGCCGGGTCGAACGAGCGTAATGTTCCAGCAATGGCGAGGGCGCTTCGAAGGGCTCTCTTTCCGTCAGAAGCTCCAGGTCTTTCCCTGGGTGGCCGCCGGCGCCCTGGTCATCGTGTGCGTGGTGGTGCTGACGCTCGGGCAGTTCACCGAGTCGAAGATGCGCAGCATCGAGACCGGCTACTATCCCTCGCTGCAGAGCAACCAGGCGGAGCTCCAGACGCTCGAGGCGATCAAGCGCACCTTCGTCGACCTGATCAACGCGCGTGAGCCGGAGCGCCTGTCGGAGGCCGACAGCCTGCGCGACCTCTTCCTCGCCGACCTCGAGGCGCAGAAGGCCCGCTCGACGAACGATCCAGCGGCGCTGGTGCACCTCGACTCGACCTTCCGCGCCTACTACGTGCTGGCGCGCCAGGTGGCGAACGAGGCGGCGACGAGCCCTGCGATGAACGACAAGCTCCTCGAGATGATGGGGAAGCAGGTGAGCCTCCTCAAGGAGACGCAGGCCGCGATCGACACCCACACGGCGGCGAACAAGGCGGCGATCAGCACCGCGTTCACGTCGGCGAGCCGGCTGCAGCGGGCGGCGCTGCTCGTGCTCGGCCTCATCACGATCGGCGTGATCCTCGCGCTGACGCAGCTCTCGCGCTTCGCGACGCGCTCCCTCACCGAACCGCTGTCCGAGGCGGTCGCCGTCGCGGACCGGCTGGCGCAGGGCGACATGACGGTGCAGGTGGAGGCGCGCGGTCAGGACGAGGTGGGACAGCTCCTCCGCTCGATGCAGCAGATGGTCGCCTATCTCGGGGAGATGTCGCACACCGCGGATCGCATCGCGCGCGGCGACCTCTCGGTGCGGGTGCAGCCCCGCTCCGAGCGCGACACCTTCGGGAACGCGTTCTCGAACATGACGCAGTACCTGCGCGACATGGGCGCGGTCGCGGACCAGATGTCCGAGGGCAACCTCACCGTCCAGGTGACGCCGCGCTCGGCGGACGACAGCTTCGCGAACGCGTTCGTATCGATGATCGACACGCTGTCGCGCGTGATCGGCGACATGCGCTCCGGCGCGGCGGCGATCACGTCGGCGTCGCAGCAGCTCACCGCGTCGGCGCAGAGCCTCTCCGAGGGCGCGAACGACGAGGCGGCGAGCGTCGAGGAGACGACGTCGTCGCTGGAGGAGATCAACGGCTCGATCGCGCGAACGACGGCGAGCAGCCGCGAGATGGAGTCGCTCGCGCTCAAGGGGGCGAAGGACGCCGACGAGAGCGGCAAGGCGATCCAGCAGATGCTCGAGGTGATGAAAACCATCGCCGACAAGGTCTCGATCATCGAGGAGATCGCGAACCAGACGAACCTCCTCGCGCTGAACGCGGCGATCGAGGCGGCGCGCGCCGGCGAGCATGGGCGCGGCTTCAACGTCGTCGCGACCGAGGTGCGCAAGCTGGCGGAGCGCAGCCAGTCGGCGGCGAAGGAGATCACGCGCATCGCGGGCTCGAGCCAGGAAGTCGCCGAAGCGTCGGGCGCGCTGCTCGCCGAGCTGGTGCCCTCGATCCGGAAGACCGCGAGCGCCGTGCAGACGGTGGCGGCGGCGTCGGCGGATCAGGCGGCGGGGATCGAGCAGGTCACGCGCGCCCTCGGGCAGGTGGACGAGATCACGCAGCGCAACGCCGCCGCCGCCGAGGAGCTCGCGGCGATGGCCGAGGAGATGTCGGCGCAGGCCGAGTCGCTCCAGCGCATGGTGAGCTTCTTCCGCGTCGCCGAGGACGGCGTCCCGGCGCCGAGCTACACCCCGGTGCGCACGGAGCGGCAGCCGACGCACGCGTAGGCCGAATACGGGGTGCGGAACGGCACGGATTGCGGATGGTGGATTACGGATTCCGGATTACGCATGGCGGATGGCGGGACGAATGCGGGATGCGGAACGAGCGAGGGGCCGGCTCCAGTGAGTGGGAGCCGGCCCCTCGCGCCATCCGCCA
>DASVXU010000145.1:0-13720 GCA_036392515.1 Gemmatimonadaceae bacterium | reverse complement strand
CACCGGCGCCCGCGCCACCGCCCATGCCGCCGCCGGACGAGCCGCCGCGTCCAGCGCCACCACCGGCGCCGGCACCGCCGCCCGCCCCGCCACCGGAGCGCCCCGCGCCGGCGCCGCGACCGCCGCCACCGCGGCGTCCGAACGTCGAGTCCTCCTCTTCCTCCTCGCCGCCGACCTCGCCGGTCTCGGCTTCCTCGTCTTCATCGTCGACGTCGTCGGTGCTGTCCCAAAGACTCTCGCTGTCGTCCTTGTGGAGCGTGCCCCAGCCACCGTCCTCCTCATCGTCGTCGTCGAACGACGAGCCACCGCCGCCGCCGAACCCACCCTCGTCGCTGTCGTCGTCCCGGTCGGAGAACAGGAGCTCCTCGTTCAACTCGTCACCGCGCGGCATGACCGCCTCCCTGGATAGTGTGGTGCCAGCTCTGATAGCGCTGCGTGTCGCCTGAGTTGTGCCCGGCGTCGCTGCACGTCGCGTGCCTTGCGACGTCGCGATACGCACGCGCGCGTCGCACGATGAAGCGTACGACGCGCGCGTACCACCGAATACAACGACTATCGATGCGCGTCAAGCATGAACGCGCACACGCATGATCAATCGCCCGACGCGGGGGCGGGCACCGGTGCGTGATGACGCGCCGCGTCGTCGGCGGACTCGCCACCCCACTTCCGCGCGAGCCAGGCGCTGAAGTCGTCGAAATACGTGTAGACCACGGGGACGACGAAGAGGGTGAGCAGGGTGGAGGTGAGCAGTCCGCCGATCACGGCGCGACCCATCGGCGCGCGCTGTTCGGATCCTTCTCCGAGGGCGAGGGCGAGGGGGAGCATGCCGAAGATCATCGCGACGGTGGTCATGATGATCGGACGGAGTCGCGTCCGCGCCGCCATGAGCAGCGCGTCGCGCCGCACCATTCCCTTCTCGCGCTGCTGGTTCGCGAAGTCGACGAGCAGGATGCCGTTCTTCGTCACGAGGCCGAGCAGCATGATCAGCCCGATCATCGTGAACACGTTGAGGTTCCCCTTCGTGAGCAGCAGCGCCAGCGCGACGCCGATGAGGCTGAGCGGCAGAGCCAGCATGATCGCCAGCGGCTGGAAGAAGGAGCCGAAGAGCGAAGCGAGAATCAGGTAGATGAAGATGATCGCGAGGACGATCGCCTCGAGCACGTAGCCCTTGGTCTCCTCGAGATTCTGCACGTCGCCGCGGAAGACGGTGTGGTAGCCCGCGGGAAGTCCCTTCGCGTCGATGGCGGCGCGAGCGGCGTTGGCGACGTCGCCCATGCTGTAGCCGGGCAGCACGCCGGCCGAGAGGGAGACCTGCCGCTCGAGCTGACTGCGCTCGATCTGCTGGGGACCGGTGCCGATGTGCACATCGGCGACCTGAGCGAGGGGAACGACGACCTGACGGCCGCTCCGCGGATCGACGTTCGTGCTCGGCACCGGGATGCCGGCGACATCGGCGGCCGAAGTTCGCAGCGAGTCGGGGTAGACCACGACGACGTCGTGCGAGTAGCCGAGCGGGTCTTCCCACTGCGTCGCTCGCGAGCCGGTGAAGAGCGGCTGGAGGGTGCTCGCGATGCTGCCGATGCCGACCCCGGCCGACCACGCCTGCTCGCGGTCCACGTCGACGTTGAGCTGCGGGATGTCGCCCTCCTCGCTCGACGTCGGCTCGGCGAGACCGGGGACGCCCTTCAGCGTCTCGAGAACCTCGGCGGCGATGAGCTTGAGGCGCGAGGGCTCGGGTCCCTGGACGTTGACCTGAATCGGCTGGCGGTAGCCGCCGAAGATGGTGGGCGTGCCGGTGATGTTCGCACGCGTGCCCGAGATCTGCGGGAGATCGCGACGGAGGTCGCCCTGGATGTCGAACTGCGACTTGGAGCGCTTGTCCTTCGGCTTGAGTCGAACGTAGATCTGCCCGTTGCTCGGGGTACCGCGGAAGCCGCCGCCGACGGAGAGGTAGGTGTAGTCCACCTCCGGCTTCTGCCGCAGCATCGCGACGATCTGCTGCCCCTTGTCCACGGTGAACTCGAGGCGGGAGCCGGGATCGACGCGGTAGTTGACGTTGAACTCGCCGCCGTCGAAGTCGGGAACCCAGGTGAAGCCGAGGCGCGGGAGGATGAGGAAGGCGACGACGATGGAGAGCGCGGCGACGCCGAGGATGGTGCCGCGGCGGTCGAGCGCCCAGCCGAGCCAGGAGGGATAGCGATCGGCGACCTTCTCGAACCAGTCGTTGAAGGCGAGCGCGGCGCGCCGGATCGGATTCCTCGGGCGCGGCTTCTCCGGGTGATGCTGGTGCGTCTTCGCGCTGCCATGTCCGACCTCGACCTCGGGGTCGTACCACACGCTCGACAGCATCGGGTCGAGGGTGAAGGAGACGAACAGCGAGACGGCGACGGCGGCGGCGACGGTGACGCCGAACTGGAAGAAGATCTTGCCGATCTGGCCGCCCATGAAGGCGACGGGGATGAACACCGCGATCACCGCGAAGGTGGTCGAGACGACGGCGAGACCGATCTCGCTGGTGCCGTCGCGCGCCGCGGCGTGGTGGTCTTTCCCCATCTCGAGATGGCGGACGATGTTCTCGCGGACGACGATGGCGTCGTCGATGAGCAGCCCGATCGCGAGGGAGAGGGCGAGGAGCGTCATCGTGTTCAGCGTGAAGCCGAACACCCACATCGCGAAGAAGGCGGAGATGATGCTGATCGGGAGCGCGAGACCGGTGATCACGGTCGAGCGCCACGAGTTCAGGAAGAAGTAGATGATGAGGATGCAGAGCGCGGCGCCGAGCATCAGCTCGTGCTGCACCGAGTCGAGCGAGGCCTTGATGCGCTGCGAGTCGTCGCGGATGACGTTGAGCCGGACGTCCTGGGGAAGCTGCTGCTGCAGCGTGTCGACGGCGGCGCGCACGCGCTGGGCGACGTCCACCGTGTTGGAGCCCGAGATCTTGAGGACCTCGATGGAGAGGGCGCGCTCGCCCTTGAAGTAGGCGGCGCTGCGCTGCTCCTCGGTGCCGTCGACGACCTTGCCGACGTCGGAGACGCGGACGGGAACTCCGTTGCGGACGAGGATGGCGATGTTCGCGAAGGCCTTCGGATCGACGATGCGCCCGGTGACGCGCACGAGGCGCTCGCTCGGTCCCTGCCACACGCGCCCCGCGGGCACTTCCTGATTCTCGCGGCGGAGGGCGTCCATCACCTGCTGCGGCGAGATGTTGTAGGCGCGGAGGGCGGCCGGGTCGAGCTCGACCCGGATCTGGCGCGCGGCGCCGCCGACGATGTTGACGCCGCCGACGCCCGGGACGGCCTCGATGCGCGTCGAGATCTGCTCGTCGGCGAGGTCGGTGAGCTCACGCAGCGGACGCTCGTTGCTCTGAACGGCGAAGGAGATGATCGGCCGGTCGTTCGGGTCGAAGTGCAGGATGACCGGCTCCTGGATGTCGGGCGGGAGCTGGCGCCGGATGCGGGCGACCTTGGCCTGCACGTCCTGCTGTGCTTCGGCGACGTTGACGTCGAGCTCGAGCTGCAGGCGGACGAGGGAGGACCCTTCGAAGGAGGTCGAGGTGATCTCCTTGATCCCCTGCACCGTGTTCAGCGCCTCCTCGATCGGACGGGAGACCTCGCGCTCCATGACCTCGGGTGAGGCGCCGGGATAGGTGGTCTGGGCGACGACGACGGGATAGGTGATGTCCGGATACTCGTCGACCGCGAGGCGCTTGTACGAGACGACGCCGAGGACGACGAGCGCCAGCATCATCATCGTCGCGAAGACGGGGCGCCTGATGGAAACGTCGGAGAGGAACATCGCTGGGTGCCGGTGACTGCCTAACGGCCGGAGCCGCCGCCGGGGGCGGCCCCGGCGCGGCCGCCGCCCTGCTGGGCGTCGGTGCCGATGATCGTGACCTTCATGCCGCGGCCGAGCGTGCCGACGTTGCCGACGACGACCTGGTCGCCCTCGCGGAGGCCGCTCGCGACCTGCGTCAGCGCGCGCGCCTCGTCGACGACGCCGGTGGCGACGTCGACCGGCTCGAGCTCCTGCTCGGCGATGCGGTAGACGAAGCGCTGGCCGCCCTCGGCCTGCTGCCGCACGGCGCCGCTGGGGACGACGAGCGCGTCGGAGACGGTGCGGAGGACGATGCGGCCGGTGGCCGCGGTGCCACCGCGGATCGCCCCGCTCGCGTTAGGCACCTGGACGTAGACGGTCACCGAGCGGCTGGCCGGATCCACCGTCGGGCTGACGCGGGCGACGCGGCCGTCGAGGTCGCGGCCGCCGGCGTTGAAGTGCACCGTCTGGCCGGCGCGGATATCGTTCGACTGGCGCGCCGGCACGGCCGCCTGGAGCTCGAGCACGTCGGTGCGGACGACGGTGAACATGCTCGTCCCCCGCGGCACACGCTCTCCCGGCTCGACCATCCGCTTCGCGACGACGCCGCTGGTCGGGGCGAAGACGCGAGTGTCGGACTCGCTCTCGCTGGTCGCGCGGACCTGCGCCTCGGCGGCGGCGAGGCGGGCGCGCGCGGTGGCCACCGTCTGCTCGGCGACGCGGAGATCGCGCTCGGGGATCGCGCCGGCCTTGAAGAGCTCCTGCGCCTGATCGTAGTTCCACTGCGCGGTCTGCAGGTCGCCGCGCGCGGCGACCTGCTCCGCCTCGGCGCTCTTGCGCTGGCTGGCCTGCTGCGTGGACTCGAAGGCGGCGATGAGCTGCCCGCGGGCGACGCGGTCGCCCTCGCGGACGAGCACCGACTGGAGATTGCCCTCGAGCCGTGCCTTCACGTCCACCGTCTCGATCGGCTGCAGGTCGCCGGTGATCCCGACGGTCTCGTCGATGGCCATGCGCACCGCGCGCCCGATGTCGCTCTGGGCGAGGGTGACCGACGCGGCGCGCCGGCCGCCCGGGCCTCCCTGCCCCGCGGCCGCGGCGCCGTTCCCTCCCTTGGAGCAGGCGGCGAGAGTCGTGAGGGCGAGAAGGATCGTGGTCGAGCGAAGCGGGCGAATCACGGAAGCAGTGATGAAGTCGAAGTGGCGCGGGCCGGCGAGGGCGCGCTGGGCGGGAACGGGATGGGGCGACCGAGCGCGTACGCGAGCTCCGCAGTCGCGAGGTACAGATCGACGGCGGCGCGGGCCTCGTTCGTCTCGGCGGTGAGCTGGGCGAGCTGCGCGTCGCTGACGTCGAGCTGTGTGCCGAGGCCGCGATCGTAGCGCAGCGAGGCCAGGCGGAAGGTCTCCTGCGCCTCGCTCGACGCCTGCTGTCGCGCCTGGAAGAAGGAGCGGGCGCGCTTCAGCTCGGCGCTCGCCTGCGCGATCTCGAGCGCGGCCGCCTGACGCTGCCGATCGTACTCGATCTCGGCGAGGTTCGCCTGCGCCCGGGCGAGATCCACGTTGCCGTGGACGCGGAAGATGTCGAAGACGTTCCAGGTGAGCTGCACACCCGCCGCGAGATCCTTGAAGAATCCGCCGTTGTAGCAGAAGCCGCGACCGCTCGCCGGGGCGCAGCCGTTCACGCCGGTCGTGTCGCGCTGCCCGCGGATGGGCGGGAAGCCCGAGACCGGGAACGCCGAGACACCACCCGTGACGAAGGCGGAGATCGTGGGGAGGAAGTCGGCTCGCGAGACGCCGATCACGTCGCGCCGCGCCCGCGCCGTCAGGAGCGCGGCGCGGACGGAGGGACGCGCGTCGGCGGCGAGCATGGCGTCGACCGTGTCCGCGGCGTACGAGGCGAGAGTCGCGCCGACGGCGGCGCCGTCGAGACGGCTCGTCAGCGCGACGGGCTGGTCGAGCGGCACCTTGAGCAGCTGCTTGAGCTGGAGGAGAGCGATCTCGCGGTCACTCTCCGACTGCAGCACGAGGGGCTCCGCGTTGGCGCGCTCGACACGTGCGCGGAGGACATCATAACGCGCAGCGCGTCCGCCGCTCTGCAGCTGTTCGGCCTGCGTGACGCGATTGCTCGCCAGCTGGAGGTTGCTGCGCTGGATGTCAACGAGCCGGCCGGCGAGGATCGCGAGCAGGTACGCGCGCTGAGCGTCGAGGCCGGCCGCTGTCCGCGCATCCTCCTCGGTGAGGCGCGCCGCCGCGCGAAGCCGGCTCGCGGCGCGGATCCCGAACAGCTCGCGCCCGCCCTGAAAGAGCGGCTGGTTGAACGTTCCGCCCAGGGTATACGAGTTGGTCTGGAGGAACTGCGACGAGACCGCCGCCGCGCGGGCGCTGGCGTAGGTATGCGTGTAGCCGCCGGTGATGCGCAGCGAGGGAAGGGCGGTCGCGCGCGCGAGATCGAGCTGCGCCGCGGCGACGTCGGCCTGGGCACGCGCGCTGCGAGCGGCGTCACTCAGCCGCTGAGCGCGAGCGACCGCGTCCTCGATCGAAAGCCGCAGCGTATCGCCGTGCTGCGGAACGTCCTGGGCCGCGGCGAGGATGGGAGTATAGAGGAGGGCGGCACCGAGCGCCGCCCCCGAAAGGATTCGACGAAGCATCAAGGCAATTTACGCGTACCGGACGGCGAGTGTTGGATGGCCGAGGCCGTCCTGACTGCCGCCGGGCGCGATGCGCTGGCGTCGATGAATGCCCCCCGCTTCCTTTCATCCGTTCTCGCGTCGGAACTGCCGGCGCCCCTCGCTGTCCGTACGCAGGAGCTCGTCACGATGCCGAAGGTGCTCGTCCTCTTTCACAGCCGTTCCGGTACCGCCGCCCTCGCCGAGGCGGTCGCGGAGGGTGCGGCGTCGGTGAAGTTCACGGAGGTCGAGTTGCGCCGGATCGAGGATCTCGCGTCCGCGGCAGAAAACGCGGGGACCACCTCGAGACATCGCGTGCTGGAGTCAGTGGAATCGCTCGCCGACTACGATGGGCTGATCATCGGCGTCGAGGAGCGCGACGGGCGAATGGTCGCCGAGGTGAGGGCGGTGCTCGACCGTGCGCGGCAGCTCGCGAGCCGCGGGTCATTCGTCGACAAGGTGGGCGCCGCATTCGGCGCGGGAGACGAAGGGGCGAGCGAGGCAGCCACGAACCCGATCATCGCATCGATGATGCACCTGGGGATGCTGATCGTCCCCCCGGGCTCAGGCGATGCGAAGGGAGCGCGGGCGCTCGGCGCGCGCGTCGCGAAGGTGACCGAGTGGGTGCGACACGCGAAGTCACACGAGCACGGGCACAAGCACGCGCATTGAGGGGTCAGGGGTCAGGCGTTAGGCACGGCGTCAGCGGCAGTCGACGCGGTTCCTCACGTCCGGCCCCTGGCCCCGACCCCCGCCGTTCAGCCGTGCACGTCGTCGATGAAGACGAGTGTCTGGCGGCCTTTGACGATCTTCTCGAGGGCGGTGAAGACCGCGGGATCGAGCAGGCGGCCGGACTGGGCGCGCAGGAGCTCGATCGTGTCCTCGGGGGTGAGCGGATCGCGATAGGCGCGGCGCGAGGTCAGCGCGTCGAAGGCGTCGGCGGCGGCGAGGATGCGGCCGCCGATCGAGATCGCCTCGCCGGTGAGCGCGCGCGGGTAGCCGCTGCCGTCGAAGTGCTCGTGATGGTCGTGCACGAAGCGGAGTGCCTTGCCGAGGTGCTGGAGCGGGGCGAGGATCTCCATGCCGATGGTGACGTGCTCCTTGATGTGCTCGAACTCGTCCCAGGTCAGCTTGCCGGGCTTGTTGAGCACCTCCTCGCGGATCCCGATCTTGCCGACGTCGTGCAGGCGGCCGGCCAGGCGGATGTTCTCGACGGTGTCCTCGTCGAGCCCCATCGCGTCGGCCATCGAGGCGCCGAGCTCCGCGACACGCTGCGAGTGGCCGCGGAGGTAGACGTCCTTCGCCTCCATCGCGTTGATGAGCGTCTCGGCGACGTTCACGGTCAGCGCGCGGAGGGCGGCCTTCTCCTTCTCGAGCTCCTCGGTGCGGATCGCGACTTCCTCGCGGATCAGCCGCTCGACGTTCCGCTGCTCGATCGACAGCTCGCGCTTGTGGAGGGCGCGCTCGACGGCCGTGTGGAGGTCCTCGAGCTCGATCGGCTTCATGAGGTAGTCCATCGCGCCATGCGCGAGGGCGTCGGTCGCGGTGGGCGCGTCGTTCACCGCAGTGAGCATCATGATCGCCATCTCGGCGTCCTGCCGTGCTGCCTGCGTCACGACCTCGACGCCGGACATGCCGGGCATGCGCACGTCGCAGAGCATGAGCGTGAAGCGCTGGCTGCCGAGGGTCGCGAGCGCCTCCGGCCCGCAGTCGGCGGTCGCGACGTCGAAGCCGCGCGAGCGGAGGAACTTGCCGAGCGCGAGGCGGATGGTCTCCTCGTCGTCGACGATCAGGATGCGCTTCGCCCCCGCCTCGCGAATCGCGTCGAGCGAGCGCGTGGGGCGGGTGGACGAGGTAAGTGAGCTGTCGATCATGGGACGCGTCGTGGAGAATGGGACCGGCGCGAGACGCCGGGCGCGGCCCTCCGAGTCGGAGCCGCGTCGATCCCTGCCGCCTGTATTGACGCGTGATCGAGAGGCGCTGTCACGCCGCCGCGCCGTCCCGACGCGGCGCGGATTACGAATAGTTCAGATTATGAAATCTTCATCAGCGGCGGCTGCCTAACGCCACCCATGCGGGGGGGCGGCGACGGGTCAGGACGCGCCGCGCCCGCGCGCGCCCTCGACGGCGCGCGCGATGTCGTTCGCGTGCTGCTGGTACTCGGCGAGCCCGCGCTTCTGCTCCGCGGGCAGCGCGGCGAGGAGGCGCCGGTCGTAGCCGCGCGCGACGCCCTCGTCGCCGCGCATCCGCGCTCCCTGCGCGGCGAGGATCAACCCGAGCAGGTTCGTCGGCTGCTGCTGCAGGATCGTGTCGGCCTGTGCGCTGGCGAGCGTCGCGACTCCGGTGACGGCGCCGATGCGGCCGAGATGATAGCGGTCGTCGATCGATTTCTTCGGCAGCCGCTGGTATGCCTCGACGGCCATCGGCGCGAGGAACTGCACGCGCGCGGTGTCGCCCTGCTCGAACAGGGTCATCACCCGGTTGAAGAGGCGCTCGGCCTGCTCCTCGGGGGTGAGGTTCGAGATGTCGGGGGCGCGCACGGGCGACTGATCGGCGCCCGCCGCGGAGGGCATGCCCTGCGCGGCGTCGGCGGTCGCCGCGGGCTGCTCGGCGGGGCGGGAGCGGGCGAAGCGCTGGCCGGCGACGAGGGCGACGAGGGCGAGCAGCGAGATCGCGGCGACGGCCCACGGCATCGCGCCGGCGAGCCCGCGCTCGCCGACGGGGCGCGGCGCGCGCTCACCGACGGGGGTGCCGCAGCGATGGCAGAACTTCGCGCCGGGCGAGAGCGCGGCGTGGCAGCTGGCGCAGGTCGTATCGCCGAGCGGAGTTCCGCACTCGGCGCAGAACCGCCCCGTCGCGGCGGTGCCGCAGGCGGGGCAGGTGGTGGTCTTCGGGGGGGCCATGCGGGAAAGCTAACGGGGGTACGGGGCTCGGGAGTACGGGAGTACGCAGCCGCCACACGGCGGCACCGTACTCCCGTTGAGCCGTACTCCCGCTCAGTTCTGGTGCCGTCCCCCCGGCTCGGAGATCCGCTCGACGGTGTTCTCGGCCTTGCGGTCGCTCGACGCCTTGCGGACGACGTCGGCCTGCGAGACGATGCCGACGAGCTCGTCGCGCTCGTCGACGATCGGGATGCGGCGCACCTGCTCGCGGCCCATGACCTTCATGACCTCGTCGACGTCGTCGCTCGCCTTCGCGGTCGTGGCGCCCTTCGACATCGCGTCCTGCACGGTCGCGGAGCCGAGGTCGCGGCCGTCGGCGACGACGCGGATGGCGATGTCGCGGTCGGTGACCATCCCGACGAGGCGCTTCGAGCTGTCGCTCTCGACGACGGGGAGGGCGCCGACGTCCTCGGACTTCATGAGGCTCGCCGCTTCCTGGATGCTCGTCCGCGGGGTGACGCACCGCGGGTTCTTCGCCATGATCTCCTGCGCTTTCATTCCATCCTCCGGTGATTGGTGAGCCCGGGATCGGGGGGCAAGCGGGATGCCATGCGACGACGCCGGGGCCTGGGCCTTGGGCCGCTGCCTATCGGCCGTTAGCCTTTAGCCGTTAGCGTTGAGGCACGGCGTCAACTGCCGGGAGCCGCCGTCAACGCAGTCTCTCAACGCTAGTGCTAATGGCCAAGAGCCCCGCGAAGGACAGGCACGATCGCTCGATCACCCCCGATCTCGGCGGAGCGGCGGCGAGCGACGTGCTGGAGCTCGCGCGATCGCTTGGCGTGCGATTCCTGCGGCTCCAGTTCACGGACATCCTCGGCGTCAACAAGCACGTCGAGATCCCGGCGTCGCAGTTCGAGAAGGCGCTGGCCGGGGACATCATGTTCGACGGCTCGTCGATCGAGGGGTTCGTGCGGATCGAGGAGTCGGACATGCTGCTCGCGCCCGACCTCGGGACGTTCCGCGTGCTGCCGTGGGGAAGCGAGGACGCGCGGGTCGCGCGGGTGATCTGCGACATCAACATGCCCGACGGCACCCCGTTCTCCGGGGATCCGCGCGGCTGCCTCAAGCGGCAGCTCGCGCGCGCGGCCGCGTCAGGCTACACGATGAACGCCGGGATGGAGGCCGAGTTCTTCCTCTTCAAGCCGGGGCCTAACGGGGAGCCGACCACGGCGACGCACGACGTCGGCGGCTACTTCGACCTGGCGCCGGTGGACCTCGGCGAGGACGCGCGGCGCGAGATCGTGGACGTCCTCGAGCAGATGGGGTTCGAGGTCGAGGCGGCGCACCACGAGGTCGCGCATGGGCAGCACGAGATCGACTTCCGCTACGCCGACGCGCTGACGACGGCGGACAACATCGCCACCTTCCGCTTCGTGGTGAAGCAGGTGGCGCGGCAGTTCGGGCTCGTCGCCTCGTTCATGCCGAAGCCGATCTTCGGGCAGAACGGGAGCGGGATGCACACGCACCAGTCGCTCTTCCACGGGAAGGAGAACGCCTTCTGGGACGAGAAGGCGGAGTGGCAGCTCTCGCGGACGGCGCTCCACTACATCGGCGGGCTGCTCAAGCACGCGCGCGGCTCGTGCGCGATCACCAACCCGCTCGTGAACTCGTACAAGCGGCTGGTGCCCGGCTACGAGGCGCCGGTGAACGTCGCGTGGTCGCTGCGCAACCGCTCGCCGATGCTGCGCATTCCCGACCGTCGCGGTCTCGGCACCCGCGTGGAGCACCGCGTCCCCGATCCGGCGGCGAACCCCTACCTCGCGCTCGCGGTGATGCTCGCGTCAGGGCTCGACGGGATCGAGACGAAGGCCGACTGGCGCGAGCCGGTGAACGCCAACATCTGGGAGATGAGCCACCGCGAGAAGCGGCGGCTGCGGATCGACGACCTGCCGCACGATCTCAACGAGGCGTGCGACGAGCTGGAGAAGGACGACGTGATCCTCGCCGCGCTCGGCGACCACATCGCGCGACAG
This sequence comes from Gemmatimonadaceae bacterium, assembly GCA_036392515.1. Classification (GTDB taxonomy): domain Bacteria; phylum Gemmatimonadota; class Gemmatimonadetes; order Gemmatimonadales; family Gemmatimonadaceae; genus JABFXC01. The sequence continues at coordinate 2,330 of DASVXU010000145.1, read as the reverse complement.
TTCCTCGAGGCGAAGCGGCAGGAGTGGCGCGAGTACATCACGCAGGTCACGCAGTGGGAGCTGGACAACTACCTGCTGAAGTACTGACGGTCCGCTGACGCACGATCGCGCGCGCACCGTTGCCTTTGCGCGCGCGCACCAGGCATATTCCGCATCCTCGGCCGCCGCGCGCTCGTTCCCTCCCCCGCGTGTGCCGCCGAGTGGTGCCGTGCTCCGCGCCGGCGCCTCGCCGTTCCCCGCTCCTTCCGCAGGAGCGATCGCCATTCCCTCACATCAGCCGGTTCGGTTCATGTATCTCTCGCGTCTGTTCAGGTGGGCCGGAGCGCTCGCGCTCGGGTTCGCCACGCTCGCGCCCTCGGTGGGCGCGCAGCAACAGGGCTACACGCTGCGTGGTCGCGTCGTCGAGGCGCCGGCCCAGCGTCCGCTGCCCGGAGTCACCGTGACGCTGCGCGGTACGCGTCTCGGGACGCTGACGGGCACCAACGGCGAGTTCGTCTTCCAGGCGCCGGTCGCGGCGGGGACGTACGCGCTCGACATCACGCACATCGGGCACGCGAAGGTGACGCGCGAGCTGCAGCTCGGCGCCGATCGCGACATCGACGTCGGCACCGTCGCGCTCTCGGTCTCGGTGGTGGAGCTCGCCGAGGTCGTCGTGACGGGCGCGGGCGCTCCGACGGAGCGGCGGCAGCTCGGCAGCACGGTGACCAGCGTCTCGGGCGAGCAGGTGAACGAGGCGCCGGCGGCGCAGTCGGTGGACAAGGCGCTCCAGGGGAAGGTCATCGGCGCGGTGATCAGCCAGAACAACGGCCAGCCGGGCGGCGGCGTCAGCATCCGTCTCCGCGGCACCGGCTCGATCCTCGGCGGCGCGGAGCCGCTGATCGTGATCGACGGCGTGCTCGTCGAGAACAACTCCGAGGCGCTCGTCAGCCTCGGCGCCAACGCGAGCCGCGGCGGCGCGGCGCTGTCGAACAGCCTCTCGGACATCGCGCCCGGCGACATCGACCACATCGAAGTCGTGAAGGGCGCGGCCGCGGCGGCGCTGTACGGCTCGCGCGCGAACAACGGCGTCATCCAGATCTTCACGAAGCGCGGCCGCCAGGGCGCGTCGCGCGTGACCTACCGCGCGGAGGGGACGACGGGGAAGGCGCCGCGCTACTTCGACCTCAACACCTCGCCGGTGGCGGGACGCGGCGACGTGCTGTACGGCGGCGCGTCGGCGATCGGCGTGCCGGTGACGCGCTACAACTATCAGGACGAGATCTTCCAGCGCAGCTACGGGCTGACGAACCAGCTCACGGCGAGCGGGGGGAGCGCGGCGACGACGTACTACGCCTCGGCGCTCTGGCAGAACGAGACCGGGATCATGCGCAGCACGGGGCTGAACAACATCAACACCCGCCTCTCGCTGACGCAGCAGCTGTCGAGCAAGCTCCTGTTCACCGTGAACGGGAACTACATCCAGAAGCGCACGGACTTCGTTCCCGAGGGCGAGCAGACGCAGGGCGTGATCACGACGCTGATCTTCACGCCGACGACGTTCAACCCCGAGTACAACCCGACGCTCGGCCGCTATCCCTACAGCCCGATCCTCGGGACGAACCCGCTCGACGTGATCGCGAACTGGGAAGCGCGCGACAACGTGAACCGGTTCATCGGCAGCTTCAACACGAACTGGACGCCGGTGTCGAGCGTGACGGTGAACTACCTGTTCGGCTTCGACCGCGACAACGAGGCGTTCACGTACTACCAGCCGCCGCGCTCGCTGAGCAGCGCGTTCACCGGCTCGGTGAGCAACCCGACGCGGGCGATCCAGCGCTTCAACAACGACCTGACGGTCACGCACGAGCTGCAGGCGACGAGCTTCCTCCACGCGACGACGACGCTCGGTGCGCGGCAGACGGTGGATCACAGCGACGTCGTCTCGGCGACGGCGACGGGGCTCTCGCCGGGCCAGACGACGGTCGGCGGGGGCGGCGCGACGCCGACGACGGCGCAGAGCATCGTCGAGCTGCGCACGTTAGGCGGCTTCGCGCAGGAGCGGCTCGGCTTCGGCGAGCGGCTCTACGTCACCGGCGGTCTGAACTACGAGGCGTCGAGCGCCTTCGGGCGCGACCAGCGCTGGCAGCTCTTCCCGCGCCTCGGCGCCTCGTGGAGCGTCGACCAGGAGCCGATCTTCCAGAACAGCTTCCTGGCCGGCCCGGTGAGCACGCTTCGCCTGCGGCTCGCCTACGGCGAGACCGGCGGGCAGCCGCCCTCGGCGTATAGCCTGTTCGACAACTACGTGGTCGGATCGCGCTCGGGTCTTCCGGCGCTGATCCCCGGCTCGCAGG